>NZ_JBXUGO010000016.1:0-105417 GCF_057180565.1 Serratia sp. HNCC26DJ244 | reverse complement strand
TCGCTTCTCTGATTCAAGCCATTGGGCAATAAATAAGGCGATCATTGCCGGTTGATTGATATCTAGCCATGGTGCGATGCCTTCAATCCTTGTGTCACTGGCTACAGCAATAACATATTTATCCAGCATATCTGAAAGTGGCTTACCAACCGCTTCGCGGTAGAGAATAATTTTACTCAGTTGTTCATGCTTAAATCCCTCAACCAGGATTAAATCAACTTTATTACTATCGAACCTGCCCGCTAGATAGTTTAAATCTAAACTCTGTCCTTCCGGCATCTCAGTCATCAATGCCCAACGCCGATCACTGGCCACTAGTGTTTGAGCGGCACCCGCTTTACGTAATTCGTAGCTGTCCTTACCTGGTGTATCCACGTCCATATCATGATGTGTATGTTTTATAAGGCCAACACGGATCTGTTGTTGTCCCAGTAATGGGATTAGTTGTTTAAGTAACGTTGTTTTGCCGGTACCGCTGTAGGCAGCAATAGCCAACAAAGGTGGTAATGTACCCATTATTGTTGTCTCCCGGATTCCTGTAACCATTGCTGGCAATCCCCAGGCGTATTCAAATTACGGAATGCACTTTGTTGCCCGTTAAACACCACCTGTCGTGCATTAACGCTAGCCATAAACAGCATCAACTTACGTTCATTGTGTGCCAGATAATGATTTAAATCTGCTGCCAGACTGGTATGTAATAAGGCGAAGGTAGGGTGATTGCGTTCGCCATCATGGGCATAGGCTGCCAAGGAACTCCCTTTATTCAGCCATAAGTGCTCCACCAAATTGAGAGGGAAATCTGGCACATCGCAAGGTACTGATACAATCCATTCGGTACTGGCGTTGATGAGACCCGCTAAGATCCCCGCTAAAGGGCCCGGATAGTCTGTAGTTAGATCACTGACTATTGGGCATCCACTTTTCTTATAAGATTGCAGATTACGGTTTGCACTGATGATAATCTGATTAACCTGTGGGGTTAACCGACACAATACATGCTGGTATAAGGCTTTATCACCAAGTTGAATCAAGCCTTTGTCTTGTCCACCCATTCGTGTAGAGCGACCGCCAGCGAGAAGTACACCGGTTATTTCTGCATACATAGTTATCATCATCCTACCTTATTACTCATGTCTTGATTGTAACGCTAAAGCCTTGCTGACAGCAGGATTTACCTTTATTGACACGCAGGATCTTTCACTGTGCGTACAAGCCTGCTACTTTGTGGGTCTAACAGTTTCATTGGATGATATTGATATGAAAACGCACCGCCTAAATGAGTTGATTGAGCTATTGCAGCCAGCCTGGCAACAGGATCCAGACCTCAATCTGATACAGTTTTTACAAAAGTTGGCACAAGAAGCGGGTTTTCATGGTGATCTGGCTGATTTAAGTGATGATATTTTAATCTATCATCTTAAAATGCGCGGTAGTGCGGGTAGTGAGCAGATCCCAGGTTTGAAAAAGGATTATGAAGACGATTTCAAAACGGCACTGCTACGCGCTCGTGGTGTGATAAAAGATTAAAATTTACACCTAAGACCGTTTAAGATGCAGATAGGTGGCAACGCAGTGAAGTTCTTGAAGCTTGCTTATCCATTGACTTGGATGCGTTGGGAATGCCAGCCCCTTGCCGCTTGAATGGTGATGGGTATATACCCAAGTACGAGGGTTTTCATGCTTGGCCTGTTGTTGTTATCTAATAAACTGAATGGTTGTTATGAACAACGCTGTATTTAATTTTGAAACGCTTTCTCCTGATTTGATTATGGATGCCTTAGAGGGGATAGGTTTGCGTATCGATTCCGGGCTAACAGCACTGAATAGTTATGAAAACCGCGTTTATCAGTTTATGGATGAAGACCGTAAACGTTATGTAGTGAAATTTTATCGGCCAGAACGTTGGAGTAAGGAGCAAATAGAGGAAGAACACCAATTTTCTTGTGATTTATCTCAAAACGACATACCGGTGGTAACACCACTTATGTTAAGAGGGAAGACCTTACATACTCATGCAGGATTCTTTTTTACGCTGTTTCCCAGTGTAGGTGGCCGGCAGTATGAGATAGATAATCTTGAACAGTTAGAGTGGGTCGGGCGATATCTTGGCCATATTCATCTGGTAGGTAGTGAAAATCTGTTTGTCGAGCGGCCTACCATTGGGGTTGAAGAATATCTCACGGCACCGCAGCAGGTTCTTGCAGCCTGTGATTTGCTACCCAAATCGCAGCGCGATATTTTTTTACAGGCCACAGATACTCTGATTGCGGCGATTAAACCGCATTGGCAGTTAGACTGGCAACCGTTGCGTTTGCATGGTGACTGCCATCCGGGCAACATATTGTGGCGCGATGGGCCGTTGTTTGTCGATCTTGACGATGCGCGAAATGGGCCCGCAGTACAGGATTTATGGATGTTGTTGCATGGTAATCGTCAGGAACAACAACTACAGTTAAATATTTTGCTGGAAGCTTATGAGGAATTTGCCGAGTTTGATCGCCGTCAGTTGGCATTGATTGAGCCATTACGGGCCATGCGGATGGTGTATTATCTGGCATGGGTGGTTCGTCGCTGGCAGGATCCCGCGTTTCCTAAAAATTTTCCGTGGATGATTGAGCCTGATTTTTGGTTAACTCAGGTGAAAACATTTACAGAACAGGTGAAGCTGTTGCAGGAACCTCCTTTGCAGCTAATGCCAATGTATTGACGTATTAACATGATGGAGAATTTGGTCTTATGAAAAAAATTTACTTGGCACTTGTTGGCATGCTGATGGCATTCAGTGTTTCTGCTGCGCAATTCAGTGATGGTCAGCAATATATCACCTTGAAAAATCCAGTGCCGGGTGAGCCGAAGGTGCTGGAGTTTTTCTCTTTTTACTGCCCACACTGCTATCAGTTTGAAGAGGTTTATCATGTTTCTGACACAGTGAAAAAATCACTGCCAGAAGGAACAAAGATGACCAAGTATCATGTCGAGTTTCTGGGTCCATTAGGTAAAGAAGTGACCCAAGCTTGGGCGGTAGCCATGGCTTTAGGGGTTGAAGATAAAATTACCCAGCCAATGTTTGATGCTATCCATAAGAAGCAAACCTTAAAAACGCCAGATGATATCCGTAATGTCTTTATCAATGCTGGCGTATCTGCAGAGCAGTATGATTCTGCATTAAATAGCTTTGTGGTAAAAGCGTTGGTCGTTCAGCAACAAAAGGCGGCAGATGATTTACAACTACGAGGTGTTCCGGCGATATTTGTTAATGGCAAATACATGGTGAGAACCGAAGGTCTTGATGCTAGCTCTACGGATACTTTAGGGCAGCAATTTGCTGATGTTGTTAAATTCTTGCTTGCGCAACAGTAAACTGAATGATTTTTATCACGCCGGTTAATCCGGCGTTTTTTTTAACTTTATTGACGTTCGGGTTTATCAAGTAGATGATCTTTTTCCTGCCGTAATGCATTCAGCCAAAATTGGAATTCCTGCCTAATATTCAATCCTGACAACTAAGCCTCTATAACAACCAAGCCTCTACAACGGCAATGCGTTTCAGCGCCGACACAGCCTATCTCTAAATGGTGGCTGCTGGTTATCTTAAGTAAATAGCTGCGTGAATAATTCACTTATTTTCTGTCAGCTTATTACGTTCAATTGATTTACTTTCTGAATAAACCTGGTGATATATCCACAAATATCTCAAAAGGAATGAGTACATTAAATAATAAAGAGCAAAATCACACTACTTTGATTTGTATTGGTTTTTTTATTTAAGGTGATAATGATAGGCTGAGTGTTATAAATTATTATTTAATTTATTCACAAACTTATCCACAGATTTCAGCTTGCGAGTTTTATCACATAATCCTGGTTAATTTACGCATAATGTACGCTAAGATTCGTCAGCAGCGGCCAGCTATGGCATGCTTACCCCAGTCCTTTTAACGAAAAAGAAATACTATGGCCCAGATTGCAGAAAACCCACTGATATTAGTAGATGGTTCCTCTTACCTTTACCGCGCCTATCATGCTTTCCCACCGTTGACCAATTCATCCGGTGAGCCTACCGGGGCGATGTACGGGGTGCTGAATATGCTGCGTAGTCTGCTGCTGCAGTATACGCCGAGCCATGTTGCGGTGGTGTTTGATGCCAAAGGGAAAACCTTCCGTGATGAGTTGTTTAGCGAATACAAGTCACATCGGCCACCAATGCCAGATGATCTTCGTGCACAGGTAGAACCGCTGCACCAGATGGTTAAAGCCATGGGGTTACCACTATTAGTTACGCCAGGTGTGGAAGCTGATGATGTTATTGGTACTTTGGCTCAAGAGGCAGAAAAAGCGGGACACTCCGTGCTGATCAGCACTGGCGATAAAGATATGGCGCAATTGGTAACGCCTAATATCACGTTGATCAATACCATGAATAACACCATTCTTGGCCCTCAGGGGGTGTGTGATAAATACGGTATTCCCCCTGAGTTGATTATCGACTTCTTGGCGCTAATGGGTGACTCGTCAGATAACATTCCTGGTGTACCCGGTGTCGGGGAAAAAACCGCACAGGCATTGCTACAAGAGCTAGGCGGGCTGGATGTGCTCTATGCCAACCTTGACAGTATTGCTACGCTAAGTTTTCGTGGTGCCAAGACCATGGCGGCCAAGTTGGAACAGAATAAAGAGTTGGCTTATCTCTCTTACAAACTGGCAACGATAAAAACTGATGTAGAGCTGGATATTCACTGTAATGAGCTTACGGTTCGTTCACCAGATGTCGATCAACTGCAGGCGCTGTTTAAACGCTACGAATTTAAGCGCTGGATGGCTGATGTTGAAGCGGGTTCCTGGTTAGACAATAAATCCAGTCACAAGGCAAAAAGTGCAGTAAAAGCTGCCGCTCTTGTGGAGGAGCCAAGAGCAACCGTGGAAGCAACCTTATCACAGGATGGCTATGTCACAATCCTTGATGAGGAAACGTTTGCTGATTGGTTGCAACGCCTAAGAAAAGCGGATGTTTTTGCCTTTGATACCGAAACAGACGGTCTGGATACGCTGACTGCCAATCTGATTGGTCTCTCCTTTGCTATTGAGCCCGGAGTGGCTGCCTATTTGCCCGTTGCACATGATTATCTGGATGCCCCACCACAGCTGGATCGGGACTATGTACTGGCAACGTTGAAACCGCTATTAGAAGATGAAAAAGCGTTCAAGGTTGGGCAGAACCTGAAGTTTGATAAGAGTTTATTGGCACGTTATGACATCGACTTGCGTGGTATTGCTTACGATACCATGCTCGAATCTTATGTACTCAATAGTGTCAGTGGTCGACACGATATGGATAGCCTGGCTGATCGCTATTTGGGTCATAAAACCATTACTTTTGAAGAGATCGCGGGTAAGGGTAAAAATCAGCTGACTTTCAATCAAATCGCCCTTGAACAGGCGGCTCCTTATGCTGCGGAAGATGCCGATGTCACGCTGCAACTGCATTTAGTGATGTGGCCACAGATAAAAGAACAGGCAGATTTGCTAAAAGTATTCAATGAGATTGAAATGCCACTGTTGCCAGTGCTTTCTCATATAGAGCGAACCGGTGTTCTGATTGACCCCAATATTCTGGCGGCCCACTCAAAAGAACTGACCAAACGTTTGGCCGAGCTTGAGGTACAGGCGCATGAGTTGGCAGAGGAACCGTTTAACCTGGCTTCCACCAAGCAATTACAGGCTATTTTGTATGAAAAACAAAAGTTACCGATTCTGAAAAAAACTCCTGGTGGTGCACCTTCTACCAATGAGGAGGTGTTGGCTGAACTGGCTCTGGATTACCCATTACCTAAAGTGATCCTGGAATATCGTGGTTTAGCGAAACTTAAAACCACTTATACCGACAAACTGCCACTAATGATCAATCCGGTCAGCGGTCGAGTACATACCTCTTATCATCAGGCTGTTACTGCTACAGGTCGCCTTTCTTCCAGTGATCCAAATTTGCAGAATATCCCGGTACGTAATGATGAAGGTCGCCGTATTCGTCAGGCATTTATTGCGCCAGAAGGTTATTGCATTGTTGCTGCCGACTACTCGCAGATTGAATTGCGTATCATGGCCCATTTGTCTCAGGACGAGGGGTTGTTGAAAGCGTTTGCCGACGGTAAAGATATTCACCGGGCAACGGCGGCAGAGGTATTTGGCTTGGCGTTGGATAAAGTGACCAATGAGCAACGTCGTAGTGCCAAGGCCATCAATTTTGGCTTGATCTACGGGATGAGTGCTTTTGGCTTGGCCCGTCAGTTGGGGATTTCGCGTAGTGATGCCCAGCGCTATATGGACCTGTATTTCGAGCGTTATCCTGGCGTGCTGAGATATATGGAACAAACACGGCAACAAGCGGAGGAACAGGGGTATGTGAGTACCCTTGATGGTCGCAGGCTCTATCTGCCAGATGTGCGCTCCAGCAACGGTATGCGCCGCAAGGCGGCTGAAAGGGCGGCGATTAATGCTCCGATGCAAGGTACTGCTGCAGATATCATCAAGCGCGCGATGATCGAGGTGGATGCTTGGTTACAAGGGCAAGAGACGCCGCTGGTACGTATGATTATGCAGGTACATGATGAACTGGTGTTTGAAGTCCATCAATCGGCGATTGAAGCAGCCAGCCAACGTATTCATGAGCTGATGGAAGGAAGTATGAAGTTGGCGGTGCCGCTTAAAGTGGAAATCGGTATTGGCAAAAATTGGGATGAGGCCCACTGATTGTCGGCATCATAGGGGAACTGTTCAAGTTGCAGCTCACTCCTGCAGCTTGAATGTGACGGGTATACAATAGTCAGTGAATAACAGTCAGTGAATGGGCTGATAAGCTGAGCCAGGAATCAATATCTTTTGCTAACAGGTGATAATTTAACTGTTTTTTGTTATTTAGTTACATTTTTTGTTGGTTTTCCTGCAAAACAACTCCCCTTACGCTTCAAATCCTGTAAGCAAACTACAAAAAATCTTTTACAGCTTAAAAAAATGAGGTAAAGTTACAGACGTAGGGTACAGAGGTAAGATGTTCTATCTTTCAGACCTTTTACTTCACGTAATCGGATTTGGCTGAATATTTAGCCGCCCCAGTCAGTATTGACTGGGGCGTTTTTTTATTGTTTTTTGACGTGTGGTTGTCGGAAGTGTAATTGGATAACCAAATAACGTAGCGCGTAGATCTGTGTGCCTAGATTGATAACTAGTGTCTATGCATTGTTTTTACTATGTGATTATTCCCCAGCAATATCTTCCTCGGGTAACACTTCAGGGGGGATAGTATTAAACCAGGTATTCAACTTTTGACTCAGTTTGTCGACGCCGATTTTTTTCAGGGAGGAGAAAACTTCTACTTGGATATCCCCCATTAACGGTAATACCGCTTCGCGTACCATATTCAGTTGCGCTTTACGCGCGCCAGAGGCTAGCTTGTCCGCTTTGGTCAGTAATATCAGTACCGGGGTGCCAACATCGATAGCCCATTGAATCATTTGTTGATCCAAGTCTTTCAGTGGATGGCGAATATCCATCAGCACCACCAAGCCTTTCAGGCAGTTACGCATCTGCAGGTATTCACCTAGTGCGCGTTGCCATTTGCGCTTCATCTCTTCCGGTACTTCCGCATAACCATAGCCTGGTAGGTCTACCAAGCGGATACCTTCTTCAACCTCGAACAGATTAATGAGTTGGGTTCGGCCCGGGGTTTTACTGGTACGTGCCAGGCTTTTTTGATTGGTCAGGGTATTGAGTGCGCTGGATTTACCCGCATTGGAACGACCAGCGAATGCAACTTCAATACCTTCATCAGCGGGAAGGTGGCGAATATCGGGTGCACTGGTGACGAAATGGGTCACATGATAATTGTAATTCTTGCTGGTCAAAATTTTTCGTCTCCGTGAGGATAGATGGCTATCTGGTGGGTGATTATAACTGTATCGGCGATAAAAAGGGGGGATCATTCAAGCAACCTTGCCAGGTCTCTTTATTTGCTTGCATCAACTTCGGTATAAAACGGTATCGGTTGTGTAAGACATTTGCCATTAGAAGAGGCGGCAATATCGCTTTATCTGATGGTGATTTTTTATTTTTTTGTTAAAAAACAATATATTGTATTTATTATGGAAAAAATATCACTGTAAGCCAATGGTAGGTGGCTTGAGCGTAATCCATAAAAGCGTAAAGTAGCTTTCATCGCAGGACGCGAAGGAAACAGGAACATCCAGGAAGGGTGATAAATCTCAGGGAGTGCACAAGGTGTGCAATGAGTGACAGGATGATGTTAGAGGGAGTTTTGTACTAAGGGGATAGGGATAATCCAGTAACGGCAATCAGGATGCCCGCAGGAAGCACACTCAGGACGAGTGGTTGTAAACGGATTTTGTCATGGACGTTATTTCTTCAGGATGAAGAACATTGTCGCAAGGAGTGCGATTGTTTGTACCAGAGGTATGAATAGCTTAGGGATAACTCAGTAACGGCAATCAGGATGCCCGCAGGAAGCGCACTCAGGACGAGTGGTTGTAAACGGATTTCGCTATGGACGATTCTTTCTTCAGGATGAAGAACATTGTTGCAGGGAATGCGTTTTTGCAAATGGAAAGACCGGGATGTTGAGTGTATGCATGGAGTGCATAATCAGTATATCCTTCAGTTGAAGGTGGGGAAAAGGCAGCAGGTTATACCTGCTGCCTTTTTTCTTTGTTGGCTTTCTGCTAGATTCCGCCACAATCGTATCGCATTACTTTATTCAGGTTCATTCAAGTAGCCGTAGCCGGCAACAGTAAACTTGGGTATATACTGAATCCAGATCCCCTGAGAGCATAAACCATGAATCAGCCATCAAAAGCCCCTCGCGTTCCACGTAGCAGTGTGGCGACGTCAAAAAGTAAAAAGAAAAGCCGTATGGAGCTTGATCAAGAAGCTCGTGAGCGTAAGCATGTGAAAAAACGTCGTGGCAATGCTTCTGGTTCGCGGACTCAGGTTGAGTCTGCTAACCAAAAAAATAAGACTGGGGCCCAACCCAAAGATCCCCGTATTGGCAGTAAAGTGCCAGTAGCGTTAGTGGTTGAAGCTAAAGCGAAGGTAAAACCTCAACCCAAGCAGAAAGTAGAAGACAAACCCCGTCTCTCTCCCGAGGAAGAACTCAGCAAACTGGAAAATGATGAGCGTCTGGATGCATTGCTTGATCGTCTCGATATTGGTGCAACCCTAAGCGCTGAAGATCAGCAGTATGTCGATCAGACTCTGGATCGTATTGATGAACTGATGCAACAGTTGGGCATTGAATTGGGTGATGAAGACGAAGATGACGAGAAACAGGAAGATATCCTGAAACTATTGAAGGGTAGTTAATCCTGTATGTGGCTGATCCCAGTGATAGCCTTGTTATTGACATGTTATCTACTGTGGTTATCCGGTAAACTGTGGCGGCTATCGAAACGTCAGGCGCGCTTTCGCCGTGCTTCTGCGGTCAGACAATGCACGCAGTTGCCCATTTCCCGGCTCGGTAGAAAAAAATATCGAAAGGAGTAAGCATGTCAGAACAGACAATAGTCTGGGATTTAGCCTTAATACAAAAATATAACTATTCAGGCCCCCGTTACACCTCCTACCCTACAGCGTTGGAGTTTAATCAGAGCTATGATGAAACTGCGTTCCAACATGCTGCTGTGCGTTATCCTGAGCGCCCGCTTTCGCTTTATGTGCATATTCCATTTTGCCATAAGCTCTGTTACTTCTGTGGCTGTAACAAACTGGTGACACGCCAAACCCATAAAGCGGATGAATATCTGACGGTGCTGGAGCAGGAGATTATTGCTCGTGCCCCGCTGTTTAATGGCCGCAAAGTGAGCCAGATACATTGGGGTGGCGGTACGCCCACTTATCTTGATAAGCGGCAAATCAGCCGGCTGGTGGCCATGCTGCGTCAGCACTTTGATGTTCAGCCGGATGCGGAAATGTCGATTGAGATAGATCCGCGAGAGATTGAACTGGATGTGCTGGACCACCTGCGTGATGAAGGTTTTAACCGTTTGAGTATGGGGGTACAGGATTTTAACAAGGAAGTGCAACGTCTGGTTAACCGTGAGCAGGATGAAGCGTTTATTTTTGCCCTGATCGCTCGGGCCAAGTCGCTAGGGTTCAATTCCACCAATATCGATCTGATCTATGGCCTGCCAAAGCAGACCCCAGAGAGTTTTGCCTTTACTTTACAGCGCGTAGCAGAGTTGAATCCGGATCGTTTGAGTGTGTTTAATTACGCCCATTTACCTAATCTGTTCCCTGCTCAACGCAAAATAAAAGATGCTGACTTGCCGAGTGCGCAACAAAAGCTGGATATTCTGCAACAAACTATCACTTCACTGACCGAGTCAGGCTACCAGTTTATTGGTATGGATCACTTTGCTCGACCCAATGATGAGCTGGCTATCGCCCAACGTGAAGGCAAATTGCATCGTAATTTCCAGGGATACACCACACAAGGAGAAAGCGATCTCCTGGGGTTGGGGGTTTCCGCCATCAGTATGCTGGGCGATAGTTACGCGCAGAACCAAAAAGAGCTGAAAACGTATTATGCGCAGGTGGAAGAGAGCGGTAATGCTTTATGGCGCGGCCTGACAATGACACCGGACGACTGTTTGCGCCGTGATGTGATTAAAACACTGATCTGTAATTTCCAGCTCGATTATCAACCCATTGAGCAATTACATGGCATCGAGTTTGCTGATTATTTTGCGCCTGACTTGTTATTACTGGCCCCCTTTGAACGTGATGGCCTGGTGGAGCGCAATGATCAAGGAATTCGGGTAACACCACGTGGGCGCTTGTTGATCCGAAATATTTGCATGTGCTTTGATATTTATCTGCGCAAACAGGCGCGTGCTCAACAGTTTTCACGCGTTATCTAATGTTTCAACCCAAGCTTATTCAAGCTGCAGTTAATCTTTCTGCCGCTTGAATGGCTACAGGTATAAAACAACCGCTGCCATGGTGGCTGTTTTTTAACTGAAGAAATTGATCAGGGTGGCACACAGTAAGGCGGCCACGGCGGTCAGCGGTGTATGGCTGACGGCAGAACTGACGTCTGCCCCTTGAGTAATAAAAACGATAAATGAATCCAGCATCACAAGCCTCCGGAATTTGTGACCCGATCATACTGCTGTCACTGGTCCTGTAAAGACTATTTTTGCCGATTTTTTGTGCGCTTGATTGCGTTTTTAATCATCTATGGTGTTTTTAATCATGCATCGTGGGCCCTTATTCCATTCCCAACTCTTTCAGCTTACGCGTTAAGGTATTTCTACCCCATCCCAGTAAGCGAGCTGCTTCCTGCTTATGTCCTTGGGTGTATCGCAGGGCGGTAGTGAGTAGCGCACGTTCCATTTCTGGTTGTGCTTCAGATAACAGGTTTTGATGACCCGAACGTAGCGCGTGGTCGGCCCATTGCGCCAACAGCGTTACCCAGTTGACCGACTGGTTATGATTAGCGGATTCAGCGGGCGTGGTGTCAAAGAGTTCACTGGGCAGATCCTGAACCAATACCTCTTGCCCAGCGGCCATCACCGTTAGCCAGCGGCAGGTGTTTTCTAGCTGACGAACATTACCTGGCCAAGGCAGGCGAGTGAGAGCGGCTTCAGTTTCCGGGTGCAGGTTTTTTACCTCAACCCCCAACTCCTTCGCGGCAACTTGCAGAAAATAGCGAGCCAGGCGTGGGATATCTTCACGGCGTTCCCGTAATGGTGGCAGATGTACGCGGATCACATTCAGGCGGTGAAACAGATCCTCGCGAAACCGACCTTCCTGCACGCGCAGTTCCAGGTTTTGGTGGGTCGCGGCAATGATACGAACATCCACCTTTACCGGTGCATAACCACCTACACGGTAAAATTGGCCATCAGCTAATACGCGTAACAGGCGAGTTTGCACATCCAGTGGCATATCACCAATCTCATCCAGGAATAGCGTCCCGCCATCCGCCTGCTCAAAACGCCCCTGACGGATCTGATTGGCACCGGTAAATGCCCCTTTTTCGTGACCGAATAGCTCTGACTCAATGAGATCTTTCGGGATGGCGGCCATATTGAGGGCGATAAAGGGCAACTTAGCTCGCGGACTATGGCGATGCAACGCATGGGCAACCAGCTCTTTACCGGTACCTGACTCACCATTAATCAGGACACTGATGGATGAGCGTGATAGGCGGCCAATAATACGGAATACATCCTGCATGGCAGGTGCTTCACCAATAATATCCGCCACGGGATCGCTGGTGGGTGGCGGGCGGACAGGCTGTTGTTGTTCCTGATAGTGGCTGATGGCTCGTTCTACCAACGCTACCGCTTCATCAATATCAAAGGGTTTTGGCAGATAATCAAACGCGCCTTCCTGATAGGCACTGACTGCTGCATCCAGATCTGAATGCGCTGTCATGATGATGACAGGAAGCAGGGGATGGTGCAGTTTTATCTGCTTGAGCAGGGCCAGGCCATTCATCCCTGGCATGCGGATATCCGACAACAACACATCTGGGGTTTGTGTTGCCAATGCGCTCAACACTGCGTTGCCATTGTCGAAAGTGGTACAACTGATACCGGTTCCTGTTAGCGCCCGTTCAAGCACCCAGCGGATGGCGCTATCATCATCGACAATCCAGGCTATCCCTTGTTGCATACAGACCTCTACTTACAAATAGGCAGGTAAACCGAGAATTCGGTATGCCCTGGCCAACTGTTAAATTCAATTTTCCCGCCATGTTGATCGATAAGACTACGGGCAATGGAGAGTCCCAGGCCGGTACCCCCTTCACGACCACTCACCATGGGATAGAACAGGGTATCCTGCAGTTGTGCCGGGACACCGGGGCCGTTATCTTCAATATCGATGCGAGCCACTAATCGGTGGCGGTTGCCATGCAGCGTTGTTTGAAATCCAGTACGGGTGCGCAGCGTAATGGTGCCACCGCGTTCACTTAGCGCCTGCAGGGCATTACGGGTGATATTGAGCAGTACTTGCTCAATTTGTTCTGGGTCATGTGCCAGTTCTGGCAGACTGGGGTCGTAATCCCGTACCAATGCGACATTATCTGGCTTTTCCAATGACACCAACTGACAAACTCTCTCCACCACCTGGTGAATACTTTGGGTAACGTATTGCCCTGGGCGTTGTGGCCCAAGCAGGCGATCCACCAGGTTACGCAGCCGGTCAGCTTGTTCAATGATCACCTTGGTGTATTCCGTCAATACTGGGTCGGGCAGAGCCTTGGCTAGCAACTGTGCTGCACCGCGCAGGCCACCCAATGGATTTTTGATTTCATGGGCCAACCCGCGGACTAAATCACGCGCGGCGACCTGTTGGGCATGCTGCAATTGCTCCTGGCTTAGGCGGCGTTGATTATCCATGGGTGCCAGCTCCATCAGGATAAAACCCTCAGGTAAAACCTGCGCCGTTAAGGAGAGAATATGTGCGCGACTGTCGATAACCAGGGTGACTTCGTTATCGGTAAAACCCTGGCCACTATTGAGGTTCTCACGCATCATCTCGATGTTTAGTGAGAAATAGCTCAGTAAATCCGGTAATGGGGTACCGAACAGTTTACGAGAACTTTGCGCCAGTAACTGTTGTGCTGCGGGATTGGCGTAACGAATGGCTAATCGGTCATCCAACAGCAGAATACTGTTGATAAGAGAGTTAAGGATTTGCCCTGCATCGGGTAGCTTATCAGTTGCCATACATATCCTTGCCCCTCTGTTACCTGGCAGAGCAAATTCCAGAGGATGGTGAATCTGATTATTGATGCTCACCCTTGGGGCTAGCGCAAGTGCTGTTTAAATCAGCAGTTAGTCAATCTGTTGTCTGATTACTATTGAGTTGCAGCTTAGAATCTATCGGGTAAAGCACTTTTCTGCACTTTTTTAGTGCACTTAATCCTACATTATTTCTGACTGTTGGGGTATGAAACCGTTTTGCAGAACATAGCGTGGCGAAAAAAGCCCATCAGAAGATGGGCGAAAAGTTTCCACGGCAACAAAAAAACGGAAAAATAGAGTAAGACGCGCGATCAATAGACCGCGCGTGTATGACTTAAACGCTGTAGTACAGTTCAAATTCAACTGGGTGTGGCGTCATACGAACACGATCCATCTCTTCTTTACGCAGTTCGATGTAGGCATCGATAGCGTCGTCAGTGAATACCCCACCACGGGTCAGGAATTCACGGTCTTCATTCAGTGCAGCCATGGCTTCATCCAGTGAACCTGCAACTTTTGGAATTTCAGCTTCTTCTTCTGGTGGCAGGTCATACAGGTTTTTGTCCATGGCATCGCCAGGATGGATCTTGTTGATAATGCCATCCAGGCCGGCCATCAGCAGTGCGGCAAAGCACAGGTAAGGGTTAGCCGCTGGATCTGGGAAACGCGCTTCGATACGGCGTGCTTTCGGGCTGGCTACCACCGGGATACGGATGGAGGCAGAACGGTTACGGGCAGAGTAAGCCAGCATCACCGGTGCTTCATAGCCAGGGACCAGACGCTTGTAAGAGTTGGTGGTTGGGTTAGCCAAGGCGTTAATCGCTTTAGCATGCTTGATAATGCCACCAATATAGAACAGTGCAATTTCAGACAAACCGCCGTATTTGTCGCCAGCGAACAGGTTATTGCCGTTCTTGGCCAACGACATGTGGCAGTGCATCCCAGAGCCGTTATCGCCGAACATCGGTTTTGGCATAAATGTCGCGGTTTTGCCGAAGGCGTGAGCCACGTTGTGTACGACATATTTGTAGATTTGGATTTCGTCAGCTTTCTTGGTCATGGTGTTGAAGCGGGTAGCCACTTCATTCTGACCGGCGGTTGCCACTTCGTGGTGATGCGCTTCAACTACCAGCCCCATCTCCTCCATGGTCAAACACATGGTAGAACGGATGTCCTGTGACGAGTCAACTGGGGGCACTGGGAAGTAACCGCCTTTAACTGCTGGGCGATGACCTTTGTTGCCGCCTTCGTATTTGGTGCTGGTGTTCCAGGCACCTTCAATGTCGTCGATGCTGACATGGGAACCGCGGATGCTGCTACCGAAACGAACATCATCGAACAGGAAGAACTCTGGTTCTGGCCCAAAGAGCACGGTATCAGCAATACCAGAAGAGCGCAGGAAGTCTTCTGCACGCTTAGAAATGGAACGTGGGTCGCGGTCGTAGCCTTGCATGGTGCCAGGTTCAAGGATGTCACAGCGAATAATCAGCGTGGACTCCTCAAAGAAAGGATCTAAAACGGCGGTGCTGGCATCCGGCATCAGCACCATGTCAGATTCGTTGATACCTTTCCAACCACCGATTGAGGAGCCGTCAAACATTTTACCTTCTTCGAAGAAGTCGGCATTTACCTGATGAGCAGGGATGGTAACGTGCTGTTCTTTACCTTTGGTATCAGTGAAACGCAGGTCTACGAATTTCACTTCATGCTCATTCAGCATCGTCAAAACGTGTTCAGCGGACATACTTAACTCTCCCGGATTTATCATTGTCGTGGTGGAACGAATCTGTGTAACCTGACGGATTTCGCTCGATGATCTAGATTAAGCGAAAACCGTGCCAACTTTTTAATGGCGCAATAATCGCCTGTTAGCGCGGTTTTTGCCTCTCTGCAGTATGCACCATTAGTGATGGGATGCACTAATGTGGTGCAAAAAAGGTGAAATGGGGCACTACAACGGGGCGAAATGTATCCAATTGTTGAATTTTTCATCGTGAATGTGATCACAAACCAGTCTAGACACAGTTGTTTATAAGAGAGTGTTGTGATCTTGTTTAGTCCCTCGCTTAATACGTGTACAATAGCGCGCTATTTCTAATGCCTGAGGCAAAGCTGTGATCGAAAATTTGCGTAATATCGCCATTATTGCCCACGTTGACCATGGGAAAACTACCCTGGTTGACAAGCTGCTACAACAATCCGGTACCTTCGGAGAGCGTGAGGAAGCAACTGAACGAGTAATGGACTCCAACGATTTGGAGAAAGAGCGTGGGATTACCATTCTCGCAAAAAATACCGCCATTAATTGGAAAGACTATCGTATCAATATCGTCGATACCCCAGGGCACGCCGACTTTGGCGGTGAGGTTGAGCGTGTGATGTCGATGGTTGACTCGGTGCTGCTGGTTGTGGATGCAATGGATGGCCCAATGCCGCAAACCCGTTTTGTGACCAAGAAAGCCTTCGCCAATGGTCTGAAACCGATCGTGGTGATTAATAAGGTCGATCGTCCTGGTGCGCGCCCTGATTGGGTGGTGGATCAGGTTTTTGATCTGTTCGTTAATCTGGATGCAACCGACGAACAACTCGATTTCCCGATTATCTATGCATCAGCATTGCTGGGGATCGCAGGTACTGACTATAACGAGATGTCTGAAGATATGACCCCGTTGTATCAGGCCATTGTTGATCACGTAGCTGCTCCTCAGGTTGAGCAGGATGCCCCATTCCAGATGCAAATCTCTCAACTGGATTATAACAACTACGTGGGTGTTATCGGCATCGGCCGTATCAAGCGCGGCAAAGTGAAGCCTAACCAGCAAATCACCGTTATCGACAGTGATGGCAAAACCCGTAGTGGTAAAGTTGGTAAAGTGCTGACTCATATGGGCTTGGAGCGTATCGAAGCGAGTGTTGCTGAAGCAGGTGACATTATTGCGATCACCGGTCTGGGTGAGTTGAATATCTCCGACACCATTTGTGATGTGAATGCGGTTGAAGCGTTGCCAGCATTGTCAGTTGATGAGCCTACCGTCACCATGTTCTTTAACGTCAACACCTCTCCATTCTGTGGTAAAGAAGGTAAGTACGTTACTTCTCGTCAAATCCTTGAGCGCCTGCAGAAAGAGCTGGTACATAACGTTGCGCTGCGTGTTGAAGAAACTGAAGATGCGGATGCATTCCGTGTTTCAGGCCGTGGTGAGCTGCACTTATCGGTGTTGATCGAAAATATGCGTCGTGAAGGTTTTGAACTGGCGGTTTCACGTCCGAAAGTTATCTTCCGTGAAATCGATGGTCGCAAACAAGAGCCGTTCGAAAACGTCACACTGGATATTGAAGAGCAGCATCAAGGTTCGGTGATGCAGGCGATGGGTGAGCGTAAAGCTGACCTGAAAAATATGGATCCCGATGGTAAAGGCCGTGTACGTCTGGACTATGTGATCCCAAGCCGTGGTTTGATCGGTTTCCGTAACGAGTTTATGACCATGACCTCCGGTACCGGTCTGCTGTATTCCACCTTCAGCCACTACGACGATGTGCGCCCAGGTGAAGTGGGCCAGCGCCAGAACGGTGTATTGATTTCCAATGGTCAAGGTAAAGCCGTCGCCTTTGCCCTGTACAGCCTGCAAGATCGTGGCAAGCTGTTCCTGGGTCATGGTGCTGAAGTGTACGAAGGCCAGATCATCGGTATTCACTCACGCTCTAACGACTTGACGGTTAACTGCCTGACCGGTAAAAAACTGACCAACATGCGTGCTTCTGGTACGGATGAAGCGACGACACTGGTTCCTGCTATCAAGATGTCTCTGGAGCAAGCACTGGAGTTCATTGATGATGATGAACTGGTCGAAGTGACACCTACCTCAATTCGTATCCGTAAGCGTCACTTGACGGAAAACGATCGCAGACGCGCGAGCCGTACTTCTAAAGAGGTTTAACCTCCGATGCTTAGGGCGCATATTGCGCCCTGAGTTATTTTCCTATTTCTGCCGCATGATCTGTGCTTTTCCTTTTTTCTCCCTGTTCAGCTTCAACTTTTCCCGTTAGAGTAAAATATTACCCACTCACCAGGAGAGGACTATGCTGTATATCTTTGATTTAGGTAATGTGATTGTCGATATCGATTTCAAGCGTGTACTGGGCGTATGGAGCAACTTAAGTGGCGTACCCTTGGCCACGTTGTCTGATCGTTTTAGCATGGGTGAAATATTTCAGCAGCACGAACGTGGTGAAGTCAGTGATGAAGAGTTTGCGGAAAAACTGTGCGCAGAAATGGGCATTGGACTCAGTTTCGAGCAGTTTGCTGCGGGTTGGCAGGCAGTATTTGTTTCCTTGCGACCAGAAGTGATCGACATCATGCACCGTTTGCGTAGTGAAGGGCACCGCGTGGTGGTGTTATCGAACACCAATCGCCTACACTGTGATTACTGGCCACAACACTACCCTCAGGTGGCAGAAGCGGCTGACCATCTTTACCTTTCGCAGGATATCGGTATGCGTAAACCTGATGCCAATATCTATCAATATGTGCTCAAGGCGGAAAATACCCCAGCGGATCAGGCGGTCTTTTTTGATGATGTCGCGGCCAATGTGGCGGCAGCCAAAGCACTGGGTATTGAGGGGGTGCAAGTGACAGATCGTCAGATTATTCCAGCGTATTTTGCGCAATGATGGCCATCGGTTAAGCTCAAGGTATACCTAACCGTCTTTTATGCGCAGAGATTGCCTGCCTATGGGTGAGGTTCTCCCTGCGAAGCCACTATGTCCCCTATTTTTGGTAGTAAACTCTAGGTGATGAGTTGGCTGCCTGTCTGGCTGCAACTTGAAACCCATAGGGTAGACGCTGACATCAGGAGTGTATATGTCATTTTTCCGCCGCAAAAAGCTCCCATCGGCGCTTAAACCAAGTGTGACCTTTGGGCGATTACTGATTAAGCGTATTGATGCTGATGGCCTGAGCATGTTGGCGGGACATCTGGCCTTTGTTTCTCTGCTTTCATTGGTACCACTTATTACCGTGGTGTTCGCTTTGTTTGCTGTTTTCCCCATGTTTGCTGATATCAGTATTCAACTGAAAAATTTTATTTTTTCCAATTTTATGCCTGCTGCCGGTCATGTCATTCAGCGTTACCTTGAACAGTTTGTTGCCAACTCCAACAAGATGACCGCAGTGGGGATTTGTGGTCTGATTATCACTGCGTTATTGCTGATCTCTTCGGTAGATACGGTGTTAAATACCATATGGCGCAGTAAGAACAAACGTTCAATGGTGTTTTCTTTTGCGGTTTACTGGATGGTGCTGACGTTGGGGCCGCTGCTGGTGGGGGCCAGTATGGCCATCAGCTCTTATCTGCTTTCGCAGACCTGGTTAGTGCAAACCGGGGTCAATAGCTTGGTGGATGAAGTACTGCGTGTTTTCCCCTTGCTTCTGTCATGGGTCTCTTTCTGGTTGCTATACAGTATCGTGCCCACCTTGCGCGTCCCCCCTAGAGATGCACTGGTTGGGGCGCTGGTCGCTGGGGTGTTGTTTGAACTGGGCAAAAAAGGGTTTGCGTTTTATGTCACGATGTTTCCCTCATACCAACTGATCTATGGCGTGTTGGCCGTGATCCCGATTTTATTCCTGTGGGTTTATTGGAGCTGGTGTATCGTTTTACTCGGTGCTGAAATCACCGTAACCTTGGGTGAGTATCGTCAATACCGCCAGCAAAGAGTAGAACTAGAGCCAAAATAACAGCAGGAAGGGGCTGTATGATTGCGTTAATTCAACGAGTATTAAATGCCAGTGTTACGGTAGAAGGGGAAGTTATCGCTAAGATCGATGGCGGTTTGTTGGTGTTGCTAGGGGTTGAGCAAGATGATAACCCACAGAAAGCACAGCGTTTGTGTGAGCGGGTGTTGGGATACCGTATTTTTGCTGATGAGAATGACAAGATGAATCTCAATGTGCAGCAAGTGGGAGGCAGTGTGCTGGTGGTATCGCAGTTTACTTTGGCGGCAGATACTCAAAAAGGTATGCGCCCCAGCTTCTCCCGTGGCGCAGCACCTGGCGATGCCGAGCAGTTATATCACTATTTTGTTGGTCTGTGCCGTGAACGTGGTGTGGACACACAGACTGGCGAGTTTGCCGCCGATATGAAAGTGGCGTTGGTAAACGATGGGCCGGTGACGTTCTGGTTGCAAGTTTAAGCATGATGAGAGAGAAGACCGCTATGTATCACTTGCGCGTTCCTGTGACAGAGCAAGAACTGAAAGACTATTACCAGTTTCGTTGGGAAATGTTGCGTAAGCCATTGCACCAGCCAATGGGGTCAGAAAAGGATGCCTACGATGCGATGGCACATCACCAAATGGTGGTGGACGAGAATGACCGTATTGTGGCGATAGGGCGTTTATCTATCAATGCTGATAATGAAGCGGCGATTCGTTTCCTGGCGGTGGATTCCACGGTGCGAGATAAGGGGCTGGGGACCTTGGTGGCGATGACGCTGGAGTCGGTAGCGCGTCAGGAAGGGGTTAAGCGGGTGGTTTGTAGTGCTCGCGAAGATGCCGTCGACTTTTTTGCCAAATTGGGGTTTGTTAATCAAGGTGAAATTACCACGCCACAAACCACGCCTCTCCGCCATTACCTGATGATTAAGCCCGTGGCGACACTGGATGATATTTTACATCGCCCCGATTGGTGCGGGCAGTTACAACAAGCCTGGTATCAACATATTCCTCTCAGTGAAAAAATGGGTGTGCGTATCAGCCAGTATACGGGTCAACGTTTTGTCACCACGATGCCAGAGATTGGCAATCAGAATCCGCACCATACCCTGTTTGCCGGGAGCTTATTTTCTTTGGCAACCTTGACTGGCTGGGGGCTAATCTGGTTGCTACTGCGTGAACGCCAACTGGGTGGAACCATTATTCTGGCAGATGCCCATATTCGTTATAGCAAACCTGTCACTGGTCGGCCCCGGGCAGTGGCTGATCTCAGTTCGCTGAGCGGTGACCTGGCTCGTTTGGCACAAGGCCGTCGGGCGCGGGTGCAGGCAGAGGTACACTTATTCGGTGGCGATGATAAGGGGGCGGTGTTCGAAGGGACTTTTATGGTATTGCCTGCAGAATCAAACGTTATCTTGGATAAAGATGTTTTGGCAGAAGATTGAAGAAATAAGTTAACAGCCAAGGACTTGCTGATATTTACCCGTCGCCAATCAAGGGACGACGGGTAACCGACCAAGGGGATTTAGCTAACTGCAGAGAACATCGGCAACGTCAGATACAGCTTAATCATGATGGCATTGACGATATCGATAAAGAACGCTCCAACCATCGGTACCACTAAGAATGCCAGATGTGAAGGACCGAAACGGTCAGTAATCGCCTGCATGTTGGCGATGGCCGTTGGGGTCGCCCCCATACCAAAACCACAGTGACCGGCAGCCAGCACCGCAGCATCGTAGTTTTTACCCATCACGCGGTAGGTGACAAAGATGGCATACAGCGCCATCACCAACGTCTGTACTGCCAGAATGGCCAGCATCGGTAAGGCCAATGAGGCCAATTCCCAGAGACGTAGACTCATCAGCGCCATCGCCAGGAACAACGACAGGCTGACGTTGCCCAATACCGACACTGCCCGCTCAAAGACGGTGTAGAAGCCGGTGGCTGACAGGGTGTTACTGAGGATCACACCAATAAACAGGACACAAACGAAGATGGGAAGTTCAAACGCGGTACCTTTCAATAAACCAGCGACAAAATTCCCGGCGGTTAAACAGATAGCAATCATGGCGATGGTTTCCACCATCACCAGTGAGGTAATCAAGCGAGCACTTTCCGGCTTTTCAAACCCACTCGGCTGTGTACTGTCTTCTGGCGTTCCCTCTGGGGTTGCGGAGTTCTTCACCAGATAACGGGCCACTGGGCCACCAATCAGCCCGCCGAGAACCAAACCGAAGGTGGCGCAAGCCATCGCTACTTCAGTCGCATTCTCAAACCCATAGCGTTCAATGAACACTTTACTCCAGGCTGCACCGGTACCATGGCCACCAGAAAGGGTAATTGAACCAGCAATCAGACCCATCAATGGATCCAAGCCCAACATTGTCGCCATACCGATACCGATGGCATTTTGTACCACTAGCAACCCAATCACGACGAACAAGAATATGACTAACGCCTTGCCCCCCGCTCGCAATCGAGCCAGGTTGGCATTCAAACCGATAGTGGCAAAAAAGGCCAGCATCAGGGGGTCTTTCAGCGACATGTCAAAGCTGATTTCCCAGTTGGCTACTTTCTTCATCACCAGTAGCGCTACTGCTACCAGCAGACCACCAGCGACGGGGGCAGGTATCGTGTATTGTCTAAGTAGAGGAATAGAGCGTACGCATTTGCCACCTAGGAGCAGAACCAACGTGGCCGCGACTAATGTGCCATAAGTATCGAGATGAAACATCTAGGTACCCCGTGTAATAAAATAGATACAATAAAATAATAAGTTATAAAATTCGAACAGCTTTTTAACTTAACGAGTGCAGGATTAGAAGTAAAAACGCCTAATAATACAAGGAAAAATGAATAAAAATGCGACATCAATAAAATTATTGGTATAAAAACAGAAGTGCGCAACCGTTTGCTTTTGTGACAAGGATCATTAAAATACGTTCTTTTCTGTTTCTTGGAATGCGACACCATGACCACCCACTCTGCCGAACTTGATGCTACAGCAACCGCATCGACAAACGGCCCACGCACTAGTGAGCTGATTTATCACCTGGAAGATCGTCCCCCCCTGCCACAAACGTTGTTTGCTGCCGGCCAACATCTGCTAGCCATGTTTGTGGCGGTGATCACCCCAGCGTTGTTGATCTGCCAGGCACTTGGCCTGCCAGCACAAGATACTCAGCATATTGTCAGCATGTCACTGTTTGCTTCCGGGTTGGCTTCTATTTTACAAATCAAAACCTGGGGGCCAATCGGTTCTGGCTTGTTATCTATTCAGGGCACCAGCTTTAACTTTGTCTCGCCACTGATTATGGGTGGCTTGGCGTTGAAAAATGGTGGGGCAGATATCCCTACCATGATGGCAGCCCTGTTTGGTACCTTGATGGTGGCATCATGTACCGAAATCCTACTGTCCCGGGTGCTGCATTTGGCGCGCCGTATCATTACCCCGTTAGTTTCTGGCATTGTGGTGATGATCATCGGCCTATCGTTGATTCAGGTCGGTTTAACCTCTATTGGCGGTGGCTACGCAGCGATGGAAGCGAATACCTTCGGTGAGCCAAAGAATCTGTTGCTGGCGGGTTCGGTACTGGCGGTGATTATTCTACTTAACCGTCAACGTAATGCTTATCTGCGTATCGCTGCTTTGGTGATTGCGATGGTGGTAGGTTATCTGCTGGCCTGGGCCATGGGTATGCTACCGGAAACTCAGCCGGTCGCTCAAACCGCCGTCATTTCCATTCCGACACCGCTCTATTACGGTTTGGGATTTGACTGGAACCTGCTGTTACCATTGATGTTGATTTTTATGGTGACGTCACTGGAAACCATTGGGGATATTACCGCCACCTCTGACGTTTCTGAACAACCGGTTAGTGGCCCACTTTATATGAAGCGCCTGAAAGGGGGCGTGTTGGCCAATGGCTTGAATTCAATGTTATCGGCGGTATTCAATACTTTCCCTAATTCCTGTTTTGGTCAGAATAATGGCGTGATCCAACTGACGGGTGTCGCCAGCCGCTATGTCGGCTTTTTTGTGGCACTGATGCTGATTGGCTTGGGGTTATTCCCGGCCGTTGCCGGTTTTGTGCAGAATATTCCTGAACCTGTGCTGGGTGGCGCGACCATTGTGATGTTTGGCACCATTGCTGCTTCCGGTGTTCGTATCGTTTCTCGTGAACCCCTGAATCGTCGGGCGGTGATGATTATGGCGCTATCACTCGCCGTCGGTATGGGGGTTTCCCAACAGCCATTGATTCTGCAATTTGCACCTGACTGGTTGAAAACCCTACTTTCTTCCGGTATTGCCGCCGGTGGTCTAACGGCGATTACGCTGAATTTGCTGTTCCCACCAGAGAAATAAATACGGCAATCTGGTATAAAACGGCCGCAAGTACTTTACTTGCGGCCGTTTTTTATTACCCTTTTCATCACGACTCTTGAGCTGACGAGCTAATTGCGGCATAAACAGGGTATCTTTTCTCACCTCTACGGATCCGCACGATGAAATTTATCAGAAAACTGTTGCTGACTTTCCTGCTACTGATTGTGCTTGCCGTGGTAGTGATTTACCTTTTGGGCCAAACTCATTGGGCTGCAGGCTGGTTGAGCCGTTGGGTCAGTGATAACAGTGGGTATCGCCTGTCGGTAGAGAAAATCTCGCACTCCTGGAATCATCCGGGGCAAATCAGCTTGGAAGGTGTGACCTTCGCTCAAGCCAACCAACCACAGACGCTGGCGGCCAAGCAGGTAGATCTGGTATTTAGCTCACGACAAATCACTGAGCCTGGTTTTTTTGCCAGTGTGACACTACGGGATGGTTCCCTCAATGTACTGCCGCAACAGGGGGTCTCATTACCCATTCAGGCGGAGGTATTGCAATTAAGCAATATGGCACTGCAATTCAACCATAATAGCTGGCAGTTTAACGCCCAGGCGGTCAATGGCGGTATCAATCCATGGCAACCTAAAACCGGCTATTTATTCGGTGAAAATAACCAATTTCAGGTTAGCGCGGGTTCAATGGTATTGAACGGTATTCCTGCCTCACGGGTATTGGTACAGGGTGAAATCAGGCAAAATCAGTTGATGCTGAATAATTTTGGTGCCGATCTGTCCCAAGGCGACCTCACCGGGGTGGCTAGCCGTGCCGCCGATGGCAGTTGGTTGGTGGAGAGTTTGCGCCTAAGCAATGTACGCCTGCAAGTCCCGTTAACATTGAAACAGTTCGGCGAGCATTTCAAGGTGCTGCCTCCGGTGACAGTGAAGCGCTTTGATTTAATCGATGCACGTTTGGAAGGGAAAGAGTGGGCGGTTAACGATCTCGACCTATCGTTACAAAATATCACTTTTAAGCAAGGTGACTGGAGTAGCCAAGAGGGTTCGCTCAACTTTAATGCGGGGGATATTATTAATGGCAAGTTTCATTTAATCGACCCGATTATGAGCATGACTCTCTCTACGGCGGGTATTACCATTCAACAATTCACCACCCGTTGGGAGGGGGGATTATTGCGTACCTCCGGCAACTGGTTACGGGCGAATAAACGTTTGCAGTTGGATGAGTTGGCGGTAGCGGCACTAGAATATACTTTGCCGATTAACTGGCGTGGGTTGTGGTTGCGGCCATTACCCGATTGGTTAGCTGAAGTCTATGTCGGCAAGATGACCACTAATCGTAATCTGCTCATTGATATCAATCCTGATTTTCCTTTCCAGATCACGGCATTGGATGGTTCTGGTAACAACTTGCTATTAGCCCGTGATCACCAGTGGGGAATCTGGTCTGGCTCGTTACAACTCAATGGGAGTGATGCCACTTTCAATAAGGTCGATATTCGACGCCCCTCTTTGACGCTGCAGGCTGATGCTCAACAAATCAATGTGACTGAGTTGAGCGCCTTTATGCCGGAGGGTTTGTTAGAGGCTAAGGCCAGCATCAGTCAGCTCCCTGGTAAGCCGTTTACCCTCTCCTTTAATGGCCGTTCAGTGCCTTTAAATACGTTACAGCAATGGGGATGGCAACCGGTTCCATTGGAAGGTGATGGTAATCTGCAATTAGAGTTGAAAGGGTTACTTAACGGCGATGGGCCATTCAAGGCTTCATTACAGGGGCATTTACAGGCGCTCAATAAAGAAGGGCAAACCCTGGAGCAATCATTGCCGGAAAAATCATTACCGGAACAGCCATTGCCGGGACAGCCATCGCCGGAACAGCCATTGCCGGGACAGCCATTGCCGGAACAGCCATCGCCGGAACAGCCATTACCGGGACAGCCATTACCGGAACAACCATTGCCGGGACAGCCATTACCGGGACAGCCATTACCGGAACAACCATTACCGGAACAGCCATTACCGGAACAGCCATTGCCGGCACAGCCATAACCCTAGTTACGCTGTTATGGTAACGCCTGTCATAACAGCGCCTAAATGTGCTCAAGTTGCCGTTGGACCACGGCATCCTGTTATTACTAGGCATTGGAATAACGGGTGGTTTCCGGTAGCCAGCGTTCAATCAGGGCGAGAGCATGTTGTGGATAGTGTTGGTGAATATGGCGTGCAACGCGTTGAACTTCCGGGATTATGTGCTGATCACGCAACAACTCGGCGACTTTGAACGCCATACTCCCGGTTTGACGGGTGCCGAGTAATTCACCAGGCCCGCGAATCTCTAAATCTTGCTGAGCAATGACAAACCCATCATTACTGTCACGCAGGACTTGTAGGCGTTTCTGGGCAGTTTTGCTCAGTGGGGTTTTATAAAGCAGCACACAGTGTGAGGCGATAGCGCCACGACCAACACGGCCACGTAATTGGTGAAGCTGTGCCAAACCCAGCCTTTCCGGGTTTTCAATAATCATCAAACTGGCGTTGGGAACATCGACACCAACTTCAATCACGGTGGTGGCCACTAATAGCTGTAATTCACCCTGTTTGAATGCCTGCATCACCGCTTGCTTTTCTTGGGCTTTCATCCGGCCATGTACCAGTGCAACTTTCAGTTCTGGCAGGGCAGTTTGCAACTCTTGCCAAGTGGCCTCTGCCGCCTGGGCTTCCAGTAAGTCTGACTCTTCAATCAGTGTACAGACCCAATAGGCTTGGCGGCCTTCCTTGATACAGGCGTTTTTTACCCGCTCGATAATATCAGCGCGGCGCGTATCAGGGATGGCCACGGTGGTTACCGGGGTACGGCCTGGGGGGAGTTCATCAATGATTGAGGTATCGAGGTCGGCATAGGCCGTCATCGCCAGCGTGCGTGGGATGGGGGTGGCCGTCATAATCAACTGATGGGCGTGGAACCCTTGCTCTTCGCCCTTTTCCCACAATGCCAGCCGCTGGTGTACACCAAAGCGGTGTTGTTCATCAATAATCACCAAGGCTAGGCCATTAAACTGCACCTGCTGCTGAAAAATGGCATGGGTACCGACCACCATCATTACCTGACCGCTGGCAATGGCTTGTTGTTGAGCAAGACGTGCCTTGCCTTTCTGCTTTCCTGCCAGCCAGCCGACTTCGATGCCTAATGGTTCAAACCATTGGCGAAAATTATTGGCATGTTGTTCAGCCAGCAATTCCGTCGGTGCCATCAGTGCCACTTGTTTACCATGGACGATGGCTCGCAAGGCAGCCAGCGCGGCAACCAGCGTTTTACCTGAACCGACATCACCTTGTACCAAACGCATCATCGGAAAGCCTTTTTGCATATCGGCTTCGATATCTGCCACGACTCTGTTTTGTGCATTGGTCGGTGAAAAGGGGAGTTGGGCGAGGAACGCTTGTTTCAACCGGTCATCTGGTGCCAGTGAAGGGGCCAGGTAACTTTGTGCCCCGGCACGTACTGCCAGCATGCTAAGGTTGTGTGCCAATAACTCTTCGAGGATCAGGCGTTTTTGTGCGGGGTGTTTACCCTGTTCCAAATCAATTAGTTGAATATCAGGTGGTGGGCGGTGCAGAGTATGTAGCGCCTGCGGCAGACTGACTAAACCGTGACTCAATTCTGCCGGTAATAGCTCAGCAATGGCGCAGGTATCCAGTTGTTCCAATGCCTGATCAGTTAACTTCCGTAGTGTGGCCTGGCGAACACCTTCCGTAGTGGAATAAACCGGTGTCAGTGCCTCTTGCAGTTCAACGTCACTTTTTTCACCCTGAATACGGTATTCCGGATGAATGATTTCTGCCCCATGAGCGCCGCGTTTTACTTCACCGTAGGCGGTTATGCGGCGACCAATCGCCAGGCTGTTCTTCATTGCCGCATTGAAATTGAAAAAGCGCATGGTCAGGATGCCGCTGCCATCACTGATCTGGCAAACCAACATACGGCGTCGACCAAAACTGATATCACAACGCAGGATCTCCCCTTCCACCGTGGCAAAAAGACCCGGTAGCAGCGCGTTAATCAGATAGAGTCGGGTACGGTCTTCATAGCGCAATGGCAGATGGAGTAGTAAGTCCTGAAGGGTGTGCAAGCCAATTTTGGCGAGCTTTTTTGCCTGACTGGCCCCCACACCAGAGAGGGTGGTAATAGGGATGGTATCCAGCAGTTGGCCTTTCATCGGCGTACCGTTGTCGCCTGCATGGTTGCCCACCATTCAGCGCTGGCAACCACCTGGCCCTGTTCGTCAATATGTGGGCGCGGTAGCCCTTTGCGTTTAGCCACATTGGCCAACACGGGATACCCACCCTCAAACAGCAAGCGTTGTTGCTCTTGCGCATCCAATGCACTCTGTTCACGGTGATACAAACCGGCATTTTGCCGTTGTCGCTGCGCTTCATACAGAATCAATGCTGCAGCCACAGAGACATTTAAAGACTGCACCATACCGATCATGGGGATGATGATGTCCTGATCAGCCAAGGCCAGCGCCTGTTCAGTAATGCCGGTTTTTTCCTGCCCCAGCAGTATGCAGGTTGGGCGTGTATAGTCTATTTCACGGAAATCAACAGCACGGTCTGACAGGTGAGTTGCCAGGATTTGCATCCCCTGACCTTTTAGCTGTGAAACGGCCTGATTAATCGAGGGGTGAGTTTTTATATTGACCCAACTGTTACTGCCAGCGGCTGAGGAAACCAGGGTTCGCATGCGCGGGGTAGGCCAGATGGCATGCAACTGGTGCACGCCAACGGCATCGGCAGTCCGTATAATCGCGGAGACGTTATGGGGTTTGTGAACCTGTTCCAGGCAGATGGTCAGATCAGGCTGCCGAGTAGCCAGCATTTGACGAATCCGCGCATAGCGTTCAGGGCTCATAAGCGCTAGTTTCTATTACGGGTAACTTTAATCACATCCGGCATAATACGGATCTTGCGCATAATATTTGCCAAATGGACGCGATCACGCGTGGTTAAACGGATAAAAGCGCTGTAGACCCGGCCATCTCGCTCTTCAGTATTCAGGCTTTGAATGTTCGAGCCGGCAGCATTGATAGCGGCGGTCAGGCTGGCCAATGCACCTTGATGGTTGAACATGTCTACCTTGATTTCTGCAATAAACTCCTGCTCAGCCTTCATATCCCACTCGACCGCCATGAACTTTTCCGGTTCTTTCTGGTAGCCACGGATATTGCGGCAGGATTCATGGTGGATCACCAAACCTTTGCCTGGGCTGACATGAGCAATAATTGGATCACCAGGAATCGGTCGGCAGCATTTGGCAAAGGTGATCAAGACGCCATCGGCACCTTTAATGGATAGATTGCGCACGTTGTTGGAAAAAATGCCCAAGCTGGAGTGATCCCCTTGCAGATTCTTTGCCACTACCACGCTCATTGCATTACCGAGGCCAATTTCAGCCAGGAGATCGTCCAGGGTAGCCAGTTTCATGCGCTCCAGTTCATGCTGGATATTTTCTTGTGGCACTTCAGCCAGTTTGCGACTGCCACCGAGCGCATGGTTAAGCAAACGACGCCCCAGACTGACGGAATCATCGCGCTTGAGGTTTTTCAGCATCTGGCGGATTTTCGCCCGCGCTTTTGAACTGACAACAAAATTCAACCAAGCGGCATTAGGCCGAGCACCGGGCGCGGTAATCACCTCGACGGTCTGACCACTGTGCAGGGATTGCGATAATGGATAGGGCTGGCGATCAACCCGTGCACCGACACAAGCATGACCGATATCGGTATGCACTGCGTAGGCGAAGTCTACCGGGGTCGCTCCGGCGGGTAATTCAACAATACGGCCTTCTGGCGTGAAAACGTAAATTTCATCTGGGAAAAGATCGGATTTTACACTTTCAATAAATTCAAACGAACTGCCTGCACTCTGTTGTAGCTCAAGTAAGCTCTGCATCCAGCGTTGGGCACGGATTTGTGCCGTCGTGCCGGTAGATTCGCCTTTTTCCTTATAAGCCCAGTGCGCAGCAACCCCCATCTCAGCCATCTGCTCCATATCTTCGGTACGGATTTGCACCTCAACCGGCACACCATGTGGGCCGATTAATGAAGTATGCAGTGATTGATAGCCGTTAGCCTTGGGGATGGCGATATAGTCTTTGACCCGACCAGGGCGCGGTTTATACAGGCTGTGTGCCTGTCCTAGCACCCGGTAACAGGTGTCTACTTCTTTCACGATCACCCGGAAAGCATAGATATCCATAATGGAATGGAACCGCTGCTCTTTCAGGTGCATCTTGCAGTAGATGGAGTAGAGGTGTTTTTCCCGCCCACTAACCCGGCAGGGAATACCAGCTTCGGTCAAACGCCCTTCGATTTCAGAGAGGATTTTCTGGATCATCTCTTTACGGTTACCCCGGGCGGATTTCACCACTTCTTTGATGACCCGATAGCGGTTCGGGTACAGCGCTTCAAAACCCAACTCTTCCAGTTCGGTTTTCAGGTGGTGGATCCCCAGGCGGTGAGCCAGAGGACTATAAATTTCCAGTGTTTCACGGGCGATGCGCCGCCGTTTGTCTGGGCGTAGTGAACCTAGGGTGCGCATGTTGTGGGTACGGTCTGCCAGTTTGATCAGCACGACACGAATATCCTGCACCATCGCCATGATCATTTTGCGGAAGTTTTCCGCCTGCGCTTCTTTCTTGTTCTGGAATTTTAACTTATCCAGTTTGGACACCCCTTCAACCAGTTCGGCAACGCTTTTGCCGAACAGTTGTTCCATGTCCTGATAAGTGGCAGAGGTATCTTCAATGACATCGTGCAATAGCGCGGCCATTAGCGTCTCATGGTCGAGGCGCATTTCTGCCAGAATACAGGCCACAGCAACGGGGTGGGTGATATAGGGCTCACCACTGGAGCGTGTCTGCCCCTCGTGAGCATCACGTGCAACTAGATAGGCCTGCCCGAGCTGCTTAATCTGCTCCTCAGGCAAGTAACGTTGAATCAGTTGATTCAGGCTTTCAAACAGATACAAGGCAGACTCGCAGTCTAATTAACGACGACCTTCAGCAATTGCGGTCACCGCTTGGATCTCTGCGGCTTCTTGTTCTTGCTGCTCCTGGCGCTCACGGACATCAAGGATCTTATTGTTGATCAGACCTTCTTCGATTTCGCGCAGAGCGATAACGGTGTACTTATCATTCTCTTCAGGTACCAGAGCATCTTTACCACCGGTCTGGATTTGACGCGCCCGACGAGCAGCGACCAACACCAGGTCAAAACGGTTACCAATTTTCTCTACAGCGTCTTGAACAGTTACGCGTGCCATATTTGTGCTACTCCACAGGTGACGAAAAGATTGGGCATAATACTGAAACTGTCTTCAGTCTGCCAATAATTTGCTGATTAAAGCGTCATGCCGCAGTATTTGGCGGCCTAAACGCAGACGTTCGGCGCGAATAATGTTTTTCAGATCCGATAGCGCCAGATCGAAATCGTCATTCACAATTAAATAATCATACTCTGCATAATGCGTCATTTCTGCAACGGCTTGTGCCATCCGCCTGGCGATGACATCATCGGCATCCTGCCCGCGCCCGCGCAGACGTCTCCCCAACTCCTCCTTGGATGGAGGCAGAATAAAGATGCTGCGTGCCTGGGGCATTTTGGCGCGAACCTGCTGAGCACCTTGCCAGTCAATATCCAGAAAGACATCCACCCCTGTTGACAACACTTGCTCAATGGCCGCACGAGAGGTGCCATAATAGTTGCCGAACACTTGTGCGTGTTCAAGAAACTCATCCTGCTCAATCATACGGTGGAATTCGTCTTTAGAGACGAAAAAGTAATGTTCACCGTGATTTTCACCCGGGCGACTATCGCGCGTAGTGTGTGAAACCGAAACCTGCGTGTCATAGAGCGGTTGCGTTTTTAACAAAGCCTGAATCAGACTTGATTTCCCTGCGCCACTGGGGGCAGAGACAATATAAAGCATGCCTTGAGCCATGATGATGTTCGTTGATTGCGGTTGATAAGCCAGTTACAGCGGATGTGCATACTCAGATTCACTCACTTGAGTGCGATGAGTATAAATTATCTGCTTAGTATACACGGCTAATGTGCCCTGTGCAGTGCCAGTCGTCATTTTGACGACAGCTTTCTGATGAAAACAGGGGAAAATGACCGAGTCGCGTGCGGGATCGAGAAATTTTCGCCGTTTTCAGCAAGGACCCCTTCTCTTTGGATACCACTTTGCATCCTGAACTTTCCTGATTCGCTAACACAGATGATTGAGTATTTACTCCCCTCTTTACTCAAAGTGATGCAGGTTCAACCATGGCTTGAATGGCGTCGGGAGGTGCAGGATGTGGCGTTATATTACCCGGATGTTACTAGTGATGGCGGTTGGGTGCCCCATTGCCTGGGCAACTCCCTGTCCAGAATGGCCGCCAGAGCGGTTGCAGTTGGAAATAAAGGCGTTGGATAACCAACTTGCACTCTGGGATGAGGCTTATTACCAACAAGGCTATAGCCTTATCGACGATGAAATCTACGATGGTTTACAACAGCAATGGAAAAATTGGCAGCACTGCGCTGGTTTGGTCATACCCGAAGACCATAAACTCCCGTTACCCGAAGGCAAAATAGGGCATCCGGTGGCGCAAACCGGTCTGCGCAAATTATCTGATCCTTTGGCGGTCAGGGAGTGGCTGCAAGATCGTCATGATGTCTGGGTACAACCCAAAATTGATGGTGTGGCGGTTACGCTAGTCTATCAGCAAGGTAGGCTGGTTAGCGCCATTAGCCGAGGGAATGGCGAAAAGGGAGAAAACTGGCTGGAAAAGGTCAAGGCGATCCCTGCTGTTCCCACTGTTTTACCGGGTGCTCCTGTTGATCTGGTACTACAAGGGGAGCTGTTTTTAAAGGTGAATGCGCATCGCCAGCATTCACAAGGGGGGATCAATGCTCGCACCAAGGTGGCGGCGATGCTGATGCGTAACGCACCTGATGAGCAATTGAAGCAGCTCGGTTTGTTCGTTTGGGCGTGGCCAGATGGCCCAGCAACCATGGCAGAACGTTTACAGCAACTTGCTGCTCTGGGGTTTGTACTCCCACAACAATATTCAAAACCCGTTAATTCATTCGAGGAAGTAGAACACTGGCGGGCATTCTGGCATCAAGCCCCGTTACCCTTTGTGACTGATGGCGTGGTTATTCATCAGGGGAAAGTACCGCAGGGCCGTTATTGGCAGGCCAAACCCGGTCATTGGGCCGCGGCCTGGAAATATCCTCCGCTACAGCAAGTGGCCAGGGTTAAGGGCGTGGAGTTTGCGGTGGGGCGCACCGGTAAAATCGCGGTGGTATTGCAGTTAGAACCGCTACGTATGGACGATAAATTGATCCGGCGGGTTAATGTCGGTTCTCTATCCCTGTGGCAAAAGTGGCATATTGTGCCGGGCGATCAGGTTGCTATCAGTTTAATGGGGCATGGTATCCCTCATGTGAACCGTGTGGTCTGGCGCACGGTAGAAAGGGCCACCTTGGTGGTGCCAAAGCAGCAGGATTACCATCTATTGAGTTGCTTTAGCTTGCAGCCCGGTTGTCACCAGCAATTTCTGGCACGCCTGGTGTGGCTAGGGAGTGAAAATGGGCTGAATATCAGGGGGATGAGTAAAGCGGGGTGGCAGGCGTTAATCGATCAGGGGCGGGTGGATGGCTTGCTGAGTTGGCTCGATTTAACCCCCGAATCGCTCAATCAGGTTCCCGGCTGGGGGGAGAAACGTGCACAGGCTCTTTACCAGCAATTCCGTCTGGCTCGGCAGCAACCTTTTCACCGTTGGTTAATAGCGCTGGGTATGCCCGTTTCCTCATCCCAATTAACGCATTTGCAAAGTTGGTCTCAGGTGCAACAGATGACCCTGACACAATGGCAGAAACTGGCCGGCATTGGGGCTAAAAAGGCCCAGGATATAGAGAGTTTTCTCCACTCTTCGGCATTTTTGGCACTCGTGCTACTATTGCAACAGCATAATATAAATGGCTTCGAGACTGTTGCTGGTGATCCCGCATTCTACTCAGAATCTTTGGAGTAGATGCTGGCCAGCAACTTGAATGAACCTGGGTATAACACAAAACAGGCCAACGAGATGAAAGAGAAAGAAAAGGCAGAGATTAAGCGCCTGAGTGACCAACTGGATGCTTTGAACCATAAAGACACTCTGGTGATCCAACGAGGTAATCCAGAGCTGATTGCACAACACAGCAAAGAAAAAGAGAAACTGGCGGCAGAGATTGAGCGCTTGAAAAATGTGCGTGTTGAAAAACTGAGCACAGAAGCACAGAAGTTGAGCCAATTACCATTCAGCCGCGAAATTACCAAGAAAGAGCAAGCTGATATGGGGGCATTGAAGAAAAGTGCCCGAGGCCTGATCGTGGTGCATCCCATGACGGCATTAGGCCGTGAGATGGGGCTGAAAGTGGTTACTGGCTACGCCAAAAAAGCGTTTTGAATTTGACTGGCTCTGCGTAGCAGAGCCAGGTTCTTCATCAGACGGCAATATTTTGGTTTGCTGAGTGACCTAATAGACGGTAGTTAAAATCTTCTATTGCTCCGTGGGTGATGCGAGCCACTAGGGTTTTGCTCCAACTGGCGGAAAGCCCCGAGACTGCCAGTAGGCGACGATACTGCTCTTCGTCAAATGGCATATGCCAGGCAATGCCGATGGCTTGCGCGACGGAAACATCGCTATTGCGCACGACCAGTTCCAGCGGCTGATCACCACTGACGGTACCAGCAGAAACCACGCGGTATAGCCAACCACAGCGGCCAGTTTGCTGCATTAATACTGAGATATCATTGATAGCCAAATGGTCGTTGAGCTTGAAGCAAGGCGAACGTGGCTGCGTTACCTGAATCAATGCTTTACCCCACCGGAAAATATCCCCCATAAATACGTTTTGTTCGGTTAAACCGAGAGTAGAAATATTTTCGCCAAAGGCGGGGGCGCAGAACTGCTCCGCCTGAGTGGGGAACTGATCACGCCAATGGGCGTAATGCTCTCTTGGGTAGTGGCATAGCGCACGATCAGGGCCACCATGGTGAATTTTTTCTGCCTGTTCATCCCCTTCCAGGCCTAATGGCGTGAGGTTTATTACGCCTTCCACCAGCCGTTTAGCAATGGCACTGGTTCGACCTTCATAGGGTTGGATAGGACCAAGGTAAACATCTGGGTTATGCATGATGGCCTCCGTCATCGTCGTGAAAAGTCTTCCAATTAATCGGTGAGGCGCTGCGGATGAGTAAACACCGTGGCCCGACCAGGCTTACTAAAGCCAACCAGCGTTAGATTGCTGCGTTCTGCTATTTCCACCGCCAGTGACGTGGCGGCAGAGACGACAAATAAAATCTCGGCGCCACACATGGCAGATTTTTGCACCATTTCATAGCTTGCTCGGCTGGAAACCAGGATCGCCCCTTGTTGCCACCCTTGTCTGGCGCGCATGCCGAGCATCTTGTCCAGCGCCACATGGCGGCCAACGTCTTCGCACCCTCCCAATAACTCACCCTGTGGCGAGATCCAACTGGCGGCATGGGTACAACCGGTCACTTGCCCAACGTTTTGCACCTGGCGCAGTTGCCCAAGGGCATGGTCGAGATTGGCCAAGGAGAAGGTTTGCGTGAAGGGCAGCGGTGTGACGGGGCGGAAGATGTCCGCTAACTGCTCGATGCCACAAACCCCGCAACCGGTACGACCTGCCATGGCGCGCCGCCGTTCTTTCAAGCCGGCAAAACGGCGGCTGGAGAGCTCTATTTGCACTTCCAGGCCATTGCAGGTGGGATTAATCTCTATACTGTAGATATCCCGTGGTGAATCGATAATGCCTTCTGACAGGGAAAATCCCAGAGCGAATGCGTCCAGATCTTTTGGGGTGCACATCATGACTACGTGAGAAATACCGTTATAGACCAGTGCAACCGGCACCTCTTCCGCCAGCCAATCTTGCTGCATTGTGCTGAGTTGCCCCCGTTGATAGATCGGGACTTGGGTCAAGCCTGTGAGAGTGCTCTCATTTGTGGGTTGTTCTTGTTCTAAATTGTTCACTTAATTAGCACCTGCTTGTAACAACCCGATGAACGCTATGGTATTATCCCAGCGTTTCAGGCCAAGCCAAACATAACAAGTAGTGATTCTAGCGCTTCCCGCTTTGGGAGAGGAAGCGCCATTTGAAACAATGTGACAACACGAGTGAAAGGAGACCCCCATGCAGGTCAGCAGAAGGCAGTTCTTTAAGATCTGCGCTGGCGGTATGGCAGGAACGACGGTTGCTGCGTTGGGCTTTAGCCCGGCAGCGGCGTTAGCGGAGACTCGGCAGTACAAACTGCTGCGAGCCCGTGAAACCCGTAATACCTGTACGTATTGTTCCGTCGGCTGCGGGCTGTTGATGTACAGCCTAGGTGATGGCGCTAAAAACGCCAAAGAGAGTATCTTCCATATCGAAGGGGATCCGGACCACCCGGTAAACCGTGGGGCACTTTGCCCGAAAGGTGCAGGGCTGGTGGATTTTATCCACAGCGAAAGCCGTCTCCAATACCCGGAATATCGCGCTGCTGGCTCTGATAAATGGCAACGTATCAGTTGGGATGATGCCTTCACCCGCATCGCCAAATTGATGAAAGCAGACCGGGACGCCAACTTCGTCAAAACCAATGACCAAGGGGTAACGGTTAACCGCTGGTTGACCACGGGCATGCTGTGCGCTTCGGCTTCCAGCAATGAAACCGGATACCTGACACAAAAATTTAGTCGCTCTCTCGGCATGCTTGCCGTAGATAATCAAGCGCGTGTTTGACACGGACCAACGGTAGCAAGTCTTGCTCCAACATTTGGTCGCGGTGCGATGACCAACCACTGGGTTGATATCAAGAACGCCGACTTAATTATCGTTATGGGGGGGAACGCGGCAGAAGCGCATCCAGTGGGGTTCCGCTGGGCGATGGAAGCCAAGATTCATAATAAAGCCAAGCTGATCGTCATCGATCCGCGCTTTACCCGTACCGCATCCGTAGCGGATTTTTACACGCCGATTCGTTCTGGTACTGACATTGCCTTTTTGTCAGGGGTGTTGTTGTACCTGATCAATAACAACAAAATTAACCGTGAATACGTTAATGCTTATACCAATGCCAGCTTGCTGGTGCGGGAAGATTTCAGCTTTGACGACGGTTTGTTTAGTGGTTATGACGCAGAACATCGCAAGTACGATAAAACCACCTGGAACTACCAACTCGACGAGAACGGTTTTGCCAAGCGTGATATCACGTTGCAAGATCCACGTTGCGTGTGGAATATGCTGAAACAGCACGTCAGCCGTTATACGCCTGAGGTGGTGACCAATATCTGCGGAACGCCAACCGAGGATTTCCTCAAGGTTTGTGAATATATCGCGGAAACCAGCAGCCCGAATAAAACCGCTTCGTTCCTGTACGCCTTGGGTTGGACACAGCACTCGGTGGGTGCGCAGAACATCCGTACCATGGCGATGATCCAATTGCTGCTCGGCAATATGGGTATGGCGGGTGGCGGTGTGAACGCACTGCGTGGTCACTCCAATATTCAGGGGTTGACGGATCTGGGCCTGTTGTCACAAAGCCTACCGGGTTATTTGAGCCTGCCTTCTGAAAAACACACTGACCTCGACAGCTATCTGAAAGCCAACACGCCGAAGGCGCTGCTGCCTGGTCAAGTAAACTATTGGGGCAACTATCCCAAATTCTTTGTCAGCCTGATGAAGAGCTTCTATGGCGATAAAGCGCAGAAGGAGAACAACTGGGGCTTTGACTGGTTGCCTAAATGGGACAAAGGCTACGACGTACTGCAATACTTTGAAATGATGTCGAAAGGGTTAGTCAACGGTTATATTTGCCAAGGCTTCAACCCGGTGGCGTCCTTCCCGAATAAGAACAAAATCGTCTCTTCGCTGGCTAAATTGAAGTACCTGGTCACCATTGATCCGCTGAATACTGAAACCGCCAACTTCTGGCAGAATCACGGCGAATTTAATGATGTAGATCCGTCCAAGATTCAGACCGAGGTGTTCCGCTTGCCATCAACCTGCTTTGCAGAGGAAAGAGGTTCGATTGTTAACTCCGGTCGCTGGTTACAGTGGCACTGGAAAGGGGCTGATGCCCCGGGGCAAGCACTGAACGATGGTCAAATTTTGGCTGGGTTGTTTACACGCCTGCGCGAAATGTACCAGAGTGAGGGCGGGGCCGTACCAGAGCAAGTGCTGAACATGAGCTGGGATTATCTCACGCCAGAAAATCCAGAGCCGGAAGAAGTGGCAATGGAGAGCAATGGCCGTGCGTTGGCCGATGTGCTCGATCCTGATGGTAAAGTGTTAGCGAAGAAGGGTGAGCAACTAAGCACCTTCGCACACTTGCGTGATGATGGTTCTACTGCCAGTGGTTGCTGGATCTTTACCGGTAGTTGGACCCCTGCGGGTAACCAGATGGCTCGTCGCGATAATGCTGATCCTTCCGGTCTCGGTAATACCTTGGGCTGGGCTTGGGCTTGGCCACTCAACCGTCGCATTCTGTATAACCGTGCCTCCGCCGATCCTGCTGGTAAACCGTGGGATGCCAAGCGCCAACTGATCGAGTGGGATGGTGCCAAATGGAGCGGGATAGATATTCCTGACTATAGTGCTGCGGCACCGGGTAGCGATGTTGGGCCATTTATCATGCAGCCGGAAGGGATGGGCCGCCTGTTTGCCATCGACAAAATGGCGGAAGGGCCGTTCCCTGAACACTATGAACCCTTTGAAACACCACTGGGTACTAACCCGCTGCACCCGAACGTGGTCTCTAACCCTGCTGCGCGGGTGTTTAAAGATGACTTGGCGGCCATGGGCAAATCAGACAAGTTCCCGTATGTCGGTACCACCTATCGTCTGACCGAGCATTTCCACTACTGGACCAAACATTCACTGATTAATGCGATTACTCAGCCGGAACAGTTTGTGGAAATTGGCGAGAAACTGGCAGGGAAGAAAGGCATCAAGAATGGCGATACGGTAAAAGTCAGTTCCAACCGGGGCTATATCAAAGCCAAGGCGGTGGTGACCAAACGTATCCGGACACTGCAGGTGAATGGGCAGGATGTGGACACCATCGGTATCCCTATTCACTGGGGTTACGAAGGGGTGGCGAAGAAGGGCTTCCTTGCCAACACACTGACGCCGTTTGTCGGTGATGCCAACACGCAAACGCCGGAATTCAAGGCGTTCCTGGTTAACGTGGAAAAGGTGTAACGGAGACGAATTATGGCAATGCAATCTCAAGACATCATTCGTAAATCCGCGACCAATGGCCTCACACCAGCTCCGCAGGTGCGTGATTACCAGGAAGAAGTGGGCAAGCTGATTGATGTGACCACCTGTATTGGTTGTAAAGCCTGTCAGGTAGCTTGTTCTGAATGGAACGATATTCGTGATGAAGTCGGTCATAACGTCGGGGTTTACGATAACCCCGCCGATTTGACGGCTAAATCCTGGACGGTGATGCGCTTCTCTGAAGTAGAGGAGCACGGCAAGTTGGAGTGGTTGATCCGTAAGGATGGCTGCATGCACTGTGCCGATCCGGGTTGCCTGAAGTCCTGTCCGGCAGAAGGGGCGATCATCCAGTACGCGAATGGCATCGTCGATTTCCAGTCTGAACACTGTATCGGTTGTGGTTATTGTATCGCGGGTTGTCCGTTCGATGTGCCGCGCATGAATCCGGAAGACAACCGGGTGTACAAATGTACCCTGTGTGTTGACCGTGTTGTTGTGGGCCAGGAGCCAGCCTGTGTGAAAACCTGTCCTACCGGGGCGATTCACTTCGGCACCAAAGCGGCGATGCATGATATTGCGGCTGAACGTGTTCAGGAGCTGAAAACTCGCGGCTTCGAGAATGCGGGCCTGTACGACCCTCAAGGGGTTGGCGGCACGCATGTGATGTATGTTTTGCATCACGCTGACAAGCCGCAGTTGTATCATGGCCTGCCAGAGGACCCGAGTATCAGCTCGGCGGTTAAATTCTGGAAAGGGGTATGGAAGCCGCTGGCTGCTGTCGGCTTTGCTGTTACCTTTGCCGCCAGTATCTTCCACTATGTCGGCGTAGGGCCAAACCGCGTCGAAGAGGAAGATCCAGAGCAACCGCATGATGAGGAGACGCGCAAATGAGGAAGGAAAAGCCAATTCAGCGCTATAGTGCGCCGGAGCGGATTAACCACTGGATTGTGGCGTTCTGCTTTATTTTTGCCGCTATCAGCGGGTTGGGGTTTATGTTTCCCTCCTTTAACTGGCTGATGAATATCTTCGGTACCCCGCAGTTGGCACGGATCCTTCACCCTTTCGTCGGGGTGATTATGTTCGTGGCATTCTTGCTGATGTTCCGGCGTTACTGGCGACATAACCTGTTCAACCGGGAAGATATCGTTTGGGCAAAAAACATCCACAAAATCGCGATGAATGAGGAAGTGGGTGATGTCGGGCGCTATAATTTCGGCCAGAAGTGTGTGTTCTGGGCAGCGATAACCTTTCTGGTGCTATTGCTGGCCACGGGAGTGGTGATCTGGCGGCCTTACTTTGCCCCATCGTTCGCTATCCCGTTGATCCGCATTGCACTGTTGGTGCATTCGCTGTCTGCTGTGGCGTTGATTATGGTCATCATGGTGCATATTTACGCCGCGCTATGGGTAAAAGGCACCATTACTGCCATGGTCGAGGGTTGGGTACCTGCCGCCTGGGCCAAGAAACATCATCCGCGCTGGTACCGTGAGGTCCGCGAAAAACAACAGGAAGATAAACCCAGATGAGTATTCGCATCGTTCCTAAAGATCAATTAGGAGCATCATGCGAGAAGTCAAAAACGGCGGAAACTATTCCGCCGTTACTTTTCGCTAATTTGAAGAGCCTTTATACTCGCCGAGCGGAGCGTTTGCGCCAACTGGCAACAGACCATCCTCTGGGCGACTATCTTAACTTTGCCGCCGGTATCGCGCAGGCGCAGCACAATGCTTGCCACGATAATCCGTTGGTACTGGATCTTAACCAGGCATTGACGCAGAGCGCCAACAGCGGCAAGCCGCCATTGGATATCAGCGTTTATCCACGCAGTGAACACTGGCACCATCTCCTGACTTCGTTGATTGCCGAGTTACGTCCACAGGCGCAAGATCATGTCTTGACCGTGCTGGAGAACCTGGAAAAATCCTCATCCCATGAGTTGGAACAGATGGCCGACCACTTGCTAAAAGGGGAATTTGGCAAAGTGGGTAGTGATAAAGCGCCGTTCCTTTGGGCGGCTTTGTCGTTATACTGGGCACAAATGGCCAGCCTGATCCCGGGTAAGGCCAGAGCCGAATATGGTGAACAGCGTCAGTTCTGCCCGGTTTGCGGCAGTATGCCGGTGTCCAGTATGGTGCATATTGGTACTGTGAATGGTTTGCGTTATCTGCACTGCAACCTGTGTGAAAGTGAGTGGCATGTGGTGCGGGTGAAATGCAGTAATTGCGAGCAAACGCGCGATCTCAACTACTGGTCATTAGAGAGTGAACAGGCCGCAGTGAAAGCCGAAAGCTGTGGCGATTGTGGAACCTACCTGAAACTTCTCTATCAGGAAAAGGACCCAAAAGTAGAGGCAGTAGCTGATGATTTGGCCTCGCTGGTGCTGGATGCCAGAATGGAAGAAGAGGGGTTTGCACGTAGCAGCATCAATCCATTCCTGTTCCCAGGGGAATAAACGGCGGTTCTTCTCCCCATGCAGCAAATGTGTGGGCGAGAAGAGGATTCAAACCCTCTTGGCAAACTTAACAACCGAGTGAGCATGAGCACTGAAACCCAGCAACTCTATAGCCAGTTACCCGCTATCGATCGCTTATTACGCGATCCCGCCATTGAGCCTGTTGTCGCTAAACATGGCCAGACGCTGATCAGCGAATTATTGCGCCAGATGCAAGCACAGGCGCGTGACACCATCAAGACACAACAGCAGATGCCGGCATGGTGTCAGGATTGGCCACAGGCATTGCAGGTGCGCCTGAACCAACAACTGCGTTTGGCGTTGCAACCGGTGTTTAATCTCAGTGGTACCGTACTGCATACCAATTTGGGACGCGCATTGCTCCCTCAGGTGGCGATTGATGCGGTAGTGAGCACCATGGGGAACGCGGTGACGCTGGAGTATGATTTGGATGATGCCGGTCGTGGGCATCGTGATCGCGCTATTGCTGATTTGCTCTGCCAGCTTACCGGGGCGGAAGATGCCTGTATTGTCAATAATAACGCGGCTGCGGTGCTATTGATGTTGGCCGCAGTGGCACCAGGGCAACAGGTGATAGTGTCGCGCGGTGAATTGGTGGAAATTGGCGGCGCGTTCCGTATCCCAGATGTGATGCGTCAGGCGGGTTGCCAGCTGGTGGAAGTGGGCACCACCAATCGCACACATTTGAAAGACTATCGTGCCGCTATCAATGAGCAAACCGGTTTGTTGATGAAGGTACACACCAGTAATTACTGTATTCAAGGGTTTACTGCAGCGGTGGAGGAAAGTGAGCTGGTGGCGTTGGGGCGCGAACAGGGTATTCCTACTGCCACGGATCTGGGGAGTGGTTCGCTGATCGATATGGTGCAATATGGCTTGCCCGCCGAGCCGATGCCACAAAGGTTGATTGCCGACGGCGTTGATTTGGTCTCTTTTTCTGGTGACAAGCTGTTGGGGGGGCCACAAGCTGGAATTATCATTGGTAAGAAGGCATTAATTGACCGTTTACAGCAGCATCCGCTCAAGCGTGCATTGCGCGTTGGTAAAATAACCTTGGCGGCATTGGAAGCGACGCTGCGCCTCTATCTGCAGCCGGAGTTATTGGCAGCACATCTGCCGACCTTGCGTCTGCTTACCCGCCCACAACCGGCGATACAGCAAATCGCTGAACGATTGCAGAAGCAATTGGCGCCACGGTTTACTGGCCGTTTTGAATTACGCTGCGAACCCTGCTGGTCACAGATTGGCAGTGGTTCTTTGCCGGTGGATCGTTTGCCGAGCTATGCCTTGACCTTTACCCCACTTGATGGCCGGGGAGCAACCTTGGAAAGCCTGGCACAGCAGTGGCGCAGCCTGCCACAACCGGTGATTGGTCGCTTAAAGGATGGCAAGCTATGGCTTGACCTGCGTTGCCTGGAACAGGAAGAGGCACTACTTGAGGCCTTGAACCGATGATTATTGCTACCGCTGGTCACGTTGACCATGGCAAAACCACCTTGCTACAGGCGATCACCGGCATTAATGCCGACCGCCTGCCGGAAGAAAAACGCCGAGGTATGACGATTGACCTTGGCTACGCCTATTGGCCTCAGCCAGATGGTCAGGTACTGGGGTTTATTGATGTTCCCGGCCATGAGAAGTTTCTTGCCAATATGTTGGCAGGTATTGGTGGGATTGATCATGCACTGCTGGTGGTGGCTTGTGATGATGGCGTGATGGCGCAAACTCGCGAACACTTGGCGATCCTGCGTTTAAGCGGCAGGGTGCAATTAACGGTGGTTCTGACCAAGGCTGACCGGGTAGATCCGCAGCAAGTCGTACAAGTTCGTGCCCAGGTGCAGGCTGAGCTGGCACAACAGGGCTGGCATGATACCCCGCTGTTTATTACTGCGGCGACGCAGAATGAGGGTATCGACGCCTTGCGTCAGCACCTGTTGGCACTACAACCCGCCGAACATTGGCGAAGCCGCCGTTTTCGTTTGGCGGTGGATCGGGCGTTCAGTGTCAAAGGGGCCGGGTTGGTGGTCACCGGTACTGCACTGGGGGGGCGTGTCGCGTTAGGTGACAGCTTATGGTTGACCGGTGCAGAAGCGCCAGTTCGGGTGCGCGGGTTGCACGCACAGAATCAAGTGGTGGAGCAGGCATTTGCTGGGCAACGTATTGCGTTGAATATCAGCGGTGATGTCAGCAAAGAGCAGCTAACGCGCGGTGATTGGTTGCTGGAACAACGCCCCACTATGCCAGCCGAGCGTATTCTGGTGGAGATTGACGCTGATGTGCCGTTACAACATTGGCAGCCACTGCATATTCATCATGCTGCCAGCCATATCACGGGGCGTATTGCGCTGTTAACCGGCAATCTGGCGGAATTGATCCTTGATCGTCCACTCTGGCTGGTGGAAAACGATCGTCTGGTACTGCGTGATATCGGTGCCCGGCAAACCTTGGCTGCGGCTCGGGTGTTGTTGCTCTCATCCCCTAAACGGGGCAAACGCCAGCCCGCGTATCTGGCTTGGCTGGCTGAACTGGCCCAAGCGCCAAGCGATGAGCAAGTATTGCGTTTGTGTCTGCCTGGTGGGGCGTTGGATTTGGCTGCCTTCGCCTGGGCTCGGCAATTGACTGATGACGGCTTACGCGGGTTGTTGGTGAATTCAGAATTGTTGATCGCCGGTCAAATGGCGTTGGCTCCTGCCATTGTGCAGGAAAAAGAACAGAAATTGTTGCAGGTATTGGCTGAATACCATCAACAACATAGTGACCAATTAGGTTTGGGGCGTGCCCGCTTGCGCCGTATGGCATTACCGACGCTGGATGAAGCGCTGGTATTTATGATTATTGATCGGTTGCTGGCTGCGGGTGCGCTGCGTAATACGCGTGGTTGGTTGCATCTCCCTGAGCATGGTTTAGCGTTCAGTAGTGAGCAGCAAGCACTTTGGGCCCGAATTGTCCCCCTGCTGGGTGAAGACCCTTGGTGGGTGCGGGATTTGGCATCCTCATTGGGTGAAGATGAGAGCCAGATCCGCACTACATTACGTAAAGCGGCCCAGCTTGGCTATGTGGCCGCCGTGGTGGTGGACCGCTACTATCCAAGCCAACGTATTGAACAGTTTGCCGCCTTGATTCGTGAGCTGAATACTGCTCAAGGTGGGGCCACCGCCGCTGATTTCCGTGATCAATTGGGCGTGGGGCGTAAGCTGGCGATCCAGGTGTTGGAATTCTTCGATCGCAGTGGTTTTACGCGCCGCAAAGGGGATCAGCATTTACTGCGCGATAGCGGTTTGTTTGGCGGGTGAACCCATCCGGCAGCGAATTTAAATTGTGACCTTCTTCGCGCCTTTGATGCTAATTTCGTCATGTTGGGCGCTCTTCACCTATCCTTAAGATAGAGATCTTCTCCCAAATTCTGCTTTTTATATTTCCCTTCGTCATCCAGGTTGCAGGGTATCGGTACCTTTACTGCCTGCAACCGGAATGAGCTTGGGTATGCACATTCAATTAGCGGTCAATTGGCCGTGAACGAGCTTACTGTCTGTGGGCGGTAAGGTCATTGCTGCGTATTAAGGAGATAGAAATGGCAGATACCACGAAGACAAGTCACATCACACCTGAAAATACCGGTTCCCCGCTGAAATTAAAAAAACGTTATGACAACTTTATCGGGGGGGCCTGGGTAGCACCCGTGCAGGGTGAGTATTACACCAACCTGACACCGGTCACCGGGCAGCCATTGTGTGAGGTGGCAAGCTCTTCTGCGCAAGATATTGAATTGGCACTGGATGCGGCTCACGATGCCAAAGCAGCCTGGGGTAAAATGTCGGTACAGGGGCGCGCTAATTTACTCAACCGGGTGGCTGACCGTATGGAGCAGAACCTCCATTTGCTGGCCACCGCAGAAACCTGGGACAACGGGAAACCGATTCGCGAAACCGAGAATGCCGATGTGCCGCTGGCGATTGACCATTTCCGCTATTTTGCTGCCTGTGTGCGTGCGCAGGAGGGCGGCATCAGTGAGATAGATTCTGAAACGGTCGCGTACCATTTCCATGAGCCACTTGGGGTAGTGGCGCAAATTATCCCTTGGAACTTCCCGCTGCTGATGGCTTGTTGGAAGATGGCCCCGGCGTTGGCGGCAGGTAACTGCATTGTGCTTAAACCGGCCAAACTGACCCCACTGTCGGTGCTGGTGTTAATGGAACTGATTCAGGATATTTTACCGCCGGGCGTGATCAACGTGGTCAATGGGGCCGGAGGCGAGATCGGCGAGTATCTGGCAACCTCTAAACGTATCGCCAAAGTCGCCTTTACCGGTTCCACGGAGGTGGGGCGCCAAATTATGGGCTATGCGACCCAGAATATCATCCCCGTGACGTTAGAGCTGGGGGGCAAATCCCCTAACATTTTCTTTGCCGACGTGATGGATAAAGAAGATGCCTATTTTGATAAGGCGCTGGAAGGATTCGCGCTGTTTGCCTTCAATCAGGGGGAGGTTTGTACTTGCCCGAGCCGTGCTTTGGTGCAGGAATCGATCTATGAGCGCTTTATGGAGCGGGCGATCAAACGCGTAGAGAGCATCCGTACCGGTAACCCGCTGGATGCCGCTACTCAGATGGGGGCGCAAGTCTCTGAAGGGCAGATGAAGACCATCCTTAATTATATTGATATTGGCAAACAAGAGGGGGCGAAGGTGCTAACCGGTGGCCGCCGTAAAGTACTGGATGGCGGGCTGGGTGCCGGCTATTACCTGGAGCCGACGATTTTGTTCGGCAAAAACAGTATGCGGGTATTCCAAGAGGAGATTTTTGGCCCGGTATTGGCCGTGACCACGTTTAAGGATATGGATGAAGCGCTGGCGCTGGCAAACGATACTGACTACGGCCTGGGGGCTGGGGTATGGAGCCGTAATGGTAATATTGCCTACCATATGGGGCGCAATATCCAGGCCGGGCGTGTCTGGACTAACTGTTATCACGCCTATCCGGCACATGCGGCATTTGGGGGTTATAAACAGTCAGGAATTGGCCGTGAAACCCACAAGATGATGCTGGAACACTATCAGCAGACTAAATGTTTGCTAGTGAGTTACTCCGAAAAACCACTCGGTCTGTTTTAATCTAGAGGGCAGGGGCACCGCGTGCCCCTGTGTTCGCTTAGACAGCGGTACTACTCCCATGGTGTTTCTTGAGGAACAGCACAACCAGCAGCAACCAGCATAAACCGCTGAGCAGATTAAACAGGTTAAATAGCCCGTTCCCTCCCCAGACATAAGCGAATTTAGCCAGTTCGATGCCGATGGTGAATATTGCCATACTCAACATTCCCATCGCGGCGGACACCGCCCCTTTACTGATATCACTGGAGAAGAGCGTCAGGCGGTATAATCCGGCATTAGCCAGGCCAATACCGTATGCATAAAAGCTCAGTCCGGCGGTCATCCAGAGATAGCTATGAGCAGAAAACAGTGTCGCTGATGCGGCAATCAACAACCCTACTAGCATCGGCCAGGCACCGAGTTTAATCGGTTGTTCAATACTGTATTTGCCTGCCAACCGTGCCAGGGTCAGGTTACCGAGGATCAGCGCGCCAAATATCGGGATCTGTAATAGTGCATAGTTTAAGGTGGAAAGCGACTCACCACTGATCAGGATCACTGGCGACTGCGCAATCCAGGTCAACAGCGGCAAACTGGCAAAACCAATCGCCAGTGAACCGCAGAGAAAACGGCGATTTGCCAGGATTTGGCGATAATCGCGCCACAGGTTGGCGGCAGAAAAGCGTTCTCCCCGTAGGGTGGCGGTTTCCGGCATGGCTTTCCACAAGCCAACAAAGGCAATGGCCGCCAAGATGGCAAAGAGCACAAACATGCTTTGCCAAGGGGCGATATCGATCCATGCTGCACCGGCTAACGGCCCAAGTAACGGGGCTATCAAGGCCACATTGGCCATTAGCGCGGTGATTTTGATACAGACCGACTCTTCAAATGACTCCTGAATGGCGGCATAGCCGACGGCACCAATAAAGCACAGCCCAATCCCTTGCAGGAAGCGCATAATAAGAAACTGCTCGATGTTGGTGACCAGCAAAATAGCCAGGCAGGCAACGATAAAGAACGCTATCCCAGCCAACATTACCGGGCGGCGACCACGGCGATCCGATAGCGGGCCAAGCAGCCACTGCAGGAAAATACCCCCAGCCAGATAAGCGGTCATTGACGTGGGAACCCACTCAGCACTGGCATTGAGCTCGGCAACCACCGTCAACATGCCCGGTTGGATCATATCGTTGGCAATATAGGTGGTGAATTCGAACAGCACCAGACAGAGTGGGAATAACAGCGCCTGTCGGCCAAGACGCACCGCAGAAGGTAATGACTTTTTCATTTTTATTTTACTGACAACAAGGGGAAATTAGGAACTTGCCAAGGCAAGGATAAGCCATCAGAGCGAGTTATGGCGGCTATTCTGCCGCCAATTATTCACCTTGGCAATGATTGTTTAAGGCGTGGTAATGCGGATTTTGTCAGTTACTGCTTACCTTTCGCTTGTTTTTTAGCGCTTGGTGAATCACTTTCCAGCGCTTTCAAGGCCTCAGCGGCCTGGTCATTAGGGGCTTCAATGGCCGCCGCCGCCCGCAACCAAAAAAGGGCCTGTTCTTTATCTTGGGCTACACCCACGCCATCACGGTACATAATTCCCAGTTGATATTGAGCATCGGGGGAAGGGTCCTCTTGCTCGGCGGCGGCAAGGAACCATTTGGCTGCTTCCACTTCATTTTTTTCGACCCCGTTACCTTCCAGGTACATGAACGCCAAATCATATTGAGAATCGCCATCGCCCTGTTCTGCGGCCCGTTGAGTCCATATAAAATCTTGCTTATTGTCTTCTGGCACACCATCACCATGACGATACATATTGGCAAGACTCACTTGAGCGGCCATATAATCCTGCTCTGCAGCTTTATGAAACCATACCGCCGCTTGAGCTTTATCCTGCTTTACCCCTTGGCCTTTCTGGTAGTGATAACCCAGTTGGTATTGGGCTTCCATATCACCCAGTTCTGCGGCTTTATGGAACCAGGCGACCGCTTGCGTATCACTTTGTGGTACGCCTAGGCCTTGTTGGTAGCGATAGGCGAGTTTAAGTTGTTCGTAGACATCGCCTTGTTCTGCTGCCTTCATAAACCAGGCTGCCGCTTGTGCTTTTTCCTCACCGATGCCTTGGGCTTCGTATTCTAGCTGTTGTTTCGCTTCTGCACTGCCTTTTTCCGCTGCGGCGCGAAACAACGTTATGGCCCATTGATGCTCTTTTTTTACTCCCTGGCCTCTTTCATATCTGTAGCCGAGTTGTAGTTGGGCCTCAGCATTACCCCTCTCCTCTGCCTTGCGCAACCACGCTAAGGAGGTTTTATCATCTAGTTCTATTTGTTCGATGATATCGCATTCTTCGCAGTCATATTCTAAGGCATTACCACGTTCGGATAGGTAAGCGAGTTGCAGGTAAGCATCCACATTGAATGATTCTGCGGCCATGTTAAACCACACCAACGCCTCGCCCTCATCTTGTTCTACCCCTAGCCCTTGTAAGTACATCATACCGCGCTGGTATTGCGCATCACCCGACCCTTGGTTGGCGGCTTTTTCAAACCACTGCGCGGCCTGAGTATAATCTTTTACGCCATTCACGCCTTGTAGGTAGGTGAGGCCCAATTGGTACTGAGCTTGCATTAAATCCTGTTCTGCGGCTTTGCGCAGCCACTCTAGCGCCAACGCATCATTTTTTGCGACACCTTGGCCGGTTTGATACATCAGACCCAGCTCTAATTGAGCCTCTCTATCGTTCTGCTCTGCAGCTTTTCGATACCACAGGATGGCTTGCGCGGGATCTTTTGCCACCCCTTTACCGTACTTGTACAGGTCAGCTATCGTGACTTGGGCAAGCACATCCCCTTGCTCTGCCGCTTTTTGATACCAAGTGAGGCCTTGGGTATAATCTCCCGCTAACCTGTAGATATTACCCAGTGAGTTTTGGGCCTCGGTATGCCCTTGTTCCGCTGCTTTGCGCAACCAAGCTATGGCTTGCTGACTATCTTTTTCTACACCTCGGCCATCTGCATATGCCTGGCCTAGCTCAAACTGAGCATTGGCATTCCCTTGTTCTGCGGCTTTACGAAATGATTTCACCGCTTGCGCAAGATTTTGCTCTCCCTGACCGTTGCTGTACATCAAACCTAGCTGATATTGGGCTTTTGCATCGCCTTGTTGTGCTAAAGGCAATGCTGCGGTGTCATTCTCCCTACTGTACGCCGCCGCCCCTTGTTGGTAATTGGCTAAAGCTGGGGTGTTCAAACACAGTAAAACAAGGCCGATGGTGAGTGTGTAGCGCAAAGTTGTCAGCATGGTATGCCTTCTAAAACAAAGAGAAACGGTTGGCGATGGGAAAAACAACATATGAAAAAAAGAGCACACTATAGAAAGTCAGTAAATTCAAATCAATAAAATAATAAATTAACATAAAAATCAATGTATTATTAAAGTATGGGAACGCAATTGTGATGTGCCAGGAAAGGACGGATAGGTTAATAACTTGGCGTTGCGGTGACAACGCCAAGGGTTTTAGCGGTAAGAGATTACATTAGCGGTTGCAGGCAGCGATACAACTCACGGAAGGTAGCCCGTTGCTCGGTATAGTACTGGTGTCGCTCTGCATTGGGTTTATGTACCTGCTCCAGTGGTAATTGCGGTAATAGTGCGCTTAATGGCTGCTCGGGGTTGAGGGCAATCTGGGCCAGGCGAGCGGCCCCTAACGCTGGGCCGACATCCCCCCCGGTACGGTATTCCAGCTGTTGACCGCTGATATCCGCCAGCATCTGCCGCCAGAATGGGCTACGTGCCCCACCACCAATCAAGGTGATTGATGAAGGTTGCAGACCACTGGCATGCAGCACGTCCATACCGTCAGCCAGGGCAAATCCCACTCCTTCCAGCACCGCACGCGCCAAGTCATTGGGACCGTGTTGGTGAGTCAACCCCCAGAAGGCACCTTTGGCATTGGGGTTGTTATGGGGGGTACGTTCACCGGACAAATAGGGCAAGAACCACAGTGGCGCGGCCGCTGGTGTCGCCTGCTCAACGTTGCGTAGTAAAGTGGCGACACTGTCCACATTGGTGAGCTGGCAAGCCCAATCCAGACAAGCGGCGGCGCTGAGTATCACTGACATCAGATGCCAGGTTTGCGGTAAGGCATGACAAAAACTGTGTACTGCGCGCGCTGGATTACTGAGAAAACCGTCACTAACGGCAAAATAAACCCCAGAGGTTCCCAGTGACAACATGGCTTGCCCGGCTTGATATAAACCGACACCCACAGCACCGGCCGCATTGTCACCGCCACCCGCCACCACCGGTACCGATGGTATGCCCCAACGCTGAGCCAGTTGGCTATGTACCCGGCCAGTGATCTGGTTACCTTCAAACAGTATGGGCATTTGTCTGCGGGTTAACCCACAGGCATTGAGCATCGTATCGTCCCAGTCACGTTGGGCGACGTTCAACCACAGGGTGCCAGCCGCATCGGACATATCGCTGGCAAACTCGCCAGTGATGCACCAACGCAGATAATCTTTCGGCAATAACACCTTGTCGATTTGGTTGAAGAGTTGTGGCTCGTTTTCTTTTACCCATAGGAGCTTCGGAGCGGTAAACCCCGGCATCATCAAATTACCGGTAATGTCGCGCGAATTAGGAACCGCTTGCTCCAGAGTTTGGCATTGGGCAAAGCTACGACCATCGTTCCACAGGATCGCCGGACGCAGTACCTGTTGTTGCTTATCTAATAAGGTTGCGCCATGCATTTGGCCGGTCAGGCCAATGGCTTTAACTGCTTGCAGATTATGTTGCTTGCCTAATGCCAGCATGGCGCGGTCAGTGGCCTGCCACCAATCTTCAGGGGATTGTTCAGACCATAAGGGGTGAGGGCGTGAAATAGGTAAGGGTTCACTATGGCTGGCCAGCAACTGGCCTTGTTCCCCGAGCAGGATGACTTTTACGCCGGAAGTGCCGAGATCGATACCAATATACATAAGCACAAGTCCTTTAAGGCGCGGCGATTGAGGCCACCGCGCAACAGTGAATTAGCCGAACAAGTAACGGTTCACCAGGTTCTCCAGTTTTTCCTGCTGCCCACTGGCATGCTGGGGGGCCAAGGTCTGTTGTTCAGCGTACTGTGCCAACTCAGCAAGTGACAACTTACCTTGCAAGATTTGCTGGCCCAATTCGCCATTCCAACCCGCATAACGTTTTGCCACCAACTGGTGTAGCTTGCCGTCTTCGATCATCCGGGCTGCCACCTTCAATGCCAGTGCCATGGTATCCATTGCCCCAATATGACCATAGAACAGGTCATATTTATCGGTGCTTTGACGGCGCACTTTGGCATCAAAGTTGAGTCCCCCGGTGGTAAAGCCGCCCGCTTTGAGGATTTCAAACATCACTAGCGCATTCTCTTCTACGCTATTTGGGAACTGGTCGGTGTCCCAACCCAGTTGTGCGTCGCCACGGTTGGCATCCACCGAGCCAAAAATCCCCAATGCGATGGCAGTTGCTATTTCGTGGTGGAAAGAGTGACCTGCCAGCGTGGCGTGGTTGGCTTCAATGTTCACTTTGATCTCTTTTTCCAAACCGAACTGCTTGAGGAAGCCGTAGACGGTAGCGACATCATAATCATATTGATGCTTGGTTGGCTCCTGGGGTTTAGGTTCGATCAACAGTGTGCCTTGGAAGCCGATTTTATGCTTATGCTCAACCACCATCTGCATAAAGCGGCCAATCTGTTCGCGCTCCTGGCGCAGATCGGTATTGAGTAATGTTTCATAGCCTTCACGCCCTCCCCACAGCACATAGTTTTCCCCCCCCAAACGCTGAGTGGCGTTCATGGCGGTGAATACCTGGGTCGCCGCCCAACTGAAGACTTCAGGGTCTGGATTGGTCGCGGCACCTGCACCATAGCGCGGATGGGTGAAGCAGTTAGCGGTGCCCCAGAGCAGTTTCACCCCACTACTTTGCTGTTTCTCCGCCAACACGTCGGTCATAATGGCAAAGTTGTTCAGGTACTCTTTCAGTGTCGCCCCTTCCGGTGAAACGTCGATATCATGGAAGCAGTAGTAAGGCACATTCAGCTTATGGAAAAACTCAAAAGCGACATCAGCTTTGCGTTTGGCTAGCGCCAAGGCCTCCCCGGATTGCTGCCAGGGGCGATCAAAAGTTCCTTTACCAAACATGTCTACACCATTCCAGCAGAAAGTATGCCAGTAGCAAGCAGCAAATCGCAGATGGTCAGCCATGCGTTTACCCAAGATGATTTCGTCGGGATTGTAGTGGCGGAATGCTAATGGATTGGTGCTATTGGTACCTTCGTAACGAACTTGTTCAAGCTGATCAAAATAGGATTGCATGAGTGACTCCTCGCTAACAATGCCCGGTATAAAAGGGGCGGGATGCGTTAATCTTCAGAGTAATTAATGCAATGCTCAATTACGTTATTTCACACTTAAATTCACAGAATTATTAAATGTGCGCCGGATCTCATTATTGCTTCAATTGGTGCTATTAACCCTTGGGGCTGGCTGCATCGTTATTTCACCGCATAGAGCTTGATGGGTTTGTCACTGACGGCTTGTAGTTTGCATGAGTATAAAACATGATCGCTATCATAAATTTAACATTAAACCAAAAATCATAATTGGCCGATAAAAATCTGTAATTGCTGAATACACCATAAGTGATAACAATCCATGGGAAGTTTCGTAATTTATCCCGTTTCCTTTCAATTTATGTTGTCTGAAAGTGAGCGGAACACTATTTCCCTACACAACTAAAGGGTTATAAGATGAAATTCAAATCACTTCTTCTTTCTGCTTGTACACTTCTGCTGTTAGCCAGCCAAACGGGATACAGCAAAGAGATTAAAATCGGTATGTCCATTGATGATCTACGTTTAGAGCGCTGGCAAAAAGATCGCGATATTTTTGTAAAAAAAGCCGAGTCGCTGGGGGCGAATGTATTTGTCCAATCTGCCAATGGCAATGAAGAGACCCAGATGGCGCAGATCGAAAATATGATCAACCGTGGTGTCGATGTACTGGTGATTATTCCTTATAACGGCCAGGTGTTGAGTAATGTGATCAGTGAGGCAAAGCGTGAAGGGATCAAGGTTCTGGCTTATGACCACATGATTAACAACGCGGATATCGATTTTTATATCTCGTTCGATAATGAAAAAGTGGGCGAGATGCAGGCTCAAAGTCTGGTGCAACGGGTACCGCAGGGTAACTATTTCCTGATGGGCGGTTCGCCGGTAGACAATAACGCCAAGCTGTTCCGCAAGGGGCAAATGACGGTACTACAACCTTTAATCGACAGTGGGAAAATCAAAGTTGTCGGTGATCAGTGGGCCGACGGCTGGCTGCCAGAAAATGCGCTGAAGATTATGGAAAACGCCCTGACCGCTAACAATAATCATATTGATGCGGTGGTTGCTTCTAACGATGCGACGGCCGGTGGTGCTATTCAGGCTCTGGCTGCACAAGGGTTGGCAGGTAAGGTGGCTATTTCTGGTCAGGATGCTGATTTGGCGGCGGTAAAACGTATTGTGGCAGGCACACAAACGATGACGGTGTATAAACCGATCAGCAAATTGGCGAATGAGGCGGCAGATATCGCGGTACAACTGGGTAAAGGGGAACAACCTAAATCCAACGCCCAATTAAATAATGGCAATAAAGAGGTCCCTGCCTGGTTATTAACACCGGTTCAGGTGGATAAATCTAATATTGACAGCACTATTATTGCCGATGGCTTTCATAAGAAATCCGATATTAATTAGTTCCTGGCAAACCCGTCGTGGGGGGAGTAAATAATGCCCTGCCTGTTAGAAATGAGAAATATCACTAAACAATTCGGTGCAGTGAAAGCGGTAGATAATATCAGCCTGCAATTAGAGGCAGGCCAGGTATTATCTTTATGTGGTGAAAATGGCTCAGGAAAATCAACGTTGATGAAAGTGCTGTGCGGAATATATCCGCACGGCAGTTATCAAGGGGACATTTATTTTTCCGGCGACCTTATCACCGCGAAAACCATTCGTGACACCGAGCAGAAAGGGATTGCCATCATTCATCAGGAGTTGGCCTTGGTGAAACAGATGACGGTGTTGGAGAACATGTTTCTCGGTAACGAGTGGGGCCGTTTTGGGTTGATGGATTACGACGGGATGTATCTGCGTTGTCAACGCATGTTGGCGCAGGTCAAGTTGGAGGTTGATCCCAATACCCGGGTGGGTGAGCTGGGGTTAGGGCAGCAGCAACTGGTGGAGATTGCCAAAGCCTTGAACAAGCAGGTGCGTTTGCTGGTGCTGGATGAACCCACCGCGTCATTAACCGAAAGTGAAACCGCCACATTGCTGACGATCATTGCCGACCTGCGTGATCACGGTATTGCCTGCATTTATATCTCGCACAAACTTAACGAAGTGAAAGCCATCTCCGACGCTATCTGTGTGATCCGGGATGGCAAGCATATCGGTACTCGGCAAGCGGTTGGAATGAGTGAAGACGAGATCATTGCCATGATGGTGGGCCGTGAGCTGACCGAACTCTATCCACAGGAGCCCCATACCATTGGTGAGGTGGTCCTGCAGGTGGAAAACCTGACCGCCTGGCATCCGGTTAACCGACATATTCGCCGGGTAGACAATGTGTCCTTCACTCTGCGGCGTGGCGAGATCCTCGGTGTGGCCGGGTTGGTGGGGTCTGGGCGTACTGAAACCATGCAGTGTCTGTTTGGTGTTTACCCTGGGCGTTGGCAGGGCAGCATCACCATTGAGGGGCAAGTGGCGACCATTAATCACTGCCGTCAGGCGATGGGTTATGGCATCGCGATGGTGCCGGAAGATCGCAAACGTGATGGCATTGTACCGGTGATGGGGGTGGGCGCCAACATGACATTGGCGGCACTGAATGATTTTAGCGGGGCCTTGACGGTGCTCGATGATGCGCAGGAACAGGCCACCATTCAGCAATCATTAGCACGATTACGGGTAAAAACTTCATCCCCGGAATTGGCCATTGCCCGGTTGAGCGGGGGCAATCAGCAAAAAGCGATTTTGGCGAAGTGCCTGTTGCTGAACCCGAAAATCCTCATTTTGGATGAGCCGACGCGTGGCATTGATATTGGTGCCAAGCAGGAGATTTATAAGTTAATCAATCAACTGGTACAACAAGGGATTGCCGTGATTGTGGTTTCTTCCGAATTACCGGAAGTATTGGGATTAAGCGATCGGGTGCTGGTGATGCACCAAGGGCAGATCAAAGCCGATTTGGTGAACCGAAATCTGACCCAGGAACAAGTCATGGAAGCGGCCTTGAGGAGTGAAACACATGTCGAAAAGCACGCAATCTGAAGCAAGTTTACCGCCGATGGTGCAGGAAAATAGGGTGCAGAAAAAGCCTTTGCTGGGGCTAAAAAGCGTCAATCTGCAAGTGTTCGTGATGTTGGCGGCGATGGTCGTCATCATGTTGTTTTTTACCTTTACCACCGAAGGGGCCTATCTCAGTGCCCGTAATATCTCTAACTTGCTACGCCAGACGGCGATCACCGGCATTCTGGCGGTGGGCATGGTATTTGTGATTATTTCGGCAGAGATTGACCTTTCCGTGGGTTCAATGATGGGGCTATTGGGTGGGGCGGCGGCGATATTTGACGTTTGGTTCGGTTGGCCATTGCCATTGACCATTGTGGTTACGCTGTTGGCTGGGGTGCTGCTGGGGGCCTGGAATGGCTGGTGGGTGGCCTATCGCAAGGTACCGTCGTTTATTGTCACGCTGGCGGGGATGCTGGCTTTTCGGGGCATCCTGATTGGGATTACCAATGGCACTACGGTCTCCCCCACCAGCAATGCCATGTCGCAGATTGGTCAGAGCTATTTACCCAATGGGGTAGGGTTTGGTATCGGTGCTGTCGGGCTGATGCTGTTTGTTACCTGGCAGTGGCGGCGGCGCAGTAAACGCGCACAGTTGGGTTTACCGGTCACCACCGTCAATGGCGATGTGACTTGGCAGAGCATCATGGCTGTATTGGTGCTAGGGGCTATCTATCTGCTAAATGATTACCGCGGTGTGCCAACGCCAGTGCTGATCCTGGTGGCTCTGATGCTGGCGGGGATTTTTATGGCAACGCGTACTGCTTTTGGCCGGCGGATTTATGCCATCGGCGGCAATATTGATGCGGCGCGGCTTTCTGGTGTTAACGTAGAGCGCACCAAACTGGCCGTATTTGCGATTAATGGCCTGATGGTGGCGATTGCCGGGTTGATCCTCAGTTCACGTTTGGGGGCCGGTTCCCCTTCTGCGGGCAACATTGCCGAATTGGATGCCATCGCCGCCTGCGTGATCGGGGGGACCAGCTTGGCCGGGGGCGTCGGCAGTGTGGCCGGGGCGGTGATGGGGGCATTTATTATGGCTTCTCTCGATAATGGTATGAGTATGCTGGATGTACCGACGTTCTGGCAGTACATCGTCAAGGGGGCAATTCTGTTACTGGCGGTCTGGATGGATTCGGCCACTAAACGTCGGGTATAGCGGCTACTTCACGATTGTGGTGGCATTTTTCCTGCTCTTTGTCAGGTTGCGCCATGGAGAGAGCGGTGTTGATACTTAGGGAAACCCATGTTCAAGAAACGCTACCGTATTACTCTGCTGTTCAATGCCAATAAAGTGTATGACCGCCAGGTGGTGGAGGGGGTTGGGGAGTATTTGCAGGCATCACAAAGTGACTGGGATATTTTTATCGAAGAGGATTTTCGTTGCCGTATCGATAATATCAAAGATTGCTTAGGAGATGGCGTCATCGCTGATTTTGATGATCGGAAGATTGAGCAATCGTTACACAACGTCAATGTGCCGATTGTCGGTGTTGGCGGGTCTTACTACCGCCAACAGGATTACCCGCCAGTGCATTATATTGCCACCGATAACTACGCCCTGGTGGAAGCGGCGTTTATGCATCTGAAAGAGAAGGGGTTGAACCGCTTCGCCTTCTATGGTTTGCCGGTCGCCGTGGGCAAACGTTGGGCACAAGAGCGTGAGTATGCCTTCCGCCAGTTGGTAGCGGCAGAACAGTATCAAGGGGTGGTGTATCAAGGGATGGAAACGGCCCCTGAAAACTGGCAATACGCGCAGAACCGGTTGGCGGACTGGCTACAAACACTGCCTCAGCAAACCGGGATTATTGCAGTGACCGATGCACGCGCACGCCATCTGCTGCAGGTGTGTGAGCATTTGGATATACCGGTGCCAGAAAAACTCTGTGTGATTGGTATCGATAACGAAGAGTTGACCCGTTACCTCTCACGGGTGGCACTCTCTTCGGTGGTGCAGGGAACCCGGCAGATGGGTTACCGGGCTGCCAAGTTATTGCATCAGCTCCTTGATCAGCGGCAACTGCCATTGCAACGGATCCTGGTGCCACCGGTGAAGGTTATCGCGCGGCGTTCTACCGATTTCCGCTCCTTGCGTGACCCGGCGGTGATCCAGGCGATGCACTATATTCGTTACCACGCCTGCAAAGGGATCAAGGTAGAACAGGTGCTGGATGCCGTGGGCATGTCGCGCTCTAATCTGGAAAAACGCTTCAAAGATGAAACCGGCCAAACCATCCATAATGTGATTCATGAAGAGAAACTGGATCGCGCCCGCAATTTGCTCACCGCCACCTCGTTGTCTATCAACGAAATTTCACAAATGTGCGGTTACCCTTCGCTACAGTATTTCTATTCTGTATTTAAGAAAGGCTATGACATGACGCCGAAAGAGCACCGAGATCGCTATGGTGAAGTAGGATATTGAAGGCAAGGTCTGGCGTGATAGGTTTAATAGCCACTATGACTCAAGTTGCCATTTGCCAGCAACTTGAGTGAGTGTAATGAACCTGGCCAGCATGGTACTAACCACCCTGCGTTGGTTACTCGATATCGAGCGGATCTTCAGAAAGGATGATGCCGGTATTATCAGCGTAGAGATGGTCGCCAGAGAAGAAAGTGACACCGCCAAAGTTAACGCGGATATCGCTCTCACCAATGCCATCACTGGCTGCACCGGCAGGAATAGCGGCCATGGCTTGAATACCAATGTCCAACTCGGATAAGTCGTCCACCTGGCGTACCGCACCATAAACCACGATACCTTCCCAGGCGTTCTGAACCGCCAGACGAGCCAATTCCGCATTGATTAATGCACGGCGTACTGAGCCGCCACCATCAATCAACAACACACGACCAAGACCATTTTCTTCGAGCAGTTCAAACAACAGGCCGTTATCCTCAAAGCATTTCACGGTAGTAATTTGACCGCCAAATGAAGTACGCCCGCCAAAATTAGAGAACAGAGGCTCAACTACGTTGACCTCTTCCTGGTAGATATCACAAAGTTCGGAAGTATCGTATTTCATCGTATTTTACGTCGGTTTGCCGCTGGAATAATCAGTATATCCCTTTATTCGCCCTGTTGGCAAAATCATCACGGCATTCAGGTGAATACCCGTTAACTGAGAACCACCCCGATGGCAAATAGCACATTGGCGAACAAGGCGATTTTGACTATCTGCCCCATAAGTGGGCGCATACCTGTGGTCGTAGGGTCACGTAGCACGCGTAGGCCGTGTCGGAATAGAGCCGGAATAGCAAATATAAACAGCCAGCCCCATAAGCTGTGCAAATTAAACAGAGCAAACAAAGCAAAGCACAGCATGGCACCCACTAATAGCGAGACATAATAGTAACGTGCTTTCTGTGGGCCAAGGTGGACGGCCAGGGTATTTTTACCGTTGGCACGGTCGCTTTCGATATCCCGTAGATTATTGATGTTCAGTACCGCTGTGGCTAATAGTCCGCAGGCGGTGGCTGGCAGCATAACGATGCTATCGAAGGTGTGCGTTTGCAGATAGTAACTGCCAGCCACACTGAGCCAGCCGAAGAATATCAATACTGAAATATCCCCCAATCCCATATAACCGTAGGGCTTGTTACCAACGGTATAGGCAATGGCAGCAATGATCGCCAACCCACCCAGGATCAGGAATCCCACTACATCACTCAGCGTATCGCAGGCAACGGCAATCAGCCAACTGCCTGAAATAACCACCATAATTACCGTCAGCACCAATGCTCGCTTCATCTGACTTTGGCTAATGATGCCTTTTTGCATACCGCGTAATGGACCAATGCGGTCTTCTTTATCACTACCCTTAATCGCATCACCATAGTCATTGGCCAGATTGGAGAGTATCTGCAGTAGACCGGCGGTGAGTAGAGCCAACAATGCCACGACCGGTTTCAGGCTATCTTGCCAAGCCGCGATAGCAGAACCAACAACGATGGAGGCAAAGGCCAAGGGTAATGTTCGTGGCCGCAAACTTTCCAGCCAGGCTTTGGCCGATGTAGTGGTTAATAAGCTCATTTTTCACTTCAGTAAGTCAACAGATGATGCCTGATAAAAACAGATGTGGGAGGTTAGACCTCCCACATAGATAACTAGCAGTGCAATAATACAGCAAACTGATTACAGGATAAAACGACTCAGATCTTCATCCGCGACCAGTTCATCCAGGTGACTACGCACATAATCGGCATCAATGGTAAACGATTGGCCATTACTTTCACTGGCATCGAAAGAAATATCTTCCATCAACCGCTCTAGTACCGTGTGTAGACGACGTGCGCCGATATTTTCGGTGCTTTCGTTCACCTGCCAGGCTGCTTCAGCGATACGGCGGATGCCATCGGTGGTGAACTCGATGGTGACACCTTCGGTTGCCATTAAGGCTTTATATTGTTCCGTCAGCGATGCGCTCGGTTCCGTCAGGATGCGTTCAAAATCTTCGCTGGTCAGCGCTTGCAACTCCACACGGATCGGCAGGCGCCCTTGTAATTCCGGGATCAGATCGGCAGGGCTGGCAGTTTGGAATGCACCGGAGGCAATAAACAGAATATGGTCTGTTTTCACCATACCGTGCTTGGTTGACACGGTACAACCTTCCACCAGTGGCAGCAGGTCACGTTGTACTCCTTCACGGGAGACGTCAGGGCCGGAGCTCTGGCCGCTGCGCTTACAGATTTTGTCGATCTCGTCGATAAAGACAATACCATGTTGCTCAACGGCTTCTATCGCTTGCTGTTTTAATTCTTCCGGGCTGACCAACTTGGCGGCTTCTTCTTCCACCAACAGTTTTAAAGCATCCTTGATCTTCAGCTTGCGTGGTTTTTGCTTCTGCCCACCGAGATTCTGGAACATGGATTGCAGTTGGTTGGTCATCTCTTCCATACCCGGCGGTGCCATGATTTCTACCCCGATAGGGGCGCTCGCCAGGTCAATGTCGATCTCTTTATCGTCCAACTGACCTTCACGCAGTTTCTTACGAAATACCTGGCGTGCGGCAGAGGGTTCACTTTGCTCTTCTGACTGACCCCAGTTGTTTTTCGCAGGTGGGATCAGGACATCGAGAATGCGTTCTTCAGCCAGTTCTTCGGCGCGAATGCGGTTTTTTTCGATGGATTGCAGACGTACCATTTTTACCGCAGCATCGGTGAGATCGCGGATGATAGAGTCAACTTCCTTACCCACATAACCTACTTCAGTGAATTTGGTCGCTTCTACTTTGAGGAACGGCGCATTAGCCAATTTGGCCAGGCGACGGGCGATTTCGGTTTTACCGACACCCGTTGGGCCGATCATCAGGATATTTTTCGGGGTCACTTCATGACGCAACATTTCATTCAGTTGCATACGGCGCCAGCGATTACGCAGGGCAATGGCAACAGCACGTTTGGCTTGTTTCTGGCCAATAATGTGACTGTCCAGTTCACTGACGATCTCGCGCGGGGTCATTTCAGACATGTTATTCGATCCTTACGCTTTGGAAGGTAATTCTTCAATAGTGTGGAAATGGTTGGTGTAAATACAGATGTCTCCAGCGATACAGAGAGATTTCTCTACAATTTCGCGGGCGTTCAATTCAGTATTTTCCAACAGTGCGCGAGCAGCCGACTGGGCATAGGGGCCACCGGAACCGATTGCAATCAAATCATTTTCTGGCTGAATCACATCACCGTTGCCGGTAATGATCAATGAAGCATTTTCATCTGCAACCGCTAACAGCGCTTCCAGTTTGCGCAGCATACGGTCAGTACGCCAGTCTTTTGCCAGTTCAACAGCGGCTTTCACCAGATGGCCCTGGTGCATCTCCAGCTTGCGCTCGAACAGTTCGAACAGGGTGAAGGCATCAGCTGTTCCGCCAGCGAAACCAGCAATCACTTTATCGTTATATAGGCGGCGAACTTTTTTGACATTACCTTTCATCACGGTATTGCCCAGAGTGGCCTGACCATCGCCCCCGATCACTACCTGGCCATTGCGGCGTACACTTACAATTGTTGTCACGAGCAAACCCTTATTGCCGAGGGAAAAAAGCCCCCGTCGCTCTGTGGGAGCAGAAGCGACGGGGAATAATATTGAGAGTATAGACTCGCTGTCATTCAAGTGGCGGGGCCGCTGTGGTGCCAGTGGGGTTCTAATCCGTCTTGAACCATTGACTACCGAGTTGCCACCTGTCTACTAGTTGAATGAACCCGGCCGTACCTCTTGGTTAACCGTGCTGTTCACGGGTAATAAAGGGAGACGACCACCGAATAGAGATGGGGGATGGTTGACATTTTTCAACCCCCAACCGCAAGAGGAATACAATCTGACATCCCCATGCCTTTTAAACGAGCCAGGGCTTTGTCTGCTGCGGCACGGGTACTGTATGGCCCAAGCATCACACGGTTCCAGCCACCACCAGCAGTGATACGACTTTCGACACCGCTAAACGCTAATTGCGCTCGTACCGATTCCGCCTGCTCAGTGGCGTGGAATGAGCCACACTGTATCATCCACTTCTGCTTCGACTCAGGCTTGGTGTCCTGCTTGGCGGTTTCTTGTGGCTTGGTTTCTGGTTTCGGTTGTGGCTTCGGTTCCACCTGTCGGGTTTGAGCCGGTGGGGTAACCGGCTTAGGTTGCGTCACCACTGGTTTTGGCTGCTGCACAGGCTGTGGCTGAACCGCACTATCGCCATTGTTGAATGGGTTACGGGGTTGCTGTGTTACCTGTTGTTGTGGTGCTGACTGTTGTGGCGCTGACTGCGGATGTTCAGTGTTGCGCACCTGGGATGGGGCATTGTAAGGCACTTCAGACAACTGCGTTGGCCGCTGCTGCATATCAGCTTGCATTTGCTCGAGCAGTTGGCGTTGTTCATTGGTTATTTGAGTTTTGGAATTCACTTCACCACCGGCGGTTGGCTGGGTGGGTGACTGGACACCAATCTGGCGATTCTCCAGTTCTTTGATGTAACGCCAGCGCTCTTCCGGTTTTGGTGGCAGGCTATTCGCCGGGTGATTCCCATGCGCAGGAATCAGTGGCGCATCCCCTGGTTTGTTATGGGTAATAAAATAGAGGCCACTGATAAAGACAACCAGCAGGGCAACCGCCAGCGTCACCATGGTTTTAGATACTCCCGGGGAATTGCGTCTTTTACGGCTGGGGGCCTTGCGTCGCGCGGGTCCTGAGCGCCCTCGGCCTACATAGTCTCTTTGTGCCACTATAATTCCGCTGTATCCTGATTAAAGTTAAGGCCTATTGGTTTACCGTTATCTTGCAGGCTGTCGCGCGGTGACTGGGTTTATGCCCTTGACTACTCACCAGAGTAGCGGGTTCCGCGTCTGTTTGTTTACCACCGACCTGCAACTTCAATGGGCTGTGTATGTACCCGTTCTACTTCCAATTGCTTGAGTATAGGCTATTTTTCGGTCACTAAAAGGCGACATTCTGCGGGTTTGTCCCACAGGGCTGCGCTGATAAAATGACCACAACAATCATGCTTAAATCATTCAGACGCCGGTCAGACAGGCGTCTGATTAGTCATGTTACTTAACTCAAAAATATTTGACTAGCATTTAAGAGCGGCGGTGCTGCCTCTGATGATCAATTCACTGTCTAAAAGCCGGGAACCGCTGTTAACCACCTGCCCATGCAATTGTTCCAACAGGAGCAGCATGGCCTGCTGACCAATCTGAAAACGAGGCTGTGCCACTGTCGTCAGAGGGGGGTCACAATATTGTGCCTGTTTTATATCGTCGAAGCCGATAATGGACAAGTCTTGTGGTACCCGCAGACCCATTTTTTTAGCCTGGGAGAGCGCACCAATGGCCATGACATCATTATGGCAAAAGATTGCCGTGGGTGGTTTTGGCAGTGCCATCAACGAGGCTAATGCCTGTGCACCTGCCTCATAAGTAAAATCACCACGGGTAATATAACTACTTTCGATATTAATGCCATTGCGGCGTAATGCCTGGATATAGCCCTGTAGCCGATAATGGCTGAGTGGCATCTGCTCTGGCCCGGCGATGCAAGCTATCTGCTGATGGCCCAATTGCTGTAGATAATGTACCGCTTCAAAGGCGGCGGTCAGGTTGTCGATATGAACGGTGGGCAGTTCCAGTTCCGGTGCAAATTCATTGGCCATCACCATCGGTGGGAGATTGCGCTGCTCTTCTTTGCCCGCATCAAAAGGGAGATTGGAGCCAAGCAGCAACATGCCATCAATCTGTTTGGTGATGATCAGATTGACGAAGGTTCTTTCCTGTTGGTTCTGTTGGGCACAATCGCCGATCAGTACCAGATAGCCCTGTTGCACCGCAGTCTGTTCGATTCCCTGGATCACATCGGCAAAAAACGGATCGCAGATATCAGGGACGATGACCAGAATGGTGCGGGACTCATTGCGTTTGATATTACGTGACAGAGTGTGAGGGGAGTAACCTACGGCTAACACAGCCTGTTCTACTTTCTGGCGTGTTGATGTTGAGACCTTTTCCGGGTTCATCAGCGCACGCGATACGGTTGCAGTTGAAACACCGGCCATATCGGCAACGTCCTTCATGGTGGCCATGGGCAATTCTTTCTTGTGTTGCAACGCCTCTCTCCTTGCATTATCCCTAAGTCAACGCAGTTACTTCAGCTATTTCATCAAGCAGGCGTTTGGTGGTGTGACGGTTTGGTCGCGCCATCTACGCTGGGGGCCTTCAGTGATTCATCCCCTCCTTGCATTACTGCTATAGGTTACTTGAATAAACTTGAGTATAAACAGATTACGGTCTGCTTTTATTGCTTAATTTGCATAAAAAGTGTGATACGGGAAGGTTTTCCCGTGTTAGATCGCAAATTGGTAAGATTAACCTCTGCCTTACCCCGCTCAACCAGGTTGTTTTCAACTCAACTATCGCTGGGGTCAACGTCCAACGTCCATTTCACTTTACGTGCTTGTGGCAACGTATCAATCAACGGCAAGGTGTTTTTGAACAACTGCTGTAACAGACGTCGGGAAGGGTGTTGTAACAGTAATTGCCAACGGAAACGGCCCCCACGTTTGGCTTGCAATGCAGGAACCGGGCCCATCACCCACAACGAGTTATCTTTCAGTGGGCTGGCTTCCAGCAGATTGCGTAATTGTTGCAGGAACAGTGGTGCCTGTTGATTGTCGTGATCTTCCGAACGCACGATGATGTGGTTGGTATAGGGGGGCAGGAAGACACTTTGGCGTTCAGCCAACGCTTGCTTGGCAAAAGCATCGTAACCTTGTTGCAGCAGAGTCTGCAGTAACGGATGTTCCGGGTGGTGGGTTTGCAGCAGCACTTCACCCTGCTTGCCTGCTCGCCCGGCGCGGCCGGAAACTTGAGTATAAAGTTGGGCGAAACGCTCGGCGGAACGGAAGTCAGCCGAGAATAGCGCACCATCAACGTCCAGCAGCGCAACCAGTGTGACATCGGGAAAGTGGTGACCTTTTGCCAGCATTTGCGTTCCGATCAGGATGCGCGGACCACCGCGTTGAATATCCGCCAGATGCTGTTCCAGTGAGCCTTTACGGCTGGTGGTATCGCGATCGATACGGGTGATGGCGGTTTCCGGGAACAGTGCGACTAGCTCGTGTTCCAACTGTTCCGTACCCACACCGATGGCGACCAGATGGGTTGAGCCACATTGTGGGCATTGGTGTGGTACTGGGCGTTGGCTATCGCAGTGGTGGCAGCGTAATTGGCGATGATTCTGGTGGAGGGTGTAGTAATGGTCACAGCGCTGGCATTCAGCGATCCAGCCGCATTCATGACACAATAACGCCGGGGCATATCCGCGCCGGTTAAGAAACAGCATCACCTGATTACCGTTCTTCAGATGGTGCTGCATGCTTTTCAACAGCGGTTGAGAAAGCCCGACTTTCAGTGGCAGGCCTTTCAAATCGATCAGATGCTGGTTAGCGGCTTTGGCATTCCCCGCTCGCTGGGTCAATTTGAGTTGGCGATATTTGCCTAATTGTACATTGTGCAGTGTTTCCAACGCCGGTGTTGCCGTGCCCATCACGATGGGGATGCCCTCTTCCCGAGCACGGAATACGGCGAGATCACGCGCGTGATAGCGCCAGCCCTCTTGCTGTTTATAAGAGCTGTCGTGTTCTTCGTCGATGATAACGATGCCAAGCTGAGAAAAGGGGGTGAACAACGCCGAGCGAGTGCCAATAACGATGGCGGTTTCGCCGCTGCGCGCCCTTAACCACACTGCCAGTCGTTCGCTGTCGTTCAACCCGGAATGCAGTACGTCCACCGGTGCGTTAAAGCGTTCACGAAAGCGGGCAATGGTCTGCGGTGTCAGGCCGATCTCAGGAACCAGTACCAGAGCCTGCCTGCCTTTCGCCAGGATGTTTTCCAACACGCTGAGGTAAACCTCAGTTTTACCGGAGCCGGTGATCCCCGCCAACAACCAGGCGGCAAATTGATCATCTTCACTGCGAATCGCCCCTACGGCGGTGGCTTGCTCGGTATTGAGCCTAAGCCGCTCCCCCAGGACTTTAAAGTTTGGCCGCCAATCTTGTTTCGGTATCACTTGCGCACGTAGCACCGCCAAGTCTTTGACCCGTAGCGCTTGAAGTGCGCTTTCTGTCAGTGCCAATTCATTGACTTGGTGGCGATATATCGGCTGTTGCAGCAGTGCCGCCAGTGCTTGTTGCTGTTTCGGGGCGCGCTTGAGGCTATCCAGTGGTGTGGCTCGCCCTTGTTCAGTGGCGATCCATTGCCATAGCGGCTCGCTTTCTGCCGGTTTGCCCTGGCGCAGCAGAATGGGTAATGCATGGAACAGCACTTCACCAATGGGGTAATGATAGTATTCACTGGCCCAGAGTAAGATATGCCACAGGCTGGCAGAGAACAGCGAATCGTTGTCCAACAGCGTGTCGATAGATTTGAGCTTCTCCAAGGGCAGTTGGCTGCTTTCGCTATAACCGGTGATAATGCCTATTGCCCGTTGTTTTCCCCAAGGGACACTGACCCGCGCGCCACAGACTGGCTGCTGGCCTGCTGGCAGCAGATAATCAAAGGTGCGGGCAAGAGGAACCGGCAGAGCAACGTGTACAACAGGCATGTGGCTATCCAGAGGGAAAAAGATGCGGGCTAGTTTACACTGTAGGCCGCCAAATGTACGGATCCGATTGCGCAGTATATTTTATTCTGTATAATTTGCCGCCTTTGATATAATTCCATATCAAATATGATGATTAACTACGTGTGGTGTCTGGCGGAACACGGCTGGATAGCGACACGGCCTTAACTGAGGTTCCCCCATGCAAAAAGGTATTCACCCAAAATACGAAGAAGTTACTGCGAACTGCTCTTGCGGTAATGTGATCAAGATCCGCTCTACTGTGGGTCATAATCTGAACCTGGACGTTTGTGGCGAATGCCACCCGTTCTATACTGGTAAGCAGCGTGATGTTGCTTCCGGTGGTCGCGTTGACCGTTTCAACAAGCGTTTCAGCGTACCAGGCAGCAAGAAGTAAGTTTTCTTGCAGTCAGACAAAAGGCGCCTTTGGCGCCTTTTGCATTTTTGTCTGTTGGCTAGGCTATCAATATTCCCAGGTATCAGGATCTACCCCTAATTCACGCATCAGCACTTTTGCGACTTCCGGGATTTCATCACTCCGCTCTTTACGCAGATCTTCATCATCGGGTAATGGCTGACCAGTAAAAGCATGTAGAAATGCTTCGCATAGCAATTCGCTGTTTGTCGCGTGGCGCAGATTGTTGACCTGGCGGCGGGTCCGTTCATCAGTCAGGATCTTCAAGACCTTCAGCGGAATGGATACCGTGATTTTTTTTACTTGCTCGCTTTTTTTACCGTGTTCAGCGTAAGGGCTGACATACTCGCCGTTCCACTCAGCCATGGGACACCTTAAGATTTGTTTGGAAATTACAAAATTCTAAAAACCAGCCAATTATGCCCGATTTTCGTTGTTCTCACTCAATAAATATCAATTTTACACGACAAAGGTCATTGAATAGTATCGATGAAATCTCTATCCCACCGATACCCTTCATACTGCAAGGGGTCGTGGTGTTGGTTGCGTTATCTGGCTCATCCCTCGCGGGGGAGCGGCAGTACAGTTTAAAAACCGATTGCGCTTCTGTTCTGCAACCTGAATAAATCCGAATAGAAGTACAATATCCGAATAGAAGTACAATGTTAGCGGGTATTTTCTTTTTGCTCAATCTATACGCAAAGAAGTTTAGATGGCTAGATGTATTGACGTCTATTTCTGCTGGGGTTAATCTTTAGGCTTCATTCTCCCACTTTCCGAGAGCCGAGATACCCTATGACACATAAACCAGCCACGATTGCCGTGCGTAGCGGCCTGAACGATGATGAGCAGTACGGTTGTGTTGTCCCACCGATCCATCTTTCAAGTACTTACAATTTCATCGACTTCAACCAACCTCGTGCTCATGATTATTCACGCCGTGGAAATCCGACCCGTGATGTGGTGCAACGTGCGCTGGCAGAACTGGAAGGGGGCGCCGGTGCGGTGATGACGGGAAGCGGTATGTCGGCGATCCATTTGGTGACGACGGTATTGCTTAAGCCTGGTGACCTGCTGGTGGCACCTCATGACTGCTATGGTGGCAGTTACCGTCTGTTTGATAGCCTCAGCAAACGTGGTGCGTATCAGGTGTTGTTTGTTGATCAGAGCAACCCCGTTGCATTGCAGCAGGCATTGGCACAAAAACCGAAAATGGTATTAATCGAAACGCCCAGTAACCCGTTATTACGTGTGGTGGATATCGCGGCAATCTGCCAAGCCGCACACCAGGTGGGGGCATTGGCGGTTGTCGACAACACTTTCCTCAGCCCTGCCTTGCAACAGCCACTGGCACTGGGAGCCGATCTGGTGGTGCATTCTTGTACCAAGTACCTGAATGGTCACTCCGATGTGGTGGCCGGCGCGGTGATTGCCAAGGATCCGGAGCTGGCGGTGGAACTGGCTTGGTGGGCGAACAATATCGGCGTGACCGGGGCGGCATTCGATAGCTATCTGTTATTGCGTGGCATAAGGACTTTATCACCACGAATCAAAGCCGCACAGCATAATGCCGAAGCAATTGTCAGTTATCTGCAACAGCAACCCCTGGTTAAAAAGTTGTATCATCCTTCCTTGCCGGAAAACCCAGGCCATGAGATTGCCTGCCGCCAGCAGCGCGGGTTTGGTGCCATGCTCAGCTTTGAGCTTGATGGTGATGAGGCGTTGTTACGCCGTTTTCTCTCTGCGCTGCAACTGTTTACTTTGGCGGAATCACTGGGTGGGGTAGAAAGCCTGATCTCACATGCGGCGACCATGACCCATGCCGGGATGGCACCAGAAGCGCGCGCCGCTGCTGGCATTTCTGACAGTTTGTTGCGTGTTTCTGTGGGTATTGAAGACAGCGAAGATTTGATTAGTGACCTGGAACAAGCCTTCCAGGCAGCGGCAACGAGGTAAGCATGAATGCAATTGCGGTAGCAGGACCGGTGAGTGGGCGGCAGCTACATAAATTTGGTGGCAGTAGTCTGGCTGATGTGAAGTGTTATTCACGGGTTGCCGGGATTATGGCGGAATATAGCCGACCTGGCGACCTGATGGTGGTTTCGGCTGCCGGTAGCACGACGAATCAACTGATCAACTGGTTAAAACTAAGCCAGAGTGATCGTTTGGCGGCACATCAGGTGCAGCAGACGCTGCGCCATTATCACAGTGAACTGATCAGGGGTTTATTACCGTCTGAGCGTTCGCAGCCATTGGTTGACGAGTTTATCCGCGATCTTGAGCGCTTGGCCGTTTTGCTGGATGGTCACGTTGACGATGCTGCCTATGCCGAAGTGGTGGGGCATGGGGAAATCTGGTCTGCCCGGCTGATGGCCGCCGTATTGAACCAGCAGGATATGCAGGCGATATGGCTAGATGCCCGTGATTTCCTGCGCGCTGAACGTGCTGCACAACCGCAGGTGGATGAAGGCCGCTCTTATCCACTGTTGCAGCAACTGTTGGCACAGCACCCTGGCAAGCGCCTGGTGGTGACTGGCTTTATCTCGCGTAATGACGCCGGTGAAACGGTGTTGCTCGGGCGTAATGGTAGTGACTATTCTGCAACGCAAGTTGGTGCATTGGCGGGCGTAGAGCGGGTCACTATCTGGAGCGATGTCGCGGGTGTTTACAGTGCTGATCCGCGCAAAGTGAAAGATGCTTGCCTGTTGCCGCTGTTGCGTCTGGATGAAGCCAGCGAATTGGCACGTTTGGCAGCACCGGTTCTGCATACCCGGACATTGCAGCCGGTATCTGGCAGCGATATTGATTTACAACTACGTTGTAGCTACCAACCTGAGCAGGGCTCGACACGTATTGAACGTGTGTTGGCCTCTGGTACCGGTGCCAAGATAGTCACCAGCCATGATGATGTTTGCCTGATTGAGTTCAGTGTCGCTCCGCAGCGTGACTTCAAGCTGGGGCGGCAAGAGCTGGAACTGGTGCTCAAGCGTGCACAGATAAAACCCTTGGCGGTGGGGCTGCACCCCGATCGCAGTCTGATCCAATTGTGCTATACCTCGGAAGTGGCGGGGAGTGCGCTGGACATCTTAAAAGCTGCGGGGTTGCCCGGTACGTTGCAACTGCGTGAAGGCTTGGCGCTGGTGGCGTTGGTCGGCGCTGGCGTTGGTAAGAATCCGCTGCATAGCCATCGCTTCTATCAGCAATTGAAAGATCAACCGGTAGAATTTATCTGGCAAGCAGAAGATGGCATCAGCCTGGTAGCTGTATTACGCCAGGGGCCCACCAGTCTGTTGATTCAGGGCTTGCACCAGACGCTGTTCCGAGCGGAAAAGCGCATTGGGCTGGTGTTGTTTGGCAAGGGTAATATCGGCTCGCGTTGGTTGGAATTGTTTGCTCGTGAACAGACCAACCTCTCTGCGCGCAGTGGCTTTGAATTTATCCTGGCGGGGGTGGTGGATAGCAGTCGCAGTTTACTGGATTACCAGGGGCTGGATGCTAGCCGTGCGTTAGCGTTCTTTGACGAAGAAGCCCAGCAGTTGGATGAAGAATCCCTGTTCTTGTGGATGCGAGCACACCCGTTTGACGATTTGGTGGTTCTTGATGTCACTGCCAGTGGCAATCTGGCGGATCAGTATCTGGATTTTGCCAGTTATGGTTTTCATGTGATCAGCGCCAATAAACTTGCCGGTGCATCCAGTGGTGCCAATTACCGTCAGGTGCGTGATGCGTTTGCCAAGACCGGGCGTCACTGGTTGTATAACGCCACGGTGGGTGCCGGGTTGCCGGTGAATTATGCGGTACGCGATCTACGCGACAGCGGTGACAGTATCTTGGCGATCAGTGGTGTTTTCTCCGGTACCCTCTCTTGGTTATTCCTGCAGTTTGACGGCACGGTGCCCTTTACTGAACTGGTGGATCAGGCCTGGCAGCAAGGACTGACGGAACCGGACCCGCGGGCTGATTTGTCGGGGCAGGATGTGATGCGCAAACTGGTGATCTTGGCGCGGGAAGCGGGTTATGACCTGGAGCCTAACCAGGTTCGTGTTGAATCGTTGGTGCCAACAGGTGCCGAGCAAGGTTCTATCGATCAGTTTTTTGAAAACGGCGATACCCTGAATCAGCAAATGTTGCAGCGTTATGAAGCCGCCAACGAAATGGGCTTGGTGCTGCGTCACGTGGCACGTTTCGATGCCAATGGTAAAGCGCGTGTGGGGGTTGAGGCGGTGCGGCCAGAACATCCACTGGCTTCGCTGTTGCCTTGTGACAACGTGTTTGCCATTGAAAGCCGTTGGTATCGGGATAACCCACTGGTGATCCGTGGCCCAGGGGCTGGGCGCGATGTTACCGCCGGGGCCATTCAGTCTGATCTTAACCGTTTGGCACAGTTACTTTAAGTCGCCCTATCCGTCGTTATTCAAGCTGCCAGGGCTATCCTCGCCGCTTGAATGATGGCGCTTGTGACCCCGAACATGAAGTTTTTTCACATAGCGTGAGGATTAATCATCGTCTTACGCTTACTTTCCTGTTGACTCTTCAGGCAACATCCGGCATTTTCTCTTTAGACGTCTAAACGTATAGACGCTTATTTGGCAATATTGAGATAAGAGGCGGGCAGGGAATGAGTTTTTTTCACGCAAACCAGCGGGAAGCGCTGAATCAGAGTTTGGCAGAGTTAAATGGCCAGATTAATGTGTCGTTCGAGTTTTTCCCTCCGCGTACCAGCGAGATGGAAGAGACCTTGTGGCAATCGATTGATCGCCTGAGCAGCCTCAAACCCAAATTTGTTTCCGTTACTTACGGGGCCAACTCAGGTGAACGTGATCGCACCCATAGCATCATCAAAGGGATTAAAGAGCGCACTGGCCTGGTTGCCGCCCCGCACTTAACCTGTATTGATGCTACTCCATCACAGCTTATTGATATTGCCACTGATTACTGGAATAGCGGTATTCGTCATATTGTCGCTCTGCGCGGTGATTTACCCCCGGATAGTGGCAAACCTGAAATGTATGCTGCCGACTTGGTCACGCTGCTGAAAAGTGTTGGCGATTTTGATATTTCGGTAGCGGCTTATCCAGAAGTTCATCCAGAAGCAAAAAGTGCCCAGGCAGATTTGATCAACCTTAAACACAAAATTGATGCGGGTGCTAACCGTGCTATAACCCAATTTTTCTTTGATGTAGAAAGCTATCTGCGTTTTCGTGACCGTTGCGTGGCGACCGGAATTGATGTGGAAATTGTGCCGGGTATTCTGCCCGTCTCCAATTTCAAACAACTACAGCGCTTTGCCACCATGACTAACGTGCGGGTGCCAAACTGGATGAGCAGTATGTTTGCCGGGTTGGATGATGACCCGGAAACGCGCAAGATGGTTGGTGCTAATATTGCGATGGATATGGTGAAGATATTAAGCCGCGAAGGGGTAAAAGATTTCCACTTCTACACGCTTAACCGTGCGGAAATGAGCTATGCCATCTGCCATACGTTAGGGGTTCGCCCGGCGGTTTAAATCAACGCGGATATAACACTAAGAATACCCAAGGTACTGTAATGGCAGTACCTTGGGTTGAGATTGAGTATCACCTAGCCAGTGTTACGCATCCCGGCAGCAACACCGGCGATAGTGACCATCAGCGCCTGTTCAACTTGGGGATCCGGTTGTTCCAACTGGCGTGAGCGGTACAGCAGCTCTGCCTGTAGAACGTTGAGCGGATCGGTATAAACATTACGCAAGGCGATAGATTCAGCGATCCACGGTAGCGCTTCCATCAGATGATCGTCATTGGCGATGGTCAGGACAGCCTTGATATCGCTCTCCAACTGATCACGTAACTGTTTGCCCAATGGCCACAACGACTTATCCACCAAGCGCTGATCATAGTATTCCGTCAACCAGAGATCGGTCTTGGAGAACACCATTTCCAGCATAGCAATGCGGGTAGAAAAGAACGGCCAGTCGCGGCACATGGCTTCTAACTGGTCTTGCTTGCCCGCTTTCACTGCTTCTTGCAAACCCGCACCTGCACCCAGCCAGGCTGGCAGCATCAGGCGATTCTGGGTCCAGGCGAAGATCCATGGAATAGCACGCAGGCTTTCTACGCCGCCGTTCGGGCGCCGTTTGGCCGGGCGCGAACCCAGGGGCAGCTTAGCTAGCTCCTGTTCTGGTGTCGCCGCACGGAAATAGGGGACAAAATCCGGATTTTCACGCACATAACCCCGGTACATTTTGCATGAAGTCTCGGACAGTTCGTCCATTAATGTGCGCCATTCTGGCTTGGGTTCCGGTGGCGGCAGTAGGTTGGCTTCCAGAATCGCGCTGGTATACAGCGCCAGACTACTGATGGTGACTTCAGGCAGACCGAATTTAAAGCGGATCATCTCCCCTTGTTCGGTAACACGTAAGCCACCTTTCAGGCTGCCTGGTGGTTGCGATAGCAGTGCAGCATGAGCCGGCGCACCGCCACGGCCAATGGAGCCACCGCGACCATGGAACAACGTCAGGGCGACGCCTGCTTTTTCACAGGTTTTGATCAGCGCATCCTGTGCCCGGTATTGCGCCCAAGAGGCGGCCATTACCCCGGCATCTTTCGCGGAGTCGGAATAACCGATCATCACCATTTGCTTGCCCTGAATAAAGCCACGATACCAGTCAATATTCAGCAACTGTGTCATGACATCGTCGGCATTGTTCAGATCGTCAAGCGTTTCAAACAGTGGCGCGACGGGCAGAGCGAATGGACAACCGGCCTCTTTCAGCAGCAGATGCACCGCTAATACATCAGACGGGGTGCGCGCCATCGAAATGACATAAGCGGCAATGGAACCTTGTGGTGCTTCGGCGATCACTTTGCAGGTTTCCAGAACCTCCTTGGTTTCGCTGCTGGGTTCCCATTTCAAAGGAATCAACGGGCGCTTGGAGCTTAACTCACGGATCAAAAATGCCTGCTTATCGGCTTCTGACCAGCTTTCATAATCCCCTAGCCCCAAATAGCGTGTCAGTTCGGCGAGGGCTTCAGTGTGGCGAGTGCTTTCCTGGCGAACATCGATACGAACCAGCGGGACACCGAAGCAGCGCACGCGGCGTAGCGTATCCAACAGTTGGCCGTTGGCAATGATGCCCATGCCACAGGCGACCAATGAGCGATAACAGGCATATAACGGTTCCCACAATTGCTCATTGTTTTCCAGCAGGTTGTGCGGGCGCAGAACACGTTGCCCTTTCAGGCACTCTTCAAGGTAGTCCTGAGTGCTCATCAACTGGCTGCGTAGTTGCTTCATTAATTCGCGGTAAGGTTCTTGTACCTCGTCACCACCCGCCAGTGCACGCAACTCTGGCGTACATTCGGTCATTGATAGCTCGGAAACCAATACCTGAATATCACGAGTAAACAGGTCACAGGCTTTCCAGCGGCTTAATAACAGCACATGGCGAGTGATTTCAGCAGTAACATTGGGGTTACCATCGCGGTCTCCCCCCATCCAAGAAGTGAATCTGATGGGAACCGCTTCTACTGGCAAGCGGTAATCAATGGATTTTTCCAACTGTTCGTTAAACTCGCGCAAGAAAGCGGGTACGCCTTCCCACAGACTGTTTTCCACCACAGCAAAGCCCCATTTGGCTTCATCAATCGGTGATGGGCGATTTTTACGCATTTCATCGGTATGCCAGGACTGTGCCACCAACTGGCGCAGGCGGCGCATGATTTTATTGCGCTGATAGTCGGCCAAATCGTTATGGTCCAACTGACTGAGACAGGTGTTAACCTCAACCAGTTTGTGGATCAGGGTACGACGGGTAATTTCGGTTGGGTGAGCGGTCAACACCAATTCGATGGAGAGATCATCCACCGCATTCTGTAATTCTTTGTCGCTGATTTTTTTGTCTTTCAGCCGAACAAACAGTTGAGCCAAGGCTTCTGGGTTGCTGAGGGCTTCACCATGGGGCGAAATACTATGATATTGCTCAGCAACGTTAGTCAGATTCAGGAATTGGCTGAAGGCACGAGCAACGGGTAGCAGTTCATCATTAGACAGGTTTTGTAGCGTCGATAACAGCTCCTGACGATGGACTTCACTACCTGCACGTGAAGATTTGGACAGCTTACGGATAGTTTCAACCCGATCGAGAATATGTTCACCCAGCGCTTCTTTAATCGTATCGCCGAGCAATTTGCCGAGCATACTGACATTACTGCGCATTGCCGAATATTGTTCGTTCATATGACCCTGACCCACTCCTCTGTAAACTCATCATCTCCTGGCTATGGCGTTACTGCCTGCCGCCTGAAAGTATTGAGTACATAATTTTCATCTTGTAAGTAAACTTCACGTGTCTGGTGAAGACAACTCACTTCATCGTGCCACGTGCTGGCCTAATCATTAATTGACACTATTTTTAGCAAAAAAACATAAAAATCAGCGTATTTTCTGAAATTTAATTACAGCCCATCGGTTATCAGTTTGGCTTATCACCCCGATGAACTACCTCTTTGGAGGTAAATAATGGACTGTTACTTGCTGTTTATCCATCAGTTATTGTTGGCAAAAATGGTCGACCAATTCTGCTAGCAACCTACGGGTTGGCTCAATAAACGCCATATCAAGATATTCGTCAGGTTGATGCGCCTGGTTGATCGAACCCGGCCCTAACACCAGCGTTGGGCACACATTTTGGATAAACGGCGCTTCGGTACAGTAGTTAACCACTTCGGTACGGGAGCCGAGCAACTTCTCAATGACCGCGACCATGTGGTGGTCGGTAGGGCATTCATAACCCGGAATGGGCGGATGCAGTTCATCAATGGTTAAACGGCCCGGCCAGCGTTGGATGACGGGAGCCAGTGCCTGGTGCAGCAGCTCGTTGATGTTATCCAGTGTCATACCGGGTAATGGGCGAATATCCATATGTAATTCGCAACAGGCACAAATACGGTTGGCCGCATCTCCGCCGTTGATATGACCGAAGTTCATGGTTGGATAGGGCACGGCAAAGGCGGGATTGTGGTAGCGCTCCTGCAGTGTCTTGCGTAATGTCATCAGATGCCCGATGGACTCATGCATCAGGTCGATGGCATTCACGCCACGAGCCGGGTCGCTTGAATGACCAGATTGACCCACGATGCGGATCGCATTGGAAATATGGCCTTTATGGGCACGTACTGGCTGCAGAGATGTCGGCTCGCCAATAATGGCAAAGTCTGGGCGGATTTTGCTCGAGGCGGCAAAATAACGGGCCCCGGCCATGGTGGTTTCTTCATCCGCCGTAGCCAGAATATACAGCGGCTTAGTCAGTTTTCCGGGGTCAATATCGCGTACTGTATCGAGCACAAAGGCAAAGAAGCCTTTCATATCGGCAGTACCCAGCCCATAAAGCTTGTTGTCGTGTTCGGTTAAGGTAAAGGGGTCGCGTGTCCAGCGGCCCTGGTCATAGGGTACGGTGTCGGTATGACCGGCCAGCAGCAACCCACCGGGGCCTTCCCCCATACTTGCCAACAGGTTGAACTTGTTGCGGGTGTCTGGCACCGGTTGTACATCGACACGGAAACCCAGATCGCTAAACCAACTGGCCAGTAAGTTGATTAATGTTTCATTACTCTGATCAAGGTCAGCATCGGTGGCACTGATCGATTCTGTGCTTATCAGTGCCCGGTACAACTCAATAAATGAGGGTAATTTCATCTTCACTGTTGACAGCCTTTGGTTAGGGTAGTATCAATATTCATGCATTTATTCTGAATAAAAATACATTAAATAAGAGCGTAAAGGAAACGACGCCTGGATGTTGTTCAAAACATCAACGCTCAACCATCGGGGTGACCGGCACAATAATGCGCTTAAACCCTGCGACCAGAGTCACCCATGACTCTTACTGTTAGCCAAGAAGGTGAAAGGCCACATGTTGAATACGCTGATTGTTGGTGCCAGCGGTTATGCCGGAGCGGAGCTTACGGCTTACCTGAATCGTCATCCACATATGAACATAACCGCTTTAGCGGTTTCAGCGCAAAGTGCAGATGCAGGAAAATTACTTTCTGACCTGCATCCTCAATTAAAAGGTATCGTTGACCTGCCATTGCAACCCCTGGTTGACCCTGCTGCTGCCGCAAAAGACATTGATGTGGTTTTCCTGGCTACCGCCCATGAGGTGAGCCATGACATCGCCCCCATCTTTCTGGCAGCGGGTTGCGTAGTGTTCGATCTCTCCGGTGCATTCCGTATACAGGATAGCCAATTCTATAGTCAATATTATGGTTTTCAACACCAGCATGAACAGTGGCTGTCTCAGGCAGTTTACGGTCTGGCGGAGTGGCAGGGTGAAAAACTCAAACAGGCACAGCTGATTGCAGTGCCTGGCTGCTACCCGACCGCAGCACAATTGGCCTTAAAACCGCTCATTGATAAACAACTGCTGGATCTGACCCAATGGCCGGTGATCAATGCCGTCAGCGGCGTGAGCGGTGCGGGCCGTAAAGCCAGTGTTGCCACCAGTTTCTGCGAAGTGAGCCTTCAGCCTTATGGCCTGTTTAACCATCGTCATCAGCCAGAGATAGCAACTCATCTCGGGGTGCCGGTGATTTTTACCCCCCATTTAGGGAGTTTCCCGCGCGGAATTTTGGCCACCATCACCTGCCGCTTGAAAGCCGGTGTCACCGCACAAGATGTGGCGGCGGTTTACCATGGGGCCTACGACGATAAACCGCTGGTACGGTTGTATGACCAAGGCATGCCAGCGCTGAAATCTGTGGTGGGGCTACCGTTCTGTGATATCGGTTTTGCTGTTCAGGGTGAACATCTGATTACCGTGGCAGCAGAGGATAACCTGTTGAAAGGGGCTGCGGCGCAGGCGGTGCAGTGCCTTAATATCCGTTTTGGGTTCCCGGAAACCCAGTCATTAATCTAATATTTACCCCATAGGCGTTCAGTTGTCGCCAAGTCGCCACGTTAACCGTGGCGCCGAAATTTTGACGGCAGTGACACCGCGTGGCAACTTGTAAGAGAGAGTATAAGCGTGAGTACACAGCAATGAATCCATTGATTATCAAATTAGGTGGTGTGCTATTAGACAGTGAAGAAGCGCTGGAGCGTTTGTTTACTGCGCTGGATACCTACCGTCAGGAGCATCAGCGCCCGCTGGTGATTGTCCATGGCGGTGGTTGCCTGGTGGATGAGCTAATGAAACAGCTCTCTTTGCCGGTGGTGAAGAAGAACGGTTTGCGCGTTACACCGCCTGAACAAATCGATATTATTACCGGTGCGCTGGCAGGTACTGCCAACAAAACCCTGCTGGCATGGGCGCTGAAGCACAAAATCAACGCGGTGGGCTTGAGCCTGGCAGACGGTGGCAGTGTGGCGGTTACGCAGTTGGATCCTGAGTTGGGCCATGTGGGGCAAGCGTTACCGGGTTCACCGGTGCTGCTCAATATGTTGCTCACTGCGGGTTACCTGCCAGTGATCAGCTCTATCGGTATTACTGCCGAAGGCCAACTGATGAATGTGAACGCTGATCAGGCGGCGACCGCTCTGGCGGCCACGCTAGGGGCTGATTTAATCCTGCTGTCAGATGTCAGTGGCATTCTTGATGGTAAAGGGCAGCGCATCGCAGAAATGACGGCGCAAAAAGCTGAACAACTGATTGATGAAGGCATTATCACCGATGGCATGGTGGTGAAGGTCAATGCGGCTCTGGACGCGGCACGAACACTTGGCCGCCCTGTGGATATCGCTAGTTGGCGCAATGCTGAACAACTTCCAGCTTTGTTTAATGGTGTGTCGATTGGCACCCGGATCCTCGCTTAAATTTAGAATTGAAAGGGAATAACACAATGCAAAACCAAGGTATCAAGAAAATTGTTCTGGCGTACTCCGGTGGTCTGGATACTTCAGCGATCATTCCATGGCTGAAAGAGAACTACGGTGGTTGTGAAGTGATCGCTTTTGTGGCGGATATTGGCCAGGAGCGTGGTGATCTGGAAGGTGTTGAGCAGAAAGCGTTACAGTCTGGTGCTTCAGCGTGCTATGTGGCTGATCTGCGTGAAGAGTTTATCCGTGATTATGTTTATCCGGTATTGCAGACCGGGGCACTGTATGAGGGCAGCTATTTGCTGGGTACCTCAATGGCGCGCCCGATCATTGCTAAAGCTCAGGTCGAACTGGCGTTGAAAGTGGGTGCAGATGCGCTGTGCCATGGTGCAACCGGTAAAGGTAACGACCAGGTGCGTTTCGAAACCACCTATACCGCCTTGGCACCTCAACTGAAAGTGGTGGCACCGTGGCGTGAATGGAACCTGCGTTCCCGTGAAGCGCTGCTGGATTACCTGAAAGAGCGTAATATCCCGACTACCGCCTCACTGGAGAAAATCTACAGTCGTGACGAAAACGCCTGGCATATCTCTACGGAAGGGGGCGTGCTGGAAAGCCCATGGAATGCCGCGAATAAGGATTGCTGGGTATGGACTGTGGACCCACAGGAGGCACCAGATCAACCGGAGCAGGTGACGGTGACGGTTGAAAAAGGTTGCGTAGTGGCGGTCAACGGCGTGGCGATGAGCCCATACAAATGTTTGGAAACCCTCAATGTAGTGGGTGCCAAACACGGTATTGGCCGTATTGATATCGTTGAAAACCGCTTGGTGGGCATTAAATCCCGTGGTTGCTATGAAACCCCAGGGGGCACCATTATGGTGGCGGCCCTGCGTGGCATCGAGCAGTTGGTTCTGGATCGTGACAGCTTTAAGTGGCGTGAACAGCTGGGCCTGGAAATGTCCTATGTGGTTTACGATGGCCGCTGGTTTGCTCCGTTGCGTCGCTCCATTCAGGCTTCTGCACAGGCGTTAGCGGAAGAAGTGAATGGTGAAGTGGTGCTGCAACTGTATAAAGGCCAAGTCACGGCAATTCAGAAAAAATCAGCCAACAGCCTATACTCGGAAGAGTTCGCGACCTTTGGTGAAGACGAAGTTTACGATCACAGCCATGCGGGCGGTTTTATCCGTTTATTCTCTCTCTCTTCACGTATTCGCGCGTTGAACGAGAACAAACGCTAATCTGCGATGAGAAGGGCGCACCGATGGGCGGTATTCGTCACTGGTGCGTCAGGTTATAAAGAATCACATTAATAGCAATATCAGGGGCGCACAGGCTGCGCCCTTGCGCAGACTTAAACAGGGGCAAGATTATGGCACTTTGGGGCGGACGGTTCAGTCAGGCGGCAGACCTGCGGTTTAAACAACTCAATGATTCTCTGCGCTTCGACTATCGCCTGGCGGAACAGGATATTGTGGGTTCCGTTGCCTGGTCAAAGGCGTTGGTGACCGTCAACGTACTGACGGCAGCAGAACAACAGCAACTTGAACAGGCACTGCAGGTGCTATTGAAGGAAGTACAGGCCGACCCGTTAGTGATCCTCAACAGCGATGCTGAAGACATTCACAGCTGGGTAGAGCAGAAGCTGATCGAGCAAGTCGGTGATCTGGGCAAAAAACTGCACACCGGGCGTAGCCGTAATGACCAGGTAGCGACGGATCTGAAACTATGGTGTAAACATCAGGTCAGTGAGTTGCATCAGGCGATTATACAGCTGCAACAAGCGCTGGTGATGACGGCGGAAGCCAACCAGGATGCCGTGATGCCGGGCTATACCCACTTGCAGCGTGCACAACCGGTGACTTTTGCCCATTGGTGCCTGGCTTATGTTGAGATGTTGGCGCGCGATGAAACTCGCCTGCAGGATTGCCTGAAACGTCTTGATGTCAGCCCATTAGGTAGTGGCGCTTTGGCCGGAACTGCCTATCCCATCGACCGTGAACAGCTTGCGGGTTGGCTGGGTTTTGCTTCTGCTACCCGTAACAGCCTGGATAGTGTTTCTGACCGTGATCATGTCCTGGAGTTGCTGTCTAATGCGGCCATCAGTATGGTGCATCTGTCGCGCTTTGCTGAAGACTTGATCTTCTTTAATAGCGGTGAAGCGGCATTTGTCGAGCTTTCAGATCGTGTGACCTCGGGTTCATCCTTAATGCCACAGAAGAAAAACCCGGATGCGTTGGAGCTGATCCGTGGTAAATCTGGCCGTGTGCAAGGTGCTTTGACGGGCATGATGATGACGTTCAAAGGCTTACCGCTGGCTTATAACAAAGACATGCAGGAAGATAAAGAAGGGCTGTTTGATGCGCTCGACACCTGGATGGACTGTTTGCAGATGGCGGCGTTAGTGCTGGATGGTATTCAGGTAAAACGCGCTCGTTGCCAGGAAGCGGCACAGCAAGGTTATGCCAATGCCACCGAGTTGGCTGATTATCTGGTTGCCAAAGGTGTGCCGTTCCGCGAAGCGCACCATATTGTTGGTGAAGCAGTGGTAGAAGCGATTCGTCAGGGGAAACCGCTGGAAGATTTGCCGCTGGCTGACTTGCAAAAATTCAGCAATGTTATTGGCGATGATGTTTATCCGATTCTGTCGCTGCAATCCTGCTTGGATAAACGAGCAGCCAAAGGCGGCGTTTCTCCTTTACAGGTTGCCAGTGCCATTAGCGAAGCTAAAAAGCGTTTGTTTTAAACTGAGTTGAGGCAGCCTATTGCTGCCTTGAGGGATTCATCCGGCAAGCCGTGCGCACAGATAGCGATTTAGACTAACGCCTTCTTCCATGGCGCTGGTGGCCAAGCGCCGGTGCTGTTCCGGCGTCAGGCGCAGTACCAGTTTGCCACTGAAATTTTTCTCTGCTAGCGCTTGCGGTGGTGTTTCGCCGTTGGTGGCCATGTCTGTTATCACCTGTGCCACTAGCTGTTCAATACCATCCAGCGCGGCGGTGCGGGTTGAAGCCAACCAAGACAGAGAAGGGAATTCTGTACATAACCCAACGTATTCGCCGTCTTCTGCTGACCAGGTGATCCGGTAAGTATAATGCTCATGTATTTCCATGTTGTTCCTCCAATCTGACTAATGCAGCTATCACCTGCCTGACTTGATAAACCTTTGCCATACCGCTGTCCGCACGTTGGATGTTAACTCGAGGATCCCCCGGCCATGGCATGCTGTAAACCTTGTGACTACCACTACTCATCCGTGGAGCGCCAAACCAACGGTTGCAGATTTTTACCAATTCATGAAATTTGATATTGGCCTGCCGTTGGCGAAGACTCTCTATGATGTTGCTAAGTTCTTTCATCCTTACACCCTTATTATAGTATCAATATTAGTATCACAATAAAAGTCTACGGATAAAAATGACGGCTGAATAAGCGTTCGGCAACGGCTGGGCAATTAATCTGCTGCGTATTACGCAAAAAAACGCGTGGTGGGGGCCTGGTATTAAGGCGAGAGAATTCTCACCCGTGTTCTTCTTGATTTTCGCCTCGCTCTTTTGATAGTTAAAATCATTTGTTATCATTCTATTTATCGCTATTAACTATCACTCGCGGGGAAACCATGAATATTCGTGATTTGGAGTATCTGATCGCTTTGGCTGAGTACCGCCACTTCCGGCGGGCGGCGGATTCGTGCCATGTCAGCCAACCCACGTTGAGTGGGCAGATCCGTAAACTGGAAGATGAACTGGGTGTGATGCTACTTGAGCGGACCAGTCGCAAAGTGTTATTCACACAGTCGGGGTTACTGCTGGTGGAACAGGCGCGTACTATCCTGCGGGAAGTGAAAGTGCTGAAAGAAATGGCCAGCCAGCAGGGTGAAGCGATGTCCGGGCCAATACATATTGGCTTGATCCCCACCGTGGGGCCGTATCTGTTACCACACATTATTCCGTTGTTGCATAAAACCTTTCCCAAGCTGGAAATGTATCTGCATGAAGCGCAAACCCACCAATTGCTGGCGCAACTTGACAGCGGCAAGTTGGATTGCGCCATTCTGGCGTCGGTAAAAGAGACCGAAGCATTTATCGAAGTCCCCTTATTTGATGAACAAATGAAGTTGGCTATCTATGCTGATCACCCCTGGGCAGGGCGTGACCGTGTTGCGATGGCCGATTTGGCGGGGGAGAAACTGCTGATGCTGGAAGATGGCCACTGTTTGCGTGATCAGGCGTTAGGCTTTTGCTTTCAGGCGGGGGCTGATGAAGATACCCACTTTCGCGCTACCAGCCTAGAGACGTTGCGTAATATGGTGGCGGCAGGCAGTGGCATTACCTTGCTACCCGCATTGGCGGTGCCGCGCGAGCGTGAACGTGATGGTGTTTGTTACCTGGATTGCGACCAACCGAAGCCGCAACGTACCATTGCGCTGGTGTATCGCCCGGGCTCCCCGTTACGTAGCCGCTACGAACAGTTAGCCGAGGCGATTCGCGAGCATATGCAGCACTATCTCAGCACGGTTTTAGAACAGACGATTTAAACCGTTGAGTGCGGCCACGCGATAGGCTTCAGCCATGGTGGGATAGTTGAAGGTGGTGTTAACAAAATACGCAATGGTATTACCTTCACCTTTCTGTTCCATGATGGCCTGGCCGATATGAATGATCTCTGCCGCTCGTTCGCCAAAGCAGTGGATGCCGAGGATTTGTAGTGTTTCCCGGTGGAACAGAATCTTTAGGCTACCCACATTCATCCCGGCAATTTGTGCACGCGCCAAATGTTTGAATTGTGCCCGACCGACTTCATACGGGACTTTCATGGCGGTGAGTTGTTGCTCGGTTTTCCCGACAGAGCTGATTTCAGGAATGGTGTAAATGCCGGTGGGGATATCTTCGATCAAATGCCCGTGCCCTTCGCCACCAGAAATGGCTTGTGCGGCAATGCGGCCTTGATCGTAAGCAGCAGAGGCCAGGCTGGGATAACCGATGACGTCACCTACGGCGTAAATATGGGGCACTGCGGTTTGATACTGGTTATTGACCTTCAGCAGGCCACGGCTATCGGATGTTAACCCCACGTTCTCCAACTTCAGTGAGTGGGTATTGCCGGTGCGGCCATTGGCGTAGAGCAGACAATCCGCTTTCACTTTTTTGCCGGATTTGAGATGAACAACCACGCCGTTATCGGTACCTTCGATCTGATCGAACTCTTCGTTGTGGCGGATCACCACGCCGTTATTCCAGAAGTGATAAGAAAGAGAGTCCGACATTTCCTGATCGAGAAAGGCTAGCAGGCGATCACGGGTATTGATCAGGTCCACTTTTACGTTCAATCCACGGAAAATTGAAGCGTATTCACAGCCAATCACGCCGGCACCATAGATAATGATATGGCGCGGTTCGTGGTTCAGCTCCAGAATGGAATCGCTGTCGTAAATACGGGGGTGCTTAAAATCGACGTTGCTGGGGTGGTAAGGGCGTGAACCACTGGCAATCACGATATGGTCAGCGCGAAGGATATCTTGTGAGCCATCCTGATATTTTACGCTGATGGTATTGGCATCGATAAAGTAAGCATCACCGGCAAACAGTTTGCATTGGTTACGTTCGTAAAACCCTTGGCGCATGCGTGTTTGCTGGTTAATCACGTTGTCTGCGTGGTGCAAAATATCAGGAAAGGTGGCACTGAGTGTGCGGGCGTTGTTGTAAAGTGGGTTCTGGTTGAATTCGATAATGCGACTGACTGCGTGGCGCAGGGCTTTCGAGGGGATGGTTCCCCAGTGAGTGCAGCCGCCACCGACGTTACTGTATCGCTCCACCACCGCTACGTGGGCACCTTGCTTCACCAGCCCCATTGCGGCACCTTCACCGCCAGGGCCTGAGCCAATAACAATGGCATCAAATTGATAGTTTTGTTGCATGTTAGCGTGACCTGTCTATACAAAAAAACAACCTTATCTTAACATTGTGAGCGGCTATCCCCAAGTTGATTCAGATTGAGTGCAGGTTGCAACTTGGGATCTAGCGGGCATAAAGCGCGTTTGTTAAATGCGCCGATGATAAATTTGCTATATTGCCAGTTCAGCAGGGTGAGATTTAGAGAATGGAAGTATTCGGATATGCATATAGGCATCAGAGCACAACAAAAAGAACGGACGCGTCGGTCGCTCATCGAGGCTGCCTTTAGCCAGCTCAGTGCCGAACGTAGTTTTGCTAGTCTAAGCCTGCGCGAGGTCTCACGAGAGGCGGGTATTGCCCCCACCTCGTTTTATCGCCATTTTCGTGATGTGGATGAGCTGGGGCTGACCATGGTGGATGAAAGCGGCCTGATGCTGCGCCAGTTAATGCGCCAGGCACGCCAGCGTATTGCCAAAGGTGGCAGCGTTATCCGCACCTCGGTGTCTACTTTTATGGAATTTATTGGCAATAATCCTAATGCATTCCGACTATTGCTGCGTGAGCGCTCGGGGACATCGGCGGCATTCCGTGCTGCGGTGGCACGAGAAATTCAACATTTTATTGCTGAACTGGCCGATTACCTTGAGCTGGAAAACCATATGCCCCGTAGTTTTACCGAAGCACAGGCAGAAGCGATGGTTACCATTGTGTTCAGTGCCGGTGCGGAAGCGTTGGATATTGATAGTGGCCAACGGCGTCAGCTTGAAGAACGATTAGTGTTGCAATTGCGGATGATTTCAAAAGGCGCCTGTTACTGGAATCGCCGCGAACAGGAAAAAGTCTCTGTATCCCAAGATTAACAAGGTGAAAACGATGGAAAAACCAAACTGTGAGAATGGCACATTATTGCTGGCTTTAATTACTGGTTTGTCGATGAACGGCTCTTTTGCTGCACTATTTAGTTCGGTGGTGCCGTTTTCTCTCTTCCCATTGATTGCGTTAGTGCTGGCGGTGTATTGCCTGCATCAGCGCTATCTGAACCAGCCGATGTTGGAGGGAATGCCCAAACTGGCTGCCGCTTGTTTTCTGTTAGGTATTTTCGGCTACAGCACCATGATACGTGTGCAATTTCCACAGATAGGTTCCAACTTTATCCCCTCTATTCTCTGCGTAGCACTGGTATTTTGGATTGGTTTCAAACTAAAGACACGTAAAGTGCCAGAAGACAATTCACCACAATAAACAAATCGCCACAGTAAACAATTCGCCACAATAATACCCACGGGCAAGTGCCGCGCCACTTGCCCGCAGGGCTACCGCCTAAACCCGCGTTTCCAGTAATACATCGCATCCCTATGCTGGGCAAATCTACGCCTGAATCTTGTCGTGTCTTCTACAATCTAAAATTGCAGGGTGACGTGTGTGTTAGGCCAACAGGGATGAGCAGAAGCAGGGCGCGACAGGGTTCACTGCCGTACAGGCAGCTTAGAAATACATGAGCCAATCTTATTGATTATGCTACTCTGTGCTCATATTTAATCCATAGGCAGATTGAGTTTGGCTATGCACACCCTTCAAGAACGGCATCTATTCTTAGAAATGCTTGCCTTGTGGCAAGGCTATATCCGCAACAAGGATCTCGTTGATCAGTTTGCCATTACTCGTCAACAGGCCTATCAGGATATTCGAGTTTACCAAGAGCGTTATCCTGAACGCTTAAATAAGATGGCCTCAGGACCCTATCAATTTACCGCGCAATATCTCTCCCAAGCCCCGAAGCATTCACTAGAGCACTACTTGCAGTGGTTGAGCACAGGTCAATTCTATGCGCCTCAGCCATCACTCAACGCTGTATTAGGTGAACAGTGCTTCGTCCCACAGCGTTATGTTGCTCCACAAGTGGTTGCCACTTTAACCGAAGCGATTCGTCAGCAGAAACGCGTTGAACTGGGGTATGTCTCACTCTCTAATCCCGAGTGGCAAGGGCGAATTTTTCACCCGCATACGGTTGTTAAAACCGGCTTACGTTGGCATGTACGGGGTTACTGCGAAAAATCGCAGGACTACCGAGATTTGGTGCTGAGCCGTTGTCGTGGAGACGCTGAATTGCTTGATGCTTCCGGGAACACTAAAGACGATGATCGGGTTTGGCATACGCAGGTTGATTTGATCTTTGCCCCCGACCCTCGCTTGAGTGAGGCGCAAAGGGAAGTGATTGTCCATGACTACCAAATGGAAAACGGGCAACTGCACATTACCACCCGTGCTGCATTAGTCGATTACCTACTGAAAGAGATGCAAGTCAAAACCCAATATCTTGAAGGGACTCCAGAAGCGCAGCAACTGATTTTGGTCAACCCACGTGACATCAAACCCTGGTTATTTGAGCGCTAACGCAAAGATAAGCCGCGTTGAGGTAAAGTCACTTTACCTGAATAAATGTGCAGCATTGAGCTTTGGGTACAAGTACATAAAGTAGACGGATAACCACTAAGCACGGAGCAATCAATGGACGATTTATCCCCCTCAGACCTCAAAGTGATCCTGCACTCAAAGCGCGCCAATATGTATTACTTGGAGTATTGCCGCGTGATGCAAAAAGATGGCCGTGTACTGTATTTAACCGAAGCCGACAAAGAAAACCTCTACTTCAATATTCCGATTGCCAATACCACCGTGCTGATGCTGGGCAATGGCACCTCGATCACTCAAGCCGCGATGCGCATGCTCTCGCACGCGGGGGTGTTGGTGGGTTTTTGCGGCGGTGGCGGAACACCACTGCACATGGCGACCGAAGTGGAATGGTTCACGCCGCAAAGCGAATATCGCCCCACCGAATACCTGCAAGGCTGGCTCTCTTTTTGGTTTGATGATGAAAAACGCTTAGCCGCCGCTAAGCAATTTCAAAACGCGCGGATAGAGTATCTTCAACAAGTGTGGCGCTCGGATCGTGAGCTGGCTGTAGAAAAGTTCAATATTCAGGATGAGGTGATCCAAAAATCGCTAGATACCTTCCACCAACGCACCGATGCTGCCAGCAAACCTGCCGATTTACTGCTTACAGAAGCGCAACTGACCAAAGCGTTATACAAATACGCGGCCAACAACACAGGTAAAGAGGGCTTTTCTCGCCAGCATCAACCCGACAAAAAATCCACCGATAAAGCCAACGACTTTTTGAACCACGGTAACTACTTAGCCTATGGCCTAGCGGCAAGCTGTTTGTGGGTGCTGGGCATTCCCCATGGCTTTGCGGTGATGCATGGTAAAACCCGCCGTGGCGCTTTGGTATTTGATGTGGCTGACTTAATCAAAGATGCCATCGTGCTGCCGTGGGCATTTGTTTGTGCCAAAGAAAACGCCAGCGAACAAGAGTTTCGCCAACAAATCCTACAAGCCTTTATCGAACACAAAGCGCTGGATTTTATGTTTGACACGGTGAAACGCGTCGCGCTGCAAGGCCAAAGCGAGCAAGAGTGCGAGGTAAGCCCGTTATGATGGTCACTTTCATCTCTCAGTGTGAAAAAAACGCACTGAAGAAAACCCGCCGTGTGTTGGATGCGTTTGCCAACCGGATTGGCGATAACACCTGGCAAACCCTGATCACCGAAGAAGGGCTGCTGACAGTGAAGAAAATGCTGCGCCAAACCGCTAGCCGCAGCACCGCCGTTAGTTGCCACTGGATCCGCTCGCGCTCCCGCAGCCAGTTTTTATGGGTGGTGGGTAATAAGCGAAAATTTAATGCGGAGGGTGTGGTGCCGGTAAATAGCACGGAGAAAGATTTGCTCAACAGCGAATATGAAAGTGACTGGAAATATTTACCACTGATTAAAGCGCTCGCGGCCATGGCCGCTTTGCTACACGATTGGGGTAAAGCTTCTTTACTGTTTCAGGAAAAATTAGACCCAGAAATTAAAACCAAGCATAAAGGCGATCCTCTGCGGCATGAGTGGGTATCTTGCTTGCTGTTTCATCAGTTTGTGACGAATCACACTAACGAAAATCATGACCAAGTTTGGTTGAATTCACTGATTAACCAAGGCATTGAGGAGTCGAGTTTTAACCCCCTCTCTTTACTAAGAGAGAAAGCGCTTGCCGAATTACCCTCCGCAGCAGCGGTGATTGCTTGGCTGATTGTCTCTCACCACCGACTACCTCTACCTAAAGAACAAGAGCTGTGTTTTCAACAGCGTGAGAAGAGTAACGCTTCGTTTGCCGACTTACTGGCAAAAATAACCCCAGCTTGGGGTTATGAAAACCGCTTCGATGAATACAACAGGCTGCTCCCCAAGTGCTTTGAATTTCCGTTGGGGCTACTTTCTAACTCCCCAACTTGGCTTACTGAACTTAAACGCCGTGCGAAAGATTTATTGCATCACCTGCCTTTGTTAGACCATGCCATGAATGACGGCAGTTGGCGCGTGATTTTGCACCATGCTCGGTTGTGCTTGATGCTTGGCGATCACTATTACTCTTCAAAAGACAATGATCCACAGTGGCACAGTGCCAGTGAGTTATACGCGAATACCTATCCCAGCACTAAAAAACGGAAACAAAAGCTGGATGAACACTTAGTCAATGTCGCCAAAGTGACGGTAAATACGGTGAAATTGCTGCCGTTTTTTGAATCTGAGCCATTTAAAGCGATCGAACTCAATGAGCTGGCACCGAAGGCCAACACCCCCAAAGCGTTTCTTTGGCAAGACAAAGCAGTGCGTAAAATTATCGAGTGGCGTGAGCATACCGAAGATAAAAGCCAAGGCTATTTTGTCGTCAACATGGCAAGTACAGGCTGCGGGAAAACCATGGCTAACGCCAAAATTATGCAAGCATTGTCCGAGGATCGCGAAAGTCTGCGTTTTATTCTCGCGCTTGGGTTGCGCACCCTGACTTTGCAAACCGGAGATGAATATAAAGACCGACTTAAACTGCAAGACTGCGACTTGGCTGTGCTAATCGGTTCTAAAGCGATTTATGAATTACATCAAACGGGTAAACAAGTTGATAAAGAGGAAATCGAACTGAATCAAGCGGAGCTTGGCTCCGAGTCGATGGAAAGTTTGCAAGAAGAGACAGATGAACTGCATTGGCAAGGTGCATTACCTGAAGAAGAGCTCACCACTGTTTTAACCAAAGAGAAAGATCGGAAACTGCTGTATGCGCCAGTACTGGCTTGCACCATTGATCACATTATGGCTGCTACCGAAACCAAACGGGGTGGGCGTTATATTCTGCCTTGCTTGCGTTTAATGTCGTCGGACTTGGTAATTGATGAAATCGACGACTTTACGGGCGACGATCTGATCGCGATTGGTCGCTTAGTCCACTTAGCGGCGATGCTTGGCCGCAAAGTAATGATTTCCTCTGCAACCATTCCGCCTGATTTGGCGCTAGGTTTGTACAATGCTTATCGGCAGGGCTGGGCGGTGTTTGCGGCCAGTCGCGACCGAGCCAGCAGCATTAATTGTGTTTATATCGATGAGTTTGCTACGCATACCGAGTTGGTGGGCAGCAGCGATAGTGACTTAGAAACCTACCAGGCTTTTCAACAAGGCTTTATTAGTAAGCGAGTCGAGAAACTCAAGCAGCAAACCGCCAAACGCAAAGCCGAGATTATTCCCTGCCTCAAACAGTCAGATTTGCCACTTGAGAAGCAGTATTTTGAAACGGTAAAACAAGCGGTTTTGGATAAGCACCAGAATCATTTCACGTTAGATCCCGAAAGCCAAACTCAGGTTTCTTTTGGTGTGGTACGGGTGGCCAACATTCAGCCTTGCGTCGAATTAACCAAGTATTTACTCGGTTGTGATTGGCCACAAGATATTGAAGTTCGTTGTATGGCTTATCACAGCCAGCAAGTGCTGTTGCTGCGCCATGAGCAAGAAAAGCACCTTGACGAGGTTCTCAAGCGCAAAGAAAAAGTGGGGGAATTACCCGTTGCCTTTGCCCATCCTACTATTCGCGGCCATTTGGATGCCTGTGGTGCAAAAAATCTGATTTTTATACTGGTGGCGACGCCTGTGGAAGAAGTGGGGCGCGACCATGACTTTGATTGGGCAGTGATTGAGCCTTCTTCTTTCCGATCAATTATCCAGATGGCAGGCCGTGTGCGCAGGCATCGTGACGGGGAGATTATTGCGCCCAACATTGGGTTAATGCAGTACAACGTCAAAGGCTTTAAAGGGGAAGAAGAGCGAGTATTTAACCACCCTGGCTATGAAACAGACCGAACAACCCAGCTAGTCACCCATGATTTAACCCAGTTGGTCGATGAGAAACCACTGTTGCAATCGGTCAATGCCATTGCTCGCATTCAAAAGCGAGCGACTTTAGAACCACAAAAAAACTTGGCGGATTTAGAGCACTTTGCCACCGCAAAAACACTCGGGACCGATCAAATTGGCAAACCAGAGGTAAGCACTGTTAGCCGCCAAGATAGATATAGCCGCAACCGCCGTGATAGCCAACCTCAACGTTATTGGTGTGAGCATTTACACGGCCATATTCATGGTTACTGGTGGCTCACTGCATTGCCGCAATACTTCAAACGCTTTCGGAAAAGTGAACCAACGGTGCAGATCTACTTAGTCAAAAAAACACGCAGTATCGAGTTTTGTCTGCGTGAAGAGCAGGGCGGTTTATGCCCGATTGAGCTCACGTTGAAGATTCAGCATCAGCCGCTTGTGCCGGAGCAACAGCAGAAACTCTGGTTACAACGAGATTACAGCGAACTAGTTAGTCAATACAGTCCAAGTGCCGAAGAGGAGTTTGCGACTTCAGTGCGATACGGAGAAATTAGTTTTATCTACCGTGAAGGAAGTCAGCAATACAGTTACAACGACCAGCTAGGGTTGGTTAAGGTCAAATAATGGAGGAGATTAGCGTGTTAGATCCAGCAATAGCCGCCTTTTTTGCTGAGCGCAAAGAAGCTTGGCTTAAGAAAAACGTCAGTGCAGAGATGCAAGAGTCAGAAGTGCATGAAAAACAACAGGAGTGTGAGCAGAACTTTTTGTTAGCCAATTGGCTCCCCGATGCAGCCAAAAGGGCAGGGCAAATCTCAGTGGCCTCACATCCCTGCACATTCAGCCACCCGAGTGCTCGGAAAAATAAAAATGGTTATGTTTCCTCGATTATTGCCAAGAACAAACCGCGAACCGATGGTTTTCTTCGCTCTGGCAATGTGAGTGTAGAGCCCGATGCACTTGGTAACGCAGCTGCGTTAGATGTGTACAAGTTCCTGAACTTGGAAATGAGTGATAAACGTTCTTTGCTCGTCCATATTGAGCAGGAGAGTGAGTTATCGTGTCAGTTGCTGAATGTGCCCGCCTGTGATTACCAGACTCTACGCGACGGTTTTTTAAAAATGGTCGGTACCGATCAAGTCTCGGTATCAAGCTCGAAGATTAAGCAAATCTATTTTCCGATAGCCGATGGTGAATATCACTTGTTGTCGTTATTGACTCATTCCGGTCATCTTTTCGAATTGCGCAAACGACTTGATGCACTTCGATTTGGTGAAGAAGTGAAAGAGGCGAGAGAGTGTAAAAAATCCAATCAATTTTATCCGGCTGGTTACCAAGAAATATTTGGTCTAACCACCATAGGATTCGGTGGTACAAAACCTCAAAACATTAGCGTACTCAACAACCAAAATGCCGGAAAAGCGCATCTACTTGCATCTATTCCGCCGGATCTAAAACCCAGAGAGATTCGGCTACCGAAAACCGATTTTTTCAAAGACTGTTTTACTCCTTGGCAAGCTAAAGAGGTATTGGAGGCATTGCATCGGCTCTATAACACTGACTACAACAACATCAATATCCGTGATGGACGCGATTACCGCATTCAGCAATATATTGATCTGGTGGTTGAAAAAATGTGGCAAGTGCGTCTGCTTCTTGCCGAGTACCAAGGTGAATTGCCAAACGAATTGCCATTGGAGCAAAGAATCTGGCTGTACCCTGAGTTTGAGCAGCAGCGAGAGCAAGAGGATGAGTGGTTAAACAACATTACCTTCCACATTGCGCGTAGCTTAAGAAACCACTACAGCCGCAGCAAAGTTATCACCAACCCTGTGGTGCTGGCAGACCAAGAACTGCTGGCAATAGAGAAAGTCGTTGCCAGCAATAAGGAGAACTTGCGATGAATGTGTTGATTTTACGGCATATTAACATTCACAACGCTAATGCACTCTCAAGCCCTTTTACCATTGGCTTTCCGGCAATGACCGCATGGTTAGGCTTTGTCCATGCTCTAGAGCGCAAATTGAATCAGACAGGTTTGCCAGAATTAATGCTAGAAAGCGCAGCCGTCGTCAGCCACCGCTGTGATATGCAAACTCACAAAGGTGAGGGTGACTTTGTCCATTCGATTATTGGGACAGGGAACCCACTCGATAAGGATGGTTCACGCTCGGCATTTATTGAAGAAGCGCGTTGTCACTTAGATATCTCATTAGTGATTGAGTGGAGTGGCAATGAGGCTCAAGTGCAGCACGCAGATTTTGCAGAACAACTGCAAACGGTGATCGCCACCATGAAAGTGGCGGGGGGCGATGTACTGAGCATGGATCGACCCTTTAATCAATCCGTCGATATTGATAACCCGCAAGAAACCAGAGCATTGCTGCGTAAATTAATGCCTGGCTATGTGTTGATCGAACGACGCGATTTAATGATTGAGGCGATGCAGCAAGGCGCTGATGCGTTAGATGCACTCCTTGGTTATCTCACCGTTAACCACAGTTGTGAGCAAATTGAAGATGAGAGCGTGGTCTGGCGTAGCCAGCGCAAAACCAGTGGTTGGATTGTGCCGATCGCAACCGGTTTTCAGGGCATTTCGCCATTAGGTGAGGCGAAAAATCAGCGTGATCCTTCTGTGCCGCATCGCTTCGCCGAAAGCGTGGTCACACTCGGTGAATTTGTTATGACACACAAAATTCAGCATCTCGACGACGTACTTTGGCATTACCACCCCGATTTAGAAAACGATCTTTACCTTTGTCAGCAAGTTAACGCTATCAACGAATATCAATAAGGAACAACCTCATGGCTAAAAATAACGACACTGCATCTGTATTGGCATTTGAAAAAAAACTAGTCACATCGGATGGCTACCTATTTGGCACAAACTGGGAGACGAAAGAACAAGCGACCCCGCTAGCACTGCAAGAGAAATCAGTACGTGGCACTATTTCTAATCGTTTAAAAGCGGCAGTACAAAATGACCCACTTAAGCTAAATGCCGAAGTCGAAAAGGCGAACTTACAGCGAGTAGATGCCTGTGCGCTGGGGCAAGATCAAGATACCCTTAAACTGCGTTTCACGCTGAAAATTTTAGGTGGCTTAGCTCAACCATCTGCTTGCAATAATGCGCTGTTTAAACAGAGCTATAGTGCCGCCGTTGAGCAGTACATTGCCAAACATGGCTGTTCTGAATTGGCGAAGCGTTACGCCACCAACCTTGCCAATGCACGTTTTTTATGGCGTAACCGAGTTGGTGCAGAGGAAATTGAAGTGCAAGTCAAAGCACTCAACAAAGGGGCGGAGCAAACGTGGACGTTTGATGCCAAACAGTTCAGTACACGTCACTTTGATCATAATGATGCGCTGATCAATAGCTTGGCGGATCGCATTGCTAAGGCGCTGGCCAGTGAATCTGATCACCTGATGCTACAAATTGATTGCTACGCTAAAATTGGCAAAGCACAAGAAGTCTATCCGAGCGAAGAGTTAGTGCTGGATAAAGGCAATAGCAAAACTAAGAAAAGTAAAATTCTCTATGCTGTTCATGACCATGCGGCGATGCACTCACAAAAAATCGGTAACGCGCTGCGTTCCATTGATACTTGGTACCCTGAATATGCTCTAGCAGAGCAAAGTGCAGGGGCGATTGCCATTGAGCCTTATGGCGCGGTGACCAATTTAGGGAAAGCGTTCCGTACTCCGAAAGACAAGCAGGATTTTTACACCTTCTTTGATAAGTGGGCGCGTGGTGAAACCTTACCTCGTGAAGAAGATGAGCATTACGTGATGGCTGTGTTAGTGCGTGGTGGTGTATTTGGCGAAAGTGACAAATAGGTGGCGGTGATGAACTACTACCAAGAAATCACTTTACTGCCGGATGCTGATATCTCGCTTGGCTTTCTTTGGCAAAATGTTTTTCAACAGGTGCACATTGCCCTGGTTGAGCACAAAGTGGATGTGAATCAGTCTGCCGTTGCTGTGGGTTTTCCTGATTATTGCCAAGCGCAGTTTCCGCTCGGCAGTAAGCTGCGGCTGTTTGCCAAGGATCAAGCCGCACTGGAAAAGTTAGCCATTCACCAATGGCTGAGTCGGTTGGATGACTATGTGCATGTTAAAGGGATCAAACCCGTACCCAGTGAGGTCACCTATGTGGGCTTTGTGCGCAAACAGGTGAAATCGCCAGAGCGGATTGAACGCGATATGCAGCAAAAAGCGGCATTATGGGCAGCCAAATCAGGTAAACCACTAGCGGAATGCGTAATTGAGCTTGAAAAAAGCAAACCGACAGAGCTATGTCGTTTGCCATTTATTTACTTGCACAGCCAGCAAACCAAGCAGCGCTCGCCAGATAAAAACAGCAAATTCCCGCTGTTTATTGAAATGCATCCGCAAAGCGCATTGTTGGATGGGCAGTTCGATTGCTATGGCTTAAGTGCCAAAGCGAATGGTAAGTCAGCATTTGCCACCGTACCGCACTTTTAAACTCAGCTATAAAGGGTAAGTTTTAACCCTTTATTTTTGCTCTTTAAAAATATGATTTAAATACAATGGGTTGCAATGGGTGGTTTTTAACAAGGTAAAAAGACGATTTTTATCCTAACCGCCTGTTGTAACTTATTTTTATTGATTTATTCTATTGTTCACTGCCACACAGGCAGCTTAGAAATACGTGCTTTCGCAAAGTTAATGGGGTTGTGGGTTCACTGCCACACAGGCAGCTTAGAAAGCACTCAGGGCAAACCCCGGATTCACCTTCATGTTCACTGCCACACAGGCAGCTTAGAAAGCCTGTAAACGTTCCGGTAAATGTTCGTACTCGTTCACTGCCACACAGGCAGCTTAGAAAGTCGCTAATGGGTTCGTAATCGTTTTCGATTCGTTCACTGCCACACAGGCAGCTTAGAAAAGACTCAACCCCAATCTCGGAGTTTTAATAAAGTTCACTGCCACACAGGCAGCTTAGAAAAGTAAAGCCATAGGCAGTGGTTGTCAGGAATCGTTCACTGCCACACAGGCAGCTTAGAAAGCCTCGAATAGGGGCTGTACAGCATTAACTTCGTTCACTGCCACACAGGCAGCTTAGAAAGGTGGAAGAAGAATCCAAAACCCGGTTATCAGGTTCACTGCCACACAGGCAGCTTAGAAATCGCGCAATGCTGATTTGTTGATTTTCATTTCGTTCACTGCCACACAGGCAGCTTAGAAATTCACCCATATTTTCCTCTGGCTTCTCACGCCGTTCACTGCCACACAGGCAGCTTAGAAACAATGAAAAAATGTTTTAAGTGCGGAGAGATTAGTTCACTGCCACACAGGCAGCTTAGAAACGGATTAGTAAGTCCGTTTTCTTTTGAAACCTGTTCACTGCCACACAGGCAGCTTAGAAAAGGCCATCAGCGGAAAGCCGATCAACACGGTTGTTCACTGCCACACAGGCAGCTTAGAAAGTGCTGATCGGTATATTTTTCTGTTTGCATCTGTTCACTGCCACACAGGCAGCTTAGAAACTTCGGGCGTTAATTTGGAGATTGAGAGATGCGTTCACTGCCACACAGGCAGCTTAGAAAACGTTGGAAATAGTACAGTTGATCGGGCTCATGTTCACTGCCACACAGGCAGCTTAGAAAACTAAGCCACAGGCCGATTTTCTTGCGCTTGAGTTCACTGCCACACAGGCAGCTTAGAAAACTGAGATTGAGTTGCCCGAAAAAATCATGGTGTTCACTGCCACACAGGCAGCTTAGAAAGTATATGACCAATTCGCTGTATTTGACATAATGTTCACTGCCACACAGGCAGCTTAGAAAAGCATAACGAGAGCCAATCACCGCTGCGGCGGGTTCACTGCCACACAGGCAGCTTAGAAATCCGATGCCCTTATCTTTCAGCCACGCGCAAAGTTCACTGCCACACAGGCAGCTTAGAAAAAGCGCCGGACGTGGTGCCCTTGCTCTTGCCAGTTCACTGCCACACAGGCAGCTTAGAAATGATTCTAATATCGCTTGTTCTAATACCGGCAGTTCACTGCCACACAGGCAGCTTAGAAATTTACAGTAAACTACTCGGCTTTATAGTAGTGGTTCACTGCCACACAGGCAGCTTAGAAAAACGAATTGCGCCGGCTTTTGTTTTAAAATTCGTTCACTGCCACACAGGCAGCTTAGAAAATTAATCAGTTGCTACCGGCGATATATAGCGGGTTCACTGCCACACAGGCAGCTTAGAAAGATAATGTCGTAAAACTTTCATCGCGGGTCATGTTCACTGCCACACAGGCAGCTTAGAAAGCAACGCAAGCCATTTGCCCCAGGAGATAAAAGTTCACTGCCACACAGGCAGCTTAGAAAATTTAAAATAATCTGATAGTCATGCAGGTTATGTTCACTGCCACACAGGCAGCTTAGAAAGTCGCCCGCTTTGATTCCGTCGCCCGCTTTGAGTTCACTGCCACACAGGCAGCTTAGAAATACTAATTCAAACGACGATTTGAAGTTAAGCAGTTCACTGCCACACAGGCAGCTTAGAAAAACGATATGCCGAGCCTTTGCGCCATAAGTTGGTTCACTGCCACACAGGCAGCTTAGAAAAAAACAGGCGCTAAGGTGGACGATTACGCTTTGTTCACTGCCACACAGGCAGCTTAGAAATGCGCCACCGAACGCATCGCCGTCGGCACGGAGTTCACTGCCACACAGGCAGCTTAGAAATGGACCGGTGGCGGCATTGACGAATTCGCGGAGTTCACTGCCACACAGGCAGCTTAGAAACGGCGGATACACGAGAGCCGCACAACTGCGGCGTTCACTGCCACACAGGCAGCTTAGAAAGTGACGAGGGCAAGCATGGTCCTTTGGGCTTAGTTCACTGCCACACAGGCAGCTTAGAAAACGTGTGAGCATCTATGGGCCCTTGGGCTAGGGTTCACTGCCACACAGGCAGCTTAGAAACCGCCGAACTTATCCAGGCGGCGCGGGTCATTGTTCACTGCCACACAGGCAGCTTAGAAATGCTGGGCTTGGTGCTGTTGGGCCTTGGTCTTGTTCACTGCCACACAGGCAGCTTAGAAAATGGCAAACATCAACGCTATTAAGGCCAGGATGTTCACTGCCACACAGGCAGCTTAGAAAAGCCTCAAAACCTGGCCCGCGGCTACTACCACGTTCACTGCCACACAGGCAGCTTAGAAAGTACCGAACGTCTCCACCTTCTCCCCGTGAAGGTTCACTGCCACACAGGCAGCTTAGAAACTCCCGTGTCCGGTGGGGTAGCGTCAAGCGAAGTTCACTGCCACACAGGCAGCTTAGAAATTGGTTGCGCCCCAGGCTTCCGCCGGTGACGTGTTCACTGCCACACAGGCAGCTTAGAAACCATGCCAATGGCGCTATTTCCCTTGTGCTTAGTTCACTGCCACACAGGCAGCTTAGAAAAGTGACGAAGATCTTTCCGCAGCACGGGACGCGTTCACTGCCACACAGGCAGCTTAGAAATCAATGGGGTTCTGCCGCATCTCTGCGATCAGGTTCACTGCCACACAGGCAGCTTAGAAAAACATATCACAGCGCCACGATTGGAACACAGCGTTCACTGCCACACAGGCAGCTTAGAAAGCCTCGATCTGTCGCTCAAGCTCGCGTAGTCTGTTCACTGCCACACAGGCAGCTTAGAAAACGTATCAGATCAAAGCCATGAGTGCGCAGAAGTTCACTGCCACACAGGCAGCTTAGAAAAATATTTCTTGCCACATTCGTACTATCAGCGCGTTCACTGCCACACAGGCAGCTTAGAAAAGATACCCAATTGCGGATCGTTCGGTCAGATAGTTAACTGCCACACAGGCAGCTTAGAAACATAAACCCAGCGTTGATACGTGCACCCCCAGGTTCACTGCCACACAGGCAGCTTAGAAAGGACGTGCGGGGGAAAAACACGGCCACAACTCGTTCACTGCCACACAGGCAGCTTAGAAATGGGAAGCAAACATTTACCCGGCGCTAAACACGTTCACTGCCACACAGGCAGCTTAGAAACTAACCGGTAATCGGTTATATTTATTGTGTAGGTTCACTGCCACACAGGCAGCTTAGAAATTTTTAAACTCCGGGTGTGTATCCGCCCATAAGTTCACTGCCACACAGGCAGCTTAGAAAGGTTAACGCTGCCCAGCAACGTTTCCATAGATGTTCACTGCCGCACAGGCAGCTTAGAAAACCAGGCACCTTAGCATCTACCGGGCGTCTGCGTTCACTGCCGCACAGGCAGCTTAGAAATGTGTAAGAGCAAGGCCTGACAGTGCAAAGAAGTTCACTGCCGCACAGGCAGCTTAGAAAAAGCCGCGCCAAGTTGATGGCTCTTTAAGTCGGTTCACTGCCGCACAGGCAGCTTAGAAAGGCATGTCATCACGACGACAGATAGCGCGGAGGTTCACTGCCGCACAGGCAGCTTAGAAACGATGTTGGGACATGGCAGGATCTTCGACTTTGTTCACTGCCGCACAGGCAGCTTAGAAAATCATTAGGTGGGATCATTACACGGATGTGCTTGTTCACTGCCGCACAGGCAGCTTAGAAAACCAGAGTAAGAGTAGGTTACAACCGGGGGGAGTTCACTGCCGCACAGGCAGCTTAGAAAGTAGTCCTCATCAATGCGCAAATGAGCTTTTGGTTCACTGCCGCACAGGCAGCTTAGAAAAGTGCATCAAAATCAATATTTATTTCCATCTCGTTCACTGCCGCACAGGCAGCTTAGAAAATAAAGCCTTGTTGAATGTTGGTTTTTGCAATGTTCACTGCCGCACAGGCAGCTTAGAAATGACTGGAAGAAAATAACGCCGCCAACTCTTTGTTCACTGCCGCACAGGCAGCTTAGAAACTTCAAAGTCAGCAAGGTAGCGACAAATTTCATGTTCACTGCCGCACAGGCAGCTTAGAAAGTCCCCCTGCAGGCGGTAACAAGTATGATTACGTTCACTGCCGCACAGGCAGCTTAGAAATATGAAGTGAATGCAGAGAATAACGCCGACTTGTTCACTGCCGCACAGGCAGCTTAGAAATACGAGGTGACAAGCTTTTTGAAAGCCTTTCTGTTCACTGCCGCACAGGCAGCTTAGAAATATCGAAGGCGTCGTTGGCATAGCGTCGCAAAGTTCACTGCCGCACAGGCAGCTTAGAAATCTCCGGATACCGGCAAAGGTTTGCCGTTTTCGTTCACTGCCGCACAGGCAGCTTAGAAAAGGTGAAGCCCTTCATGGTCATCAAGCGGAATGTTCACTGCCGCACAGGCAGCTTAGAAAGCATCTTCGCGTTTAAATGCTAATGCCACGGCGTTCACTGCCACACAGGCAGCTTAGAAAAGACACCACAGCACAAAGCATAATAAGTGCTCGTTCACTGCCACACAGGCAGCTTAGAAAACAATGATTGGAAAAGAAAACTCCAGCCTCTTGTTCACTGCCACACAGGCAGCTTAGAAAATAGCGCTATCTTTGTCCCTACCTATAATGGAGTTCACTGCCACACAGGCAGCTTAGAAAAAGCTAACCACCCTGGCCCTAATTTTTATTTCGTTCACTGCCACACAGGCAGCTTAGAAAAGCCAGCCATTTATCGACATGGTCAACGATTAGTTCACTGCCACACAGGCAGCTTAGAAAGTCAAAGCAAAGCGGCAGTTATGCGGTGCGCTGTTCACTGCCACACAGGCAGCTTAGAAAGCTACGGGAAGATGCAAAACGTCTCGATTTTCGTTCACTGCCACACAGGCAGCTTAGAAATTACGAATATCTTCCGGTATCAATTCCCATACGTTCACTGCCACACAGGCAGCTTAGAAATTCACCGCGACCACAAGAGGGGCAAACGTGGAGTTCACTGCCACACAGGCAGCTTAGAAACATAACCCACTAAACACATTACCGATGGTATCGTTCACTGCCGCACAGGCAGCTTAGAAATTATCCAAAGTGCGGAATCTGGATAAGTTGCGGTTCACTGCCGCACAGGCAGCTTAGAAAAATACCTGACAATACAGCCAGGGGTGATTTATGTTCACTGCCGCACAGGCAGCTTAGAAATACGGGGTATACAACGAGGAGGGCAGCTTTGCGTTCACTGCCGCACAGGCAGCTTAGAAATGCATCAAACGACTGATAACAGGGTGTTTCTTGTTCACTGCCGCACAGGCAGCTTAGAAAGCTTTGGGCTGTGTTACCGGACGGCGGTATTGGTTCACTGCCACACAGGCAGCTTAGAAACCATCATAATCATTTCCACCTTGAGCAATATAAGTTCACTGCCGCATAGGCAGCTCACGAAACACATGAACCAATCTTATTGGTTGTGCTACTCTGTGCTTATTTTTAATCCATCGGCATATGGAGTTTGTCCATGTACCCCGTTCAAGAACGACGGCATAAAATGGCCTCAGATCAATATCAATTTAACCCTCGAACCATTACTCAGGCAGCTAGATAAGGAGGGGTATTTTTGATGCAATGTAGTTTATTGATAAACAACTATTATTTTATTAATCAATGTTACGTTCGGTATAAGGCTGCCTAAAGGATATCAATTATCACCTTTGGTTTTTAATCCAGCAGAATGGAATCATGCAATGCGAAGACAAAATACAACGATTGATCTGCAAAGTTTGAAAGAAAAACTTGATGGTTCAAATAGTGAGGTTATAGACGAATGGGAAAGCTATTCATGTCAACTGGTCACTCCCATGTATGGCGGCGGTGTAATTGCTGGCGAAGTTGATACAGATATGCCGATCCGTGCGAGTGCCATTCGTGGGCAGTTACGTTTTTGGTGGCGGATTGCTAATGGTCCGTTCGCTAATCCTAAAGATATGCGTAAAGAAGAAGAAGCAATTTGGGGTGGCATTGGTGAGAAAGGTGCGATAGCCAGTGGAGTGGAAATTAGGATCACCAATGTTAAGTTCAATGGTGAAATACCTGCTTTTGAATACGAACGGAATCGTACAGATCCAAGCAAATACAAAAGTGTACCTACGCCTAATCGCCAGTTTTGCCATGCTTATGCGCTTTTTTCTGCTCAAGGGAAGTTAATTAATCGTGGAAAGGAAATAGCAGAGGAACCTAACAAGATAGCGAAACCTGGTTTGCGTTTTGATTTAGAGGTTCGCTTTAACACCTATGCTAGAAAACCTTTAAGCCAAAAACAAATCTGTGAGGTAAAAAAAGCCATCCGCTGGTGGGCAAGCTTTGGTGGTGTAGGCTCGCGAACTCGACGCGGGTTAGGAGCGATTAAAGTAACCGCTAATGACAAAAGCAATAAAGTTACCCCTGTCAACCCTAATGAAGTTGAAGATAAAGGTGGAAAGTTGGTCCTGCTTGCTGAGTCGAGATCTGATGATGCCATAGCCTGTTGGCGTTTAGGGTGCGATAAATTACGAGATTTTCGCCAAGAAAAAAATATTGGCCGTAATCCAAAGGCTGATGATTCTAAGTCACCAGTGGGTCAAAGTCGTTGGCCAGAAGCTGATTCTATTCGTAACTTGTCAGGGTGCTATTCTGAAAGACATAAACCTAGGAGTACAAATACCAATTTATTTCCACGTGCGGCTTTTGGGCTTCCGATTATTTTTCACTTTCAAAACTCTAAAGATTCTACAGATTCGACTGAGCCAGAAGATCACACAATAGGTGTTTTGGGTAAGAATAATGAACGAATGGCCAGTCCACTGATTCTTCGTCCATATCTAGACGAATCCGGTAAATGGCTCTCAGCAGCGTTGCTCTTACCCGAATGGGAGAGTGCATTAACACAGCAGCTAGAGATTAAAAACCTTGAAAAACTACCTAAGCATAAAAGCAATAATTACTCTCAACCTCTAAGCCACTGGCCCAGTGCTAAAGACGAAAGAAATAGACTCGCAAAAACCATCAAACCGATGATAAAGCAGGATGGTCAGATAAGAGCTAACGATCCGCTTTCGGCATTTTTAGATTTTTTTGAGAAGGGACAATAATGACGGATTATTTAGTGGCCATCAGTATTGGCCCGGTACAAAGTTTGATAGAAGCAGGCAGGCGAGCGCAGGATCTTTGGTGTGGCTCATGGTTATTATCCGAAGTGGCCCGTGCCGTGGCACTTAAGCTGCATCAAACGCAAAATGGTTGTTTGATATTTCCCAACCCTGAAAACCCAGAGAGAGAACTACAGCCTCAATCTGATGAGGATGACACGCCTAAAGCCAATATTGCCAATGTGATTCGGGCGGTCATCTCTGCCGACTCTGAAACACAATTAAAGCAACAGATTGAAGAGGTTAAAGAGGCCGCTTTTGCTCGTCTCAAGGGTATTTTTACTGACGTATTAAACCAAGACGAATTGCAAAACCTAGGCATTGACAGAAACCGCTGGCTGCAACAGCAAGAAGATGCGCTGGAAATCTTTTCCGCCTGGGTATCGCTCGATAATCACTGCTATCAGGATGCCTCAACACGCCTTGGTCAACTGTTGCACGCTCGCAAGTTGACACGCAATTTTTGCTCCATGCAAGACCAAGCCGGAGCCTTGCACAAATCCACTTTGGATGGTGCCAATAATACCGTCACTGACAAACTCACCGCGTGGAATGCCGAAAAAGAGTTAAAAATCAGTGAGCAGGAAGTAAAACGAAAAAAACGCTACCTGGGCCTGACCAATGAAGAAGAGCTAGACGCATTAGGCGTGGTAAAACGCCGAGCGGGTAATTTGGAGCAGTTTACCCCTTTTAGCCGCATTGTTGCCCATAGCTGGCTTGTAAGCTTAAACCCAGAGCAGCTTCAAGCATTACGTTCTGTTTATGAACCGCTATTAGCATCTGGCCATGTTACTCCGGTTAATGGCAATGATGGACTTTACCAGGACTTTCCTTTCGATGGGGAATACCTCTTTTTAAGCCGTCTGGAACAAGCGGATATTGATCAAGAGGTGAAAGAGAAGCTGCAACAACAACTCAAGGACATTACATCTTCCCCGGTGCCTTATGGCGTTTTGCTTAAAGCCGATGGCGATCGGATGGGCGAATTACTCTCTAAGGCTAAAGACCAAGAGCAGTCGAGAGCGATTTCTAAAGCACTGCATAAATTTGCTACCAGTGTGCGTAAGACGCTACAAGATCACGGTGGCCATGGCATCTATGCTGGTGGTGATGATGTATTGGCCTTTGTGCCGTTAGCTCAAGCAATGAAGTGTGCTAAACAGTTATCCGATGATTTTAAAGAAAGGATGGAGGTTATCGCAAAAGAGTTGAAACTGAATGAAACGCCCTATCCAACCTTATCCGTTGGTTTAGCGATTGGTCATTTTGTACAACCGATGCGTCAATTGCGCCAGCGAGCCATTAATGCGGAAAAACATGCTAAAGGCAATAAAGAGCAAAAACCACGTAATGCACTAGCCATACATTTGGGGATTCGCTCTGGTTATGAGATCACATGGCGTTGCCGTTGGGATGATGACGAGACGTTAAAGGCCCTTGACGATTTCACCGATGCCTTTGCCAAAGGCCGGATGCCGACTCGCATTATGCAAGAGGTACGTGAAATGGCGCAGCGATTACAGTGGACTTATAGCGAGAACGATCTTAGTGGTATTCGCGACAGTGAGCTTAATCGGATGTTAGCGCGGGCAAATTTTGCCGTCACTTGCGAAGAGCCAGGAAAAACGCCTCAAGAAATCACTGAAATAGAAAAAAAGACCGTCAATACACTCAAATCTCAACTTTGTTCACAAGCCTCGCGTCATTCACTAGACGAACTCGCTAATCAACTTATCTTAGCTCGCTGGCTGAGCGCTAAAACCGCAACTGATATTGGAGGCGCTGAATAATCATGCAGTATTACCTCATTCAACCGAAAGATCCTTTGGTTATCC
>NZ_JBXUGO010000015.1:0-107328 GCF_057180565.1 Serratia sp. HNCC26DJ244 | reverse complement strand
GTGAGTGCCCACACAGATTGTCTGATAAATTGTTAAAGAGCAGTGAGTTACTGGCTTCAGCCCGCTAACTCGAGGTGGCGTATATTACGCTTTCCTCTTTGAGAGTCAACCCTAATTTTCAGGTTTTTTCTCTATCGATAGCAATTCACTAAAAACTCGACTTACGGGGACGTTATAAAACAGCCCCCTAGCTAGCGCTGATGAGGGATTCACTGCAAAACGGCAGAGATTCCCCCTATTGATTCAAGCAACAGAGAGCCCCACTAAGCCCGGTTTTTAATCGCTTCAGGCAGATCTTTCAGGCTGTTTAGCACCCAATCTGCCACTTTTTCACCGTCCTCAGTGACCGGTTTCCCCGTTCGAACCAAAACTTTAGTCCCAACGCCAGCACTGGCGGCCGCCTGCATATCTTCAATTTTATCGCCAACCATATAAGAGGCAGCCAGGTCGATATTCAGTTCTTTTTGTGCCTGTAATAGCATCCCTGGTTGTGGTTTACGGCAGTCACATACCTGACGATATTCTTCTATTGCCGCTTCGGGATGATGTGGACAGAAATAGATGCCATCCAAGTCAACATCACGGTCAGCCAATGACCAATCCATCCACTCAGTCAGGCTCATAAACTGCTGTTCACTGAATTTGCCACGGGCAATACCCGATTGGTTGGTCACTAGCACTAGCGCGAAACCCATGTTTTTCAGTTCACGGCATGCGTCAATCACACCATCTATAAATTGGAAGTCATCTATTTCATGGACATAACCATGATCGATATTAATCGTGCCATCACGATCTAAAAAAATTGCTGGAACCCGCTGTGTCACCGGTATACTCCTGAAGCGCTAAGAACCGGCATAGTATCGCATGTTTTACTCAAAGCTGAGAACGACGAATGGGCGATGAAGAATAGAGTTAACGTTGACTTGGACGTCTAGACGCCTTAACATCTGTTTCATCCTTGGGTTAAGGCCCTGGTTTATTCTATTTAGCCACCAGCAACATTAGCCACGAGCAACAACGCTAAAAATAAGAAGAATATGATTAAACTTTCTAACATCAGCAAAGTGTTTCAACAGGGAGTGCGCACCATTACGGCACTGTCTGACGTTACTCTTCACGTCCCAGCCGGTCAGATTTATGGCGTTATTGGTGCATCAGGTGCGGGTAAAAGTACGCTGATCCGTTGTGCCAACATGCTTGAGCGGCCAACATCAGGTACTGTTCTGGTCAATGGACAGGATTTGACGGCGTTGTCTGAACATGAGTTGACACATGCACGTCGCCAAATTGGCATGATTTTCCAGCACTTTAACCTGCTCTCTTCCCGTACCGTCTTCGGTAATGTGGCGCTGCCATTGGAACTGGGCAGTATGTCGCGTGCAGAAATCAAAAAACGGGTCACAGAATTGCTGGAACTGGTTGGCCTGTCAGATAAACATGATGCCTACCCGGCCAATCTGTCTGGTGGTCAGAAACAGCGTGTCGCCATTGCGCGTGCCTTGGCAAGTAACCCTAAAGTTTTACTGTGCGATGAAGCCACCAGCGCGCTAGACCCCGCCACCACCCGGTCTATTCTGGAATTACTGAAAGATATCAACCGTCGTTTGGGGTTAACCATTCTGTTGATCACCCATGAAATGGACGTGGTGAAACGCATCTGCGATCAAGTCGCCGTAATCAGCCAAGGGCAACTAATTGAGAAAGACAGCGTCAGCGAAGTCTTCTCACATCCCAAGACTCCGTTGGCACAACAATTTATCCAAGCCACATTACATCTGGATATTCCGGATGATTATGCCAACCGTCTGGTCCAAGAGCGTGTCGATGGTCGTCACCCGCTGCTGCGACTGGAATTTACCGGTCGATCCGTCGATGCGCCCTTGCTGTCTGAAGCCGCTCGCCGCTTTAATGTGAATAACAACATTATCAGCGCACAGATGGATTACGCTGGCGGTGTGAAATTCGGTGTGATGCTGGCTGAACTCCATGGGACTGACGAAGATGCCCTGGCGGCAATTGAATTCCTAAAAGAAAATCAGGTAAAAGTAGAGGTTCTGGGTTATGTCTGAGGCAATGATGTGGTTAATGGCCCGTGGTGTGTGGGAAACCGTCACGATGACCTTTGTCTCTGGCTTTTTCGGTTTTGTGCTTGGCTTGCCAGTTGGCGTGCTACTGTATGTCACCCGTCCAGGGCAAATCATCGCCAATAATACGCTATATAAGATGTTGTCCGGGTTGGTGAACATATTCCGTTCTATCCCGTTCATTATCCTGTTGGTCTGGATGATCCCATTCACCCGAATGATCGTCGGTACCTCCATCGGTTTGCAGGCCGCTATCGTTCCGCTCACTGTCGGTGCAGCACCCTTTATTGCACGCATGGTCGAGAACGCCCTGTTGGAGATCCCTTCCGGCCTGGTTGAAGCGGCTCGTGCTATGGGGGCCACCCCGATGCAGATCATAACTAAAGTACTGCTGCCTGAGGCGCTCCCTGGTTTGGTGAATGCAGCTACTATCACCTTGATTACCCTGGTCGGTTATTCTGCCATGGGGGGAGCGGTAGGTGCTGGCGGTTTAGGTCAAATTGGTTATCAATATGGATATATTGGTTATAACGCTACCGTGATGAATACGGTATTAATATTACTGGTTGTCTTGGTCTATCTGATCCAGTTCTGTGGTGATCGCCTGGTTAAGGCCGTGACACACAAATAGCGTTACCCACAAGTTCACATCGACTTGATAGATTTCATCACACAGCCGAGCTGTATCTTGAATGATAGAAAGTAAAGCGTATTTGATATATGAACCTAATGAGGAAGAGATATGTCGTTAAAATTTAAATCCATTGCAGCAATCGGCGCACTGATCGGCACGTTGGCTCTTGTTGGCTGTGGTCAGGATGAAAAAGATCCAAACCATATCAAGGTGGGGGTTATTGTTGGTGCTGAACAGCAAGTGGCTGAAGTCGCACAGAAAGTCGCTAAAGAGAAGTATGGTTTGGATGTTGAACTGGTGACATTCAATGACTATGTTCTGCCCAATGAAGCCTTAAGCAAAGGGGATATTGATCTGAACGCATTCCAGCACAAACCTTATCTGGATCAGCAAATCAAAGATCGTGGCTATAAACTGGTTTCTGTTGGTAACACCTTCGTTTATCCCATCGCTGGCTATTCCAAGAAAATCAAAGCCGTGTCTGAGTTGAAAGACGGTTCACAAGTGGCATTACCGAATGACCCTACTAATCTGGGTCGTTCCTTGCTGTTGCTGCAAAAAGAAGGGCTGATCAAACTAAAAGATGGCGTTGGTTTACTGCCAACAGTATTGGATGTCACTGAAAATCCAAAAAACCTGAAGTTGGTTGAGCTGGAAGCCCCACAATTACCACGCTCACTGGATGATCAACAAATTGCCTTGGCTATCATCAACACCACCTATGCTAGCCAGATTGGGCTGACACCAGCCAAAGATGGCCTGTTTGTTGAAGATAAAGAGTCTCCTTATGTCAACATCATGGTTGCCCGTGAAGATAACAAGGATGCCGAGAAAGTGAAGAAATTCGCTCAGGCTTACCAGTCTGAAGAAGTTAATCAGGCTGCGAACAAAATCTTCAATGGCGGTGCAGTAAAAGGCTGGTAATCATTGATACCTGTTGCCATACAAACTGTAGCTAACTTGCTGCAGTTTGTAGCAACATGGGGATAAGATGACGGTCATATAGCAAATATGATAGCGTGAACAAAGACAAATCTTGTTATTTTTGCCAGACATTGCTTCAATAGCGCTACTTTTATAACCAGAAAGAGAAATTTCTATGCGTGTTTTCCCTCTTGGTTTGTTAGCACTTATGCTAACGGGATGTTCTACTTGGCACAGCTCTTCATCCCACAAACTGACTCCTCCGGCAAGTTCTGCATCAAGTAATACCACCTCCTCCGTTTCTGGATCTCGTGCCACCCCCGTTGTTTATAGCAGCGTAGACGAATTAGCGGGTAAACCTTTTCGTGAGTTAGGTACCGTCTCTGGCGAATCTTGCCAAGCCACAATTCAGGATACCCCACCCAATCTGGCTACCGCCCGCAAACGTATGCAAAGCCGCGCATCGAGCATGAATGCCAATGTCGTGCTATTGCATGACTGCCAAATTGTCACGGGTGTGGGTAACTGTTACCGACAAGCGATTTGCCAAGGCTCGGCACTTAATGTCTCATCCAAATGAGTGAGTTTGTTGTTAACCAAATCGGCATTATCCGCTCACCCTATAAAGAAAAGTTCGCGGTTCCCCGCCAACCAGGGTTAGTGGAAGATGGGAATGGGGAACTGCTGCTCTTACCGCCATACAATCAAGTAGAAGCGGTGCGCGGCCTCAGCGAATTCAGCCACCTATGGATAATTTTTGTTTTCCATCAAACGATGGCGGGGGGATGGCGGCCTACGGTACGTCCTCCTCGCCTGGGGGGAAATACTCGGATGGGAGTATTCGCCACCCGTTCAACCTTCCGCCCTAACCCTCTGGGCATGTCATTGATTGAACTCAAAGGCATAGAAACTCAAGGGGATCAGGTGATACTCAAGTTAGGTAGCCTGGACCTGGTTGATGGTACCCCGGTGGTGGACATCAAACCTTATTTACCCTTTGCCGACAGTAAGCCGCAGGCACAAGCAGGTTTTGCTCAATTACCACCCACGGCCGATATGACGGTTTATTTCTCTACACAGGCGGAACGACAGTTACAACAGCACCAGCCGCGTTACCCTCACTTACGCCGTTTTATTACTCAGGTTCTCGCGCAAGACCCGCGCCCAGCCTATCGCAAAGAATCAGCGAGCGAGCGTGAATATGCGGTATGGCTGCTGGAGTTCAATGTGCGTTGGCGGCTGGTGAATGGTCAAACAGAAGTGTTGTCATTGGATGTTCGCTAAAATTCCACCTTCTCTCTTTTGACAACCCGCTTGCGCTGGTAAACTAAACCACTTTTGAATATGTTGGCTGCCTCTAACAGCCCGATAAAACTCGCAGTTCTAACGGAACCAAACACCATGCGTACAAGCCAATATCTGCTCTCCACCCTGAAGGAGACCCCTGCCGATGCCGAAGTGATCAGCCACCAGTTGATGCTGCGCGCCGGAATGATCCGCAAGCTGGCCTCCGGTCTTTATACCTGGTTGCCTACTGGCTTGCGAGTGCTCAAGAAGGTTGAAAACATCGTTCGTGAAGAAATGAACAATGCTAATGCGATCGAAGTTTCCATGCCGGTCGTTCAACCCGCCGATCTGTGGCAGGAAAGTGGTCGCTGGGAGCAATATGGCCCGGAATTATTACGTTTTGTTGATCGCGGTGAGCGTCCGTTTGTGCTGGGCCCAACCCATGAGGAAGTGATCACCGATCTGATCCGTAATGAAGTCAGCTCCTACAAGCAACTGCCGCTGAATTTCTTCCAAATCCAAACCAAGTTCCGTGATGAAGTTCGCCCACGTTTTGGTGTGATGCGCGCACGTGAATTCCTGATGAAAGACGCTTACTCGTTCCATACCTCACAGGAATCGTTGCAAACAACCTACGACGCCATGTACCAAGCCTACAGCGCCATCTTTAATCGCATCGGTCTTGATTTCCGTGCCGTACTGGCTGATACCGGCTCGATTGGTGGCAGTGCATCACATGAGTTCCAAGTGCTGGCGGACAGTGGCGAAGATGATATTGTGTTCTCCACCCATTCTGATTATGCCGCCAATATCGAACTGGCTGAAGCAATAGCACCCGCTCATCCGCTGGCCGCAGCAAGCGAAGAACTGCGTATTGTTGACACGCCAAACGCCAAAACCATTGCTGACCTGGTTGAACAGTTCCAGTTTCCGATAGAAAAAACCGTGAAAACCTTAATGGTTCACGCTGATGAGCACAGTGGCCATAAGCTCGTTGCACTCTTGGTGCGTGGTGATCATCAGCTCAATGAAATCAAGGCAGAAAAACTACCTCAAGTCGCCAAGCCGTTGACTTTTGCTACCGAAGAAGAGATCCGCGCTATTGTAGGCGCTGGCCCCGGTTCTCTTGGCCCAGTTAACCTGCCCATCCCGCTGGTTATTGATCGCAGTGTTGCAGTAATGAGTGATTTCTCTGCGGGTGCCAATATTGATGGTAAACACTACTTTGGCATTAACTGGCTGCGTGACCTGCCGCTACCAGCCACTGCCGATATCCGTAATGTGGTGGAAGGTGATGCCAGCCCTGATGGGAAAGGCACACTGCTCATCAAACGCGGTATTGAAGTTGGGCATATCTTCCAACTGGGGACCAAATACTCGGAAGCAATGAAAGCAACGGTACAAGGTGAAGATGGCCGTAATCAGGTCTTGACGATGGGATGCTACGGTATTGGTGTTAGCCGAGTGGTGGCCGCCGCTATCGAGCAAAACTACGATGAGCGTGGCATTATTTGGCCGGATGCCATTGCCCCTTTCCAGGTCGCTATTCTACCGATGAATATGCACAAATCCTTCCGTGTGCAAGCGCTGGCGGAAGAGCTGTACGACACGCTACGTTCGAAAGGCATTGACGTTATTCTTGATGATCGTAAAGAGCGTCCTGGGGTTATGTTCGCCGATATGGAGTTGATCGGTGTTCCTCACTCTATTGTCATTGGTGATCGTAACCTCGATAGTGAAGAGATCGAGTACAAAAACCGCCGCATTGGTGAGAAACAGATGATTAAAACCAGTGAAATCATTGATTTTCTATTGGCACAAATCAAACGCTGATATCAGTAATCAGTATCTAGAGCACCCGTAATACAGGGTGCTCTACTCAGGAAGCAGGCCAGCAAAGGACTCAATAATGACATTGTCGTGCAAATCCCCCCTCTACCTGATTGCTCTGCTACCGATGTTACTCACTGGCTGTACTATGGATATTGCCTTGTCAGAAAAAGAGCAATCAAAGTCTGCCCAGCCCGTAGATGTGCGATTTCAATCGATCAGTTCCATTCAGGGCAACACCTACCATGAAATCCATCAGGCTGATCTGCAAGAAGGGGATTTGCTGTTTTCCTCCTCCATTGGCCTGACATCACTCGGGATCCGCCTGTTCAGTGCTTCCTCGGTCAGCCATGTCGCTATCTATATTGGTCATGGGCAGGTCGCTGAGTCGGTAGGTGCCGGTGTGCAGATTATCACGCTGGAAGAGATGCGCGCGCATAGTGACAAGTTGTTCGCTTTACGTATGCCAGGATTAACCGCAGAACAAGCCATTAAAATCCGTGAATTTGCTCAACAAAAGTTAGGCAGTCAATATAACTATCGAGGGATAGTCGAGATGATGCCCTTTATGGTGACAAAACGACTTTGTTCATTAAATCCGTTCTCGCAGGATTTTCGCCAACAATGCGTAAAAGGCATGGCCGAGGCGCAACTCGCGACCCCCTCCAATGGTGAATCCCGCTATTTCTGTTCAGAGTTTGTCCTTGCTGCTTTCGAGTATGCCGGGCAACCCATTACGTTAGCTAAAGCGGGCTGGGTGAGCCCAGGGGATTTACTGCATATGCGACAAGGCGATATTGCCACCTTAGCACCCAGTCAGTCGCTGCATTATATCGGTCACATCAAACCAGGGATTTATTTACGCTCAAAAGTGCCAGACAATGATCACTCTTCAGCAATGGAATCCCCTTCACAGTTAGCGAATCAGACCAAAGTACCCTGACTTGCGATCATAAAAAGCGATCCTGAAAATTTCAGGTTGATATCCCTACCCCCTAAGAACACCGAGTTTTTCTTACGGTGCACGGGATAAAACGCTCAAGATTCAATCAGCTTAAATGCGATCAATGAGCACAACTCTTGCTATTGTCAAACGTAAATTTACCGTTCGGTTCAGGGACCAGCGACTTTATCGTCCGCCCCTCTTCCATGGAAGGCTGCACACTGAAATGACCATTCAACATGAGAAATACCGGTTCGCCCGGTGCCTTACGAGCCTGTAGATAGCCTTTTTCTAACGCGATGTTATTAACCACCGGGAAGGTTTTACCGGTCACACAATCTTTAAATACCGCGGCATCTGCCAGATAGGTATAGAGCCCCGTCAGTGGCATTGAGGTCTGTGGTAAGGGCTTGCTTACCGGTGACAGCACATAATTCAGCTGGGATACAATCGGAGCACCACTTCGGTCAAGCATTCTCAACACTTTACCTTCCGGGTGAAAATAGCGTTTTTCACCATTGCTCTCGGTTAATGTCAGCTTATCTGCAGTACGTGCCCAAGTACCATGGCTGGTAAACGTTTGATCACCGCCTTTAGCACCACGATAAGTTTGCTGTAGAACAAAGGTTCCATCTTCATCAAGAAATAGCGAGGTATCTATGCCACTGCAATCCGCACAAGGCAATAAGCCTTGATAACTTTGTTGCATCGGCTGCAGTGCTTGTTCTTTAGCCGGGTACTGATTATTACACCCCATCAACGAAAGGGCCCCTGCCGCTAAGAACAGAGCAATCGTTATTGTCTTCACCGTGACTCTCCTGCTGTAATTTATTTTTACCCTGAGTATAACCTACGGATGAACCTTGCTACGTAGCGCTTTAACCGCGCCCTTACGCACTTTAGTTTCCAGACGACGCAACTTTGCCCCTTTGCTGGGTTTGGTTGCGTGGCGAGTCTTTTCAACCACCATCGCCTGCTGAATCAACGCCATCAACCGGGCCAGCGCCGCCTCACGATTTAACTCCTGACTGCGATACTCCTGAGCTTTAATAATCACCACCCCCTCGGTAGTGATTAAATGATGACTAAACGCCAGTAACCGCTGTTTATAATAGTCTGGCAGGCTAGATGCTCGGATGTCAAAACGCAAGTGAATCGCGGTTGAGGCTTTATTAACATGTTGACCACCCGCCCCTTGGGCACGGATCGCCGTTAACTCTATTTCATTATCCGGGATCATCCGGCTTTTTGACAGTGCTAACACCTATTAATCCTGCGCTTGCTGCCACTGGGCAAATTGAATTTCCAAACTATTCTGAGCATCAGAAAGCCAAATCGTCCCTTCCTGCAAAGTCGCCTGTAGCGTCATATTACGGTTGGCTAATGCCGCCAACTGTGACAATTGCTTATCATCAAGAAAACGAATGGTCAGATTCTTGTGGTTCGCCACCTTACCCTGCATCCCTTGCCACCAAACGTATCCTGCACGTTCACCATAAGCATAGAGCACCACCCTAGGCGACTGGTTACAGGCTTTTTTAATCCGCTTCTCATCCGGCAAACCCAACTCAATCCACATTTCTAGCCCATTATGGTCGTTCCGTTGCCAAATCTCTGGTTCGTCCTCTGCACTCAACCCCTTGGTAAAGACCAGACGTTCATCCGCATGACAAATCCAGGCCAGTAAGCGGAGCATCATACGTTGTTCCGTTTCTGAAGGATGCTGAGCCAACGTGAGCGTAGTATCGTGGTAAAAATGGCGATCCATATCAGCGATATTGACCGTAGCTTTGTAAATGGTTGCTTTCAGCGCCATGGGTAACCTCATTATTAATCGCTGACAGTGTACTTGATCCAGGCGGTTAGCAGCCAGTACAGCGATAAAGATGGGTGTTAGAAAGCCGTTACCAAGACTTAATAACTCAACAACAGCTGTGCTATAGTCGTCTAGATAGGATATAACTCCGAGTATCTCTCTCTATTCCCTGCGGTATGCCGGTAATAGACAGATCTTGAAGGAGGATATTGTGCAACAATATTGTGAGTTAGTACGCCGTTTTTATGCTCAGATCGGCAGTGGGGATCTGGGTTACGTGCCTGATGCGTTAGCCTGCGTTTTAAAGGCATTGGACGAAGTGGCAGCAAATAGCGAGCTATCGTCCTCCATTAGAGAACAGGCGGCTTTTGCCGCCGCTAACTTATTGGTGAGCGACTATGTTGATAAATGATGAATACCACCCCATCAATTGTGATGACTACGACAACTTAGAACTCGCCTGTCAGCATAAGTATATTCTGAAATTGGCGTTACGCGACGGGGAAATCATCGAAGCGAAAGCCCTCGACCTGTTGCAAAAGAAGCGCGTGGAGTATCTCACCATCGAGCAAAATGGGAGTCAACGGGATATACGTCTGGACCATATCGGCAGTTTTAGCCATCCAGATATAGGTACCATTGTCGTCAGTCTTTCCGATTGACCAGGCCGGTAATTTAATCACTACAGGGCAGCCGTTAGGCTGCCCTTCTCATTTTCAGCCAATAGCGGTTACTCTTGCTGCCAGCGAAAGCGATAAGCCAGCTCCCCGGCAGGCACTTGCCCCTCTTCGGTAATAAACAGGCCAATAGCGGCAATCAACTGCTCATCATAATAGAGTAACGGAGTACGTTGACGCAGCCAGGGGGGGACACCCAACTCCTGCCACAATTTTTTTATAGGTCTTGATCCACTACGGCCGATGATACGTACCCGCCCTGTAGCGGCGAAACGAACACTGACCTGTTCATGTTGCTGCGGTGCTCGCACTCGGCATTCACCCTCACCAACCCACAAGGTACCCAACCCATCAGGCAATACCAAGGCAGCATCGGCATCACATTGCCAAGGTAACTGTTTTTCACTCAAATCACGCATCCGCGGCAGTAGATACAAGCGCTGACGGAAACGACGAATCTGGTAGTCACCTAATTGTAATTGCGGTTCTGCATCAGCCTGGCTCAAAGCCACCTCATGCCAAAGTTTATGCAAACCATCGCGCGCAGGGAGAGATACACCAAACAAGGCGATCCAACGGCGTAACAACGCATAACGCTTGGCATCTGAACACGTTTGTAACCCGGTGATAGCCAGTGAATTCTGTTGATCCAGCAACAAGGCCAACTGCTCTGCTAGCAGCTCATCGAGCAGTTGCTCTTGCTCTGCACATAAGCTGGCACTGCGTGCCGTTGCTGCGGCAAAATGTGGCCAACGTTGATTCAATAAGGGCAGGACATTCAGGCGCAAAAAATTACGATCAAAACGGCAGTCCTGGTTGCTGTCATCCTCGATCCAACTAAGTTGATACTGCTGTGCGTAAAGCTCCAATTGCTGGCGTGAGAACGGCAACAATGGCCGCAGCAAGAAATTATTTCCCAGATGCGTTCTTGCCGCCATAGCAGAAAGCCCCGCCGGACCGCTACCCCGTTTTAAAGCCAACAAAAAGGTTTCACATTGGTCATCAAGATGTTGTGCCGTCAGCAGAGCTTCACCTACCAACAGGGTGGCACTAAAAGCCTGGTATCGCGCCGCTCTGGCCGCAGCCTCAATCCCCCCGGCTCGACCATCCACCGTTACCTGCTGAACCACCAGCGGAATCTGCCAAGACTCACACTGTTGTTGGCAATGCGCCACCCAGCTATCGGCAAAGTGACTCAACCCATGGTGAACATGCACCGCACGCAACACTAAATCCGGCTGCTGTTGGCGCAATTGAACCAACAAATGCAGCAATACCGTGGAGTCTAACCCCCCACTAAACGCCACCAAGAGTTGGCGCTCACTCCCCAGAAAATCTCTGATTTGCCTAACAAGCGGATTCGTATTCATCGATTGCGCAGAGTTTGCACCCTATCATCATTGTATTTATTACAGTTAACAGTGTTTATTACAGTTCACCGTGTTTATTACAGTTCACAGCCTGAATAAACTAAAGCTCATATAATTCCAGCGGTAACCCATCTGGATCATTGAAAAAAGTAAAGCGGGACTGGGTATAGGGATCAATACGTACCGCTTCACAGGTGACACCTGCCGCCTGTAAATGGGCTATTGCCGCATCAATATCTGCCACACTGAACGCCAAGTGGCGCAGGCCGCAGGCCTCTGGATGACTAGGCCGTGCAGCCGGTGATGGGAACGAAAACAGCTCAATCGTATATTGACCATTCAGTGCCAGATCCGCTTTCCACGAATCTCGCTCCTGACGATAGACCTCTGCTAACAGGGTAAACCCTAAAATGTCGCAGTAAAAATGTTTACTGACCGGGTAATCAGACGCTATCACCGCGATATGGTGAACTTGCTGCAAAGCCAACATAAATAAACTCCACTATTTTGCCATCCACTATGTTGCCATCCACCTGAAAAATGCCTTCAGGACCAAAAGATAAGCGATGACGCCATCAAACCACGGTTGTTTTCAAAACATTCACTAGATAACGACCATCTTCAGTCAATTTGGCTCCGTGAATATCGGTTTCAAACCCGGGATAATGTTCACCAATTGAACACAGCATCAGCAGAAAATCGAGCACGCCGCGACTCTCTTCGGTGATCATCTCGCCAGGCATCACCAAAGGCACGCCAGGTGGATAGGGCAAGATCATATTGGCGGAAACCCTGCCGATCAAGTGGTAAATCTCGCAGGTTTCCACATTACCACTCACCTGCTGCTGGAACATCTGGTAAGGGGTCAGTTTCATCTCTGGTAACACATCAAATGCGCACAACATCAAGTGAGGTAAATTATGCTTGCAGATTAATTTATGGATCCCGGCCGCCAGATCCTGAATGCGCATATTACGGTAAAAATCAGGATCCTCTGCATAGAGATCCGGCAGCATGTTCTTTATTAATAAATTGAGATCATAGCCACGTTTGAAATCGGTCAGACTACGCAGCAGGCTCATAGCCTTGGTTTTATCGATGCCAATACTGAACAAAAACAGCAAATTGTAAGGTCCGGTTTTTTCAACCACAATCCCGCGTTGATCAAGATACTTGGCCACCAGGGCGGCAGGGATACCTGAATCTTCCAACTCCCCCAGTTCATTCATGCCAGGCGTCAAGATGGTGACCTTGATGGGGTCCAGATACATATGATTAGCATCGGTATGGCCGAAACCATGCCAGTTATCATCAGGATCCAGTGGCCAGCACTCTGCCTCATCGATTTTTTCTGGCTGCCAGATATCAAAAAACCAGCTATCACTCTCATCTCGCAAGCGTTGTATTTCACGACGAAAATGCAATGCTCGCTCTACTGAACGATTAATGATCCGGCGCCCAGGGTTACCACGCAGCATCGCTGCGGCGGTCTCCATCGAAGCGACAATGCCATAATGCGGAGAAGTGGTGGTATGCATCATATAGGCTTCATTAAAGGTACCCTCGTCGTAGTCACCCTTAATGTGGATCATTGAAGCCTGTGAAAAAGCCGCCAACAGTTTATGTGTCGATTGTGTTTCATAAATCACCTTACCTGGAATACGCTCGCCACTCATGCCACTTTTGCCAGCGTAAATCGGGTGAAAATTGGTGTAAGGTACCCATGCTGAATCAAAGTGTATCGATGCTACATCCAACGTCTGTTTGATGTAATCCGTGTTGTACAACAGACCATCATAGGTCGAATTAGTGATCACCGCATGCACTGGCCAACTGGCATTGGTGGTTTCTGCCACCCGTTTGGCAATGCTATCGTGGGTAAACTCTCGCTGAGGGATGCCACCTAAAATGCCATACGCATTACGCAATGGACGCAGGTAAATGGGCACGATGTCGCACATCATCAACAAATGACATAAGGATTTATGGCAATTGCGATCAATCAGCACGGTACGCCCCGCCGGAATGGCATACATCCCGACAATCTTGTTGGCAGTAGAGGTGCCATTGGTGACCAGATAGCTCTGTTCTGCATTGAAAGTACGGGCAATATACTCTTCTGCTTCCAAATGCGGCCCACTGTGATCAAGTAATGAACCCAGTTCCGTTACCGAAACTGAAATATCGGCCTTTAAGGTGTTGGCACCAAAAAAATCATAAAACAGGCTGCCTACCGGACTTTTCTGAAATGCCGTCCCCCCCATATGGCCCGGGGTACAGAAAGTATATTTCCCCTCTTTCACATAGGTAAACAACGCCTTAGTTAGTGGCGGTGTGATGGTATCAATATATTCATCGGTATACTGCCGAATGCGTTGGGCGATATCATCGGCCGTACTCAGGCCATACTCAAAGAAATAGAGCACCATGCGCATTTCGTGCAGGGTGACATCAAACGTCGAATGCGTGTTGATAAAGGCATACAGTGGCAAATACTCATTGAGATCGTTGATTTCGCTGCATAATTCAAGGCTGTAATCATCCCAATCGAAAATCACACCACAAATGCGCGCATTGTCCTCAATCAACTTCAACAAGTCGCCACTATTTTTGGGATAGACCAGTTGGAATCCCATTGCAGCCAGGGCAGTGTGCAGCTCCCGGATGGGCTCATCTTTGTAATAAACGCCCATCGGGCTCATGATTGCAATGATATTCATCGAATCTATCCTGTTAATTAGCCACCACTGGCTTATGTCCCAAGTTCATTCGAGTTACAGTTAGGCGGCAAGGGCGTAAATCCGTAGGAGCATAGGTAAACTATGTGACTAGGGTGAACGCACGTAACCAACACCACTGCCGCTTGAATGGCAACGGGTAGACACAAACGACAAGGGTGCTGAGGGCTACCAGGGGAAACCTGCTAACACCGCCAACACCCTTGTTAACCTGCTACTAAATATTAGCAGTAACCGTAATTCATCAACCGCTGATAACGACGATTGAGCAATTCTTCGTTACTCAGATTATCCAATTCCGCCAGGTCCGCCAGCAACTGTGCCTTCAGCGCAGCCGCCATGGCGGGAACATCACGATGTGCAGAACCCAGTGGCTCAGGGATCACCGAATCGATCAGCTTTAACTCTTTCAAACGTGGAGCCGTAATACCCATGGCTTCCGCGGCAATCGGCGCTTTATCGGCACTTTTCCACAGAATGGAAGCGCAACCCTCTGGCGAAATCACCGAATAAGTGCTGTATTGCAGCATATTGACTTTATCACCCACGCCAATCGCCAGCGCACCACCGGATCCTCCTTCACCAATGACCGTACAGATCACCGGAATATTCAGGCGGGACATTTCACGCAGATTACGCGCGATAGCTTCCGATTGACCACGCTCTTCCGCCCCCACGCCTGGATAAGCACCAGGAGTATCAATGAAAGTAATCAGTGGCATTTTGAAACGGGAAGCCATTTCCATCAGGCGTAACGCCTTACGGTAACCTTCCGGTGCCGGCATACCAAAGTTACGACGAATTTTCTCTTTGGTTTCACGCCCTTTCTGATGACCAATGATCATCACCGGGCGGCCATCGAGCCGCGCAATCCCCCCCACAATGGCTTTGTCATCGGCATAGGCACGATCACCTGCCAACTCTTCAAAATCAGTGAAGATATACTTGATATAATCCAGCGTATAAGGACGCAGTGGGTGACGGGCGAGTTGGGCAATCTGCCAAGCCCCAAGATCAGAAAAAATCTTGCGTGTCAGCTCAACGCTCTTTTCGCGTAATCGCTCAACCTCTTCATCTAGATTAATATCTAACTTTTCGTCTTGACGGCTGACTGAGGTCAGCGAGTCAATTTTCGCTTCCAACTCTGCAATCGGCTGTTCAAAATTAAGAAAATTCAGACTCATAGTGTTCCTATTTTAGTCAAATTCCAGTTCAACCTGCTCATTACCTACCAAGGTCCGCAAATCAATCAACAAGCGGTCAGTGGGTGTCACGCGCCAGGTTGCACCAAAGCGTAGTCTGGCTCGTGCATCTTCCCGTTGATAGTAGAGATGCACTGGAATCGTCCCCGAGCGATGAGGTTCCAAAGACTGACGGAGACGGTTCAAAAGCTGTTCATCAATTTGCCTGTCCGTTAGCGAGATAGCAAGCCCACGGGCATATTTTTCACGGGCGTCACTGATGTCCATGAGTTCACGGGCTGTCATTTTAAGCCCACCATTAAAGTCATCAAAGCTGACCTGTCCATTCGCAATCAGGATACGGTCTTTTTCCAATAAATGCTGGTATTTTTCCAATGCATCGGTAAATAACATCACATCCAAGCGGCCAGAACGGTCATCCAGTGTACAGATGCCAATGCGATTACCCCGTTTGGTCATCATCACTTTACAAGCAATTACCAACCCGACTGCCGTCGTCATTTTACCCCGATCGGTCGGGTGCATATCTTTCAGCCGCTGCCCGCCCGCATAACGCTCAATCTCTTTCAAATATTGGGTAATCGGATGGCCAGTAAGGTAGAGCCCCAAGGTTTCCCGTTCACCATCGAGCACCACCTGTTCCTGCCAGCGCGGGACATTCGCGTAAGATTGCTCAACCTGCTCTGGCGCTTCTGCCAATACGCCAAACATATCCGCCTGACCTATGGCTTCCGCTTTAGCATGTTGATCGGCTGCTTTCAGTGCATCATTCAGCGAATTCATCAGTGCAGCACGGTGTGGCCCCAGGCGATCAAACGCCCCGGACATAATCAGTTTTTCCAGTATCCGACGGTTGAGTTTTTTGGTATCAGTACGGGCGCACAGGTCAAACAGGTCCTTGAAATAGCCCTGCTCCCCACTATTACGGGCTTCGATAATGGCCTCTATTGGCCCTTCCCCCACACCTTTAATCGCGCCAATGCCGTAAACAATCTCACCTTCGCCATTAACATGGAAATGATACTGCCCACTATTGATGTCCGGCGGCAGAATTTTTAACCCCATGCGCCAGCACTCATCCACCAGCCCGACGACCTTATCGGTATTATCCATATCAGCGGTCATCACCGCCGCCATAAACTCCGCGGGATAGTGAGCTTTCAACCACAGCGTCTGGTATGACACCAGTGCATAGGCTGCTGAGTGAGATTTGTTGAAGCCGTAACCGGCAAATTTCTCTACCAGGTCAAAAATCTTCATCGACAGTTCGCCGTCGATGCCCATGCTTTTCGCACCGTCCTCAAACACTGAACGCTGCTTCGCCATCTCTTCCGGCTTTTTCTTACCCATGGCACGGCGCAACATATCTGCACCGCCCAACGTATACCCCGCCAGAACCTGGGCAATCTGCATGACCTGTTCCTGATACAGGATAATGCCATAGGTGGGTTCTAGCACCGGTTTCAACGACTCATGCTGCCATTGGATATCAGGATAGGAGATCTCTTCTCGGCCATGTTTACGGTCGATAAAGTTATCCACCATACCTGACTGCAATGGCCCAGGCCGGAACAGCGCCACCAGCGCGATCATATCTTCAAAACAGTCAGGCTTGAGGCGTTTGATCAAGTCTTTCATGCCACGGGATTCAAGCTGGAACACCGCCGTGGTTTCCGAACGCTGCAGCATGTCAAAACTTTTCTTGTCATCCAGTGGGATAGCAGAAATATCTATTGGCTCCAGCCCACTTCTAGCGCGACGGGCATTGATCATCTCCAACGCCCAATCGATGATGGTCAGGGTACGCAGCCCCAAGAAGTCGAATTTTACCAGCCCGGCATATTCCACATCGTTCTTGTCAAACTGGGTAACTGGATGCTGGCCTTCCGCATCGCAATATAGCGGGGCAAAGTCAGTAATTTTGGTGGGTGCGATCACCACCCCCCCGGCGTGTTTCCCGGCGTTGCGCGTCACCCCTTCCAGTTTGCGCGCCATATCGATCAACGCTTTGACTTCTTCGTCGGCCTCATAAATTTCTGGGAGTTGCGGTTCTGCGGCAAACGCCTTCTCTAGCGTCATGCCGGGGTCAGGGGGGACCAACTTGGAAATACGGTCCACAAAACCGTAAGGGTGCCCCAACACACGCCCCACATCGCGAATTACCGCTTTCGCCGCCATGGTACCAAAGGTAATAATCTGTGATACCGCTTCACGGCCATACATATCAGCGACGTGCTCGATCACCTGATCACGCTTTTCCATACAGAAATCAACGTCGAAATCGGGCATTGAAACACGTTCAGGGTTCAAAAAACGTTCGAACAGCAGGTCAAACGCCAGAGGATCAATGTCGGTGATTTTGAGCGCATAAGCCACGAGCGAGCCTGCACCAGAACCGCGCCCAGGGCCAACAGGCACGTTATTATCTTTCGACCATTGAATGAACTCCATAACGATCAGGAAGTAGCCCGGGAACCCCATCTGGTTGATGACTTCCAGCTCCACATCCAGGCGTTCATCATACTCAACACGCTGTTGGCTGCGAACTTCAGGGTCTGGGAACAGGAACTCAAGACGCTCCTCCAACCCGGCTTTAGACTTCACCACCAGGAAGTCTTCAGTGGTCATATCCCCGGTAGGAAACTGTGGCAGGAAATACTCACCCAAGCGGATGGTCACATTACAGCGTTTAGCAATCTCGACACTGTTGAGTAGGGCTTCTGGAATGTCAGCAAACAGCTCACACATTTCATCTTCACTACGCAGATACTGCTGTGGGCTGTAGTTTCGTGGTCGTTTGGGGTCATCTAAGGTAAAACCATCATGGATCGCCACCCGGATCTCATGGGCGTCAAAGTCATCTTCTACAAGAAAACAGACCTCATTGGTGGCTACCACCGGCAACCCTCGTTCAGTGGCCAGTGCTACAGCGGCATGCAGATAGTTTTCTTCATCTGCACGCGCCGTGCGGATCAGTTCAAGATAATAACTGTCTGGAAAATAACATTGGTAAAACTCGAGGCATTGGTCAACCAGAGCCTGGTTGCCCCGTAACAAAAATTTGCCAACATCCCCCATGCGCCCACCGGAAAGCAGGATTAAACCCGCCCGATGTTCAATTAACCAATCACGATCAATGATCGGCCCCATCGCACCATAACCGCGCTGATAGGCTTTGGAGATCAATAAGGTGAGATTCTGATAACCTTCATTGTTGGCGGCAAGGACGGTAAGCTGTGCCAGCTCATCACCCAACATGTCACTTTGTACCAGGAAATCCGCCCCGATTATCGGCTTGACCCCAGCACCATGTGCTCCACCATAAAATTTCACCAACCCACATAAGTTAGTGAAATCGGTGATCGCCAGGGCTGGCATGCCTTGCGCAGCTGCTCTTTTCACCAACGGACCAATCTTGGCTAGCCCATCCACCATGGAGTAATCACTGTGGACACGAAGATGAATAAAACGAGGTTCGGCCATATCGAGATACCAACGTAGGTAGGTTCAGCAAACTGAACCAAGGTTAACTCAGATTGTTCAGCCTAACGAGGCCAAGAGATAAATTACTGCTCCAGTACTCTTCTGACTGGTGCAAAACTGCGGCGATGGTGTTCTGTAGCCCCGAATGTCGCCAGCTTCTCCAGATGGTACGCCGTCGGGTAGCCTTTATGTTGGGCAAAGCCATATTCCGGAAAAGCCAAGTCGAGCTCGGCCATTTCTCGATCACGCGTCACCTTTGCCAGGATTGATGCTGCACTGATTTCCGCGACTCGACTGTCCCCTTTCACCACCGCCAATGAACGCATCGGTAATGTGGGGCAACGGTTTCCGTCAATCAACACCATATCAGGTTCAATATGCAAGCCGGCCACTGCACGCTGCATCGCCAACATAGTGGCATGCAGGATATTCAGTTGATCGATTTCACTGGCTTCAGCACGCCCCAAACTCCAGGAATACGCTTTGTCCATGATTTCGTCATACAATGCCAGACGGCGCTTTTCACTGAGTTTTTTTGAATCCGCCAGGCCGACAATCGGTTTGGCCGGATCAAGAATCACTGCGGCAGTCACTACCGCCCCCACCAGAGGCCCCCGTCCAACTTCATCTACCCCGGCAAACAGCCGGGCTGCAGGATAAACAAAGGGTTCTAGCATGATGTTGCCAACTCCAACACGGCCTGGGCAGCCTGTTCGTCAGCGCCACAGCGAATACTCTGATGAAGAGCCAGAAATGTCTGCTTCAACTGCTGGGTTTGCGAACTCTCTTCCAACAAGGGTAGCAATGCGCTTGCCAGCTTATCCGGCACACAATCGTGCTGTAACAGTTCGGTGACGATCTCTCGCCCAGCCAACAAGTTTGGCAACGAAACATAGGGCGTTTTCACCAGGCGCTGGGCTAACCAAAAGGTAGAAGGCTTCATCCGATAACCCACCACCATAGGGCATTTCGCCAGCATGCACTCCAAAGCCGCAGTACCTGAAGCCAACAACGCCGCATCACTGGCAACCATGGCCTCACGCCCTTTGCCATCCAGCAGGCGAATATTGAGCTCCGGTGCTATCTGAGCCTTGATAGCTTCGAACTGTTGACGCCGTTTAGCATTAACTAACGGCACAATCACCACCAGCTCCGGATAATGGTGGCGTAGCAACTGTGCAGTCTTGATAAAGTCGCCACTCAACATTTCCACTTCGGCACCACGGCTGCCAGGCAGCAGAGCCAAACAGCGAGCATTGGGGGCGATACCCAACGCTAAACGTGCAGCTTGCTTATCTGGCTGCAGCGGCATGGCATCAGCCATGGTATGGCCGATAAAACGACAAGGGACGTTGAAACGGTCGTAAAACGCTTTTTCAAAAGGAAGAAATGCCAGCACCAAATTGGTTGCTTTAGCAATTTTGAAAATGCGTTTTTGTCGCCAGGCCCAGACTGATGGGCTGACATAGTGAATAGTACGGATGCCCTGTTTTTTCAGGCGACCTTCCAGAGTAATATTGAAATCCGGCGCATCAATACCTACAAACACATCGGGCTGCAACTCACTAAACCGACGAGTCAAATCCTGGCGAATCTTCAGTAAACGAGGCAAACGCCCAAGGACTTCTACCACCCCCATAACCGCCAGCTCTTCCATTTCATACCAGGCTTCACACCCTGCCGCCTGCATCAATGGCCCTGCAACACCAACAAAACGGGCCTCAGGATGATGAGCCTTCAATGCATGGATTAAACCAGCCCCCAAGATATCACCGGAGGTTTCTCCGGCGACCAATCCAATAGTCAGTGGACGATTTTGCATAGCTCAGCGAATAATCCCGCGGGTTGAGCGGGCGAAGAAATCAAGGAACGACTGCACCACCGGTTGCTCTTTCGCCAATTCGTCAATCTCTGCTTTGGCTTCATCCAACGTTTTCTCGCTACGATAGAGGATTTTGTAGGCATTACGGATCGCCTGCACTTGATCCTTATCAAAGCCGCGACGTTTCAGGCCAACGGTATTCACACCAAACGGCGTTGCATGGTTACCTTGCGCAATAACGAAAGGCGGCACATCTTGCGCCACACCGGAGCACCCCCCCACCATCACATGAGCACCAATAACACAGAACTGATGGACTGCACTCATGCCACCAATGATGGCATAGTCGTCTATTTCCACATGGCCGGCCAGCGTCGCATTATTTGCCAATATGCAGGAGTTACCCACCACGCAATCATGGGCAATATGGACATTGACCATCAGCAGATTATCGTTTCCCACCTTGGTCAGGCCCGACGCCTGCACCGTACCGCGGTGGATGGTGACACTTTCACGGATACGGTTACGGTCACCCACCTCAACACGTGTCGGCTCACCGGCATATTTTAGATCCTGGTTCACTTCACCAATGGAAGCGAACTGATAAATCTGGTTATCGCGACCAATTTTGGTAATACCGTTCACCACCACATGGGATTTCAGGAGGGTACCTGCGCCGATTTCCACCTGAGGACCAACGTAACAGAAAGGGCCAATATGCGCCCCCGCACCGATGATGGCTCCCTTTTCAACAATTGCTGCAGGATGGATAAAGGCGGTTTTATCAATCACAGATTATGCCTCCCGGCTGCGGGCACACATCATGGTTGCTTCGCAGACAATTTTTCCATCAACGGTTGCCACGCCTTTAAAGCGCGTCAGACCGCGACGAGTTTTTTCGAAAGTGACTTCCATAACCATCTGGTCACCAGGCACCACTGGGCGTTTGAAACGCGCTTCGTCAATCCCGGCAAAATAGTACAATTCACCCGGTTCCAGTTTGCCTACACTCTTAAATGCCAGAATACCGGTAGCCTGTGCCATTGCTTCTAAAATCAACACACCCGGGAAAATCGGTTTACCTGGGAAATGGCCCTGGAAAAACGGCTCATTGACCGATACGTTCTTCACTGCCCGCAGATATTTATGTTCTTCGAACTCTAGTACACGATCAACCAGCAAAAACGGATAACGATGAGGAAGAAGTTCCAAAATTTCTGCTATATCTAGAGTATGAGTGTCTGTAGTCAAAATACTCTTCCTGTCTTTAAAAACTTAAAGTATCAACAACACGGCCTGCTTTATGCCAAAAGAAGGGCATCCGGCAGGCCGCAAATTAACATCACTTTGCACTGTTGGCGTTAAAGCCAATGCGTTTATTTTATACCCAGTATCTCAGTGGGTAACAGTGATTAATCTTTCCCGACTTTTCGTTCAATAGCTTTTAAACGCTTGCTAATATCGTCGATATTCATCACCAACGCAGCTGTTTTACGCCAAACTTTGTTAGGCTGTAGCGGAATACCCGAGGAGTATACCCCAGGTTCAGTGATTGGTCTCATAACCATTCCCATTCCGGTGACAACAACCTGATCAGCAATCTCCATGTGACCATTAATCACACTGGCACCACCAATTTGACAATTGCGGCCAATTTTCAGACTACCTGCCATAATAACACCGCCAGCAACAGCAGTGTTCTCGCCAATCACTACGTTATGCGCAATCTGGCACTGGTTATCAATGATAACACCATTGCCAATCAGAGTATCATCCAGCGCACCACGATCAATAGTGGTACAGGCACCAATTTCAACGCGGTCACCAATAATCACTCTCCCCAACTGAGGGATCTTGATCCAATTGCCTCGCTCATTGGCATAGCCGAAACCATCAGCACCAATCACTGTTCCTGATTGAATCAGGCAATGCTGACCAATTTCAATCTCATGGTAAATCGTTACATTCGCCCATAGACGCGTACCAGCACCAATACGAGTATATTTACCAATAAAACAACCCGCACCAATCACCACGTTATCACCGAGTATGACACCAGATTCGATAACGGCGTTAGCACCAACGGATACATTCAAGCCGAGCTGCGCTTCAGGCGAGATCACTGCACTCGGCGCAATATCGGTTGCCGGTGTAGGTGTAGTATCCATCAGTTGTGCCAAATGGGCATAAGTCAAATAAGGATTTTTAACCACTAGCGCCGCACTGCGACAATGTGGTAAATCTGCAGCGGTCAAAACAACGGCACTCGCCTGACATGCGGCCAATTGCTGTTGATAACGGCTGTTTGACAAAAACGTGATTTGCCCAGCCTGTGCAGAATGCATAGAAGCAATGCCGGTGATGACGAGATCGCCATCACCGTGCATTTGTGCATTCAACTGCTGCGCTAAATCAGCCAGTCGAATTGAAAACATGTTATTATTTAACCTGTTTTTGTACTTCAGCGGTAATATCTTGTGAAGCACCCGCATAAGCAATTGCGTTAGTGTCGATCACAACGTCATAACCTTGTTTGGTGGCAACAGCTTTCACCGCATCCTGAATACGGGTCAGGAGTTTGTTACGCTCTTCCATCTGACGGCGACGATTGTCCTGTTCGAAAGCTTGCGCTTTCTGAGAGAACTGATCACGCTGCGCCATGACTTCTTTCTCCATTTTGCTGCGGTCAGCAGCCTTCATGGTAGAAGCGTCACGTTGCAACTTCTGCATTTTAGTCTGCAGATCACGTTCCATGTTCTGGAGTTCAGTTGCACGGTTTTTGAATTCACTTTCCAACTGCTTAGCCACGGCTTCACGGGCAGGCATTTGCTGGAAAATGTTGGAAACGTTAACGACAGCGATTTTATCTGCTGCTTGAACGCCCGCTGAAGCAGCCATTGCTAAACCGAGGCCTGCGGCACATAACCACTTTTTCACTATAAACTCCTTACCATCACTCGTTTGTGTCATTTGACACTATTGAAATACACAATTTGCCAGACTTGTCACAGGCCACAATGGAAATCCACTCCCTATGACATGATCTAAGCCTGACATTTGTGATTCTGTTTTTAACTGCCCTACACACCAGCAAACCGATTACCAGGTTTTACCAATGTTAAACTGGAACTGTTCTGAGCGATCGCCTTCATAGCTCTTGAACGGATCAGCATACGAGAATACCAATGGCCCCAGTGGCGACATCCATTGCACAGCAATACCAGCCGACAAGCGAATATTGCTCGCTTTACTGTAGTCTGGCACCCCATACATGGTTGTCTCAGTGGTATTTTCCCACTTGGTATCCCATACCGTACCCGCATCAATGAAAAACGAAGTACGCACTGAGTTCGCGTATTTCTCACTGAGGAACGGCGTTGGTGTAATCAGCTCCAAACTGGCTACGGCGGTAGCATTACCACCCACCGCATCGCCGGAATTACAGAGCACCTGAGCTTGGCCATTCGACATAGTCGGGCAGCTAAATGAATTTGAATTATAGTAAACCGCTTTTGGACCAATGGTATTGGACTGGAAGCCACGCACCGTACTCGAACCACCGGCATAGAAGTTCTCGTAGAATGGCATCTCTTTACCGCCAAAGCCATCTGCGTAACCTACACGGCCACGGCCTAACACCACCCAGGTCTTATCTTCATCGATTGGCACATACTGCGTACTGTCCAAGGTCATCTTGTAGTACGAGTTGTCCGAACCAGGCACGGCAACCTTGGTGGTAAACGAGGTCCGGTTACCTTGTGTCGGGAAGAAGCCACGGTTGAGATTATTATACGTCCACCCCAAGCTCAGGGTGAAATCATCCGCACTATAACTGGCCGTGTTAAGAAGGCCTGGATTCTCACCTACCGAGTCAAGGTAACGCCACATGGCCACCTGCGGCTTCATATCCGACAAGGAGTTGTGCACATAACCCAAGCTGGTACGCAGAGAGTTATATTCGTTGATCGGGAACCCTAGCGTACCATCGATACCATAACTGCTGTTGGTATACGCAGACAGATCAGCGTTGCTCGCTTTAAAGTCATTGTAGAAAATACGCCCGCCCAAGCTCACACCATCAACGGTGAAGTATGGGTTGGTCAGCGACAGCTCGGTATAAGTCTGATAAGTATTCTTGGTACCGTTAATCCCCACCGAATAGCCGGTACCCAGCCAGTTATCCTGCTGCACACCTGCTTGGAAGCTGACACCACTTTCAGTACCGTAACCGACACCAAAGTTTAGCGTACCGGTGTTGCGCTCTTTCACTTTGTAAACGATATCAACCTGATCAGTTGTACCTGGTACACGTTGAGTTTCTACATCCACCGTTTCGAAGAAACCTAAACGGTTCAGACGATCTTTACCCTGCTCAACCTGTTCATTGCCTAACCAGGCACCTTCCATCTGGCGCATTTCGCGACGCAATACAGAATCTTTACTGACGTCATTACCTTCAAACCGGATGCGCTTAACATAGAAACGGTTACCCGCATCAATGTTAATGTGCAACTTCACCGTTCTATCTGCATCGTTGATTTCAGGTTGAGTCTGTACGCGAGGATAAGCATAACCATAACGGGCAAACATCTTTTTGATGCTATCTTCCATCTTGGTCAATTTAGTGCCACTAAACAGTTGCCCTGGTTCGACTTTGGTCAGTTGGGCCACTTCTGCCGAGTGCCCCGCCAGATTACCGGTAACCACGACACCAGTGAGCTTGAACTGTTCACCTTCGGTAATGTTGATAGTGACGTAGATACCTTTCTTATCTGGCGTCAGGCTGACCTGCGTGGAATCAATATTGAAACGGGCATAACCACGATCCAGATAAAAGCTGCGCAGGGTTTCAAGATCACCCGCCAGTTTTTGCTTCTGGTATTTCTGATCAGCCACCAAATTCCACCAAGGTACCTCATCACGCAGTTGGAAATGAGCTAACAGCTCATCAGTGGTGAACGCATGGTTACCAACAATATTGATTTGTTGGATTTTGGCTGAGACCCCTTCCGCGAACACCAATTTCAGGTCAACACGGTTACGTGGCAAAGGCGTGACCACGGCTTTCACCGAGGCACTGTATTTACCTACGCTATAGTAAAAGTCTTCTAACCCTTTCTCCATGCTGGATAAGGTGGTACGGTCAAGTGCCTCACCGACCCGAACGCCGGAGGCTTCCAGGTTCTGCTTGAGCATGTCATCTTTTACCGATTTATTACCGGAGAAAGTGATGCTGGCAATGGTGGGACGTTCTTTGACCTGAACTATCAGCGTATCACCATCCCGCAGTACGCGGACATCCTCGAAGTTGCCAGTAGCAAACAAGGCACGAATGGTATTACTGATATCTTCATCAGAGACGGTATCACCTACACGAACCGGCATATTGAGTAACGCCGCACCGACGGCGACTCGTTGCAGGCCTTCGAAATGAATATCCTTCACTACGAACCCGTCGGCACCGTATACGGTGGCGCTGCCAAACAGCAGCGACGCTATGAGCAACTTTTTCATCGCCATCGTTGTTATGCGTTCTTCCTAACCTGTCCCCGCCCCTAAAGACGAGAAAAATCATTGAAAAGTGCAAGACCCATTAGCAGCACCAACAAAATCGAACCAATGCGGTAACTGTAGTCCTGTACTCGCTCGGAAACTGGCCCCCCCTTCAGCTTTTCTATCGCCAGGAAGAGAAGATGCCCACCATCTAATACAGGTAGTGGGAATAGGTTGATGATCCCAAGGTTGACGCTAATCAACGCCAGAAACATCACGTAATACACAAACCCCACTCCCGCTGATGCCCCTGCCCCCTGAGCGATAGAAATAGGACCACTCAGGTTGTTCAGTTTCACATCACCAGTTATTAATTTACCCAACATGCTGACCGTAAGGTGCATCAGTTGCCAGGTTTTGTCCCCAGCCTGATACAGCGCCGAGAACGGTCCATACTGACGAATCGTTTTGTACTCATCCGGCAGTGGTAACACTTTCGGGAAAATACCTGCAAAACCTACTGACTTATCTTTACCTACTGATTTTGTATCTGGTATTAGCGTTAAAGACAAGGGGTTACCGCTTCTTTCTATCTCTAAAACCAACGGTTTGCCTGGACTATTGAGAATCTGTTTAACCAATGTTTCCCAACGATCTAGTGGCTGACCATCGACTTTAACGATCCTGTCCCCTACTTGTAAACCCGCCTTTTGCGCTGCTGAGCCTACTTGTACTTGTGCTAAAACAGACTCTATCTGTGGACCTCGAGGGATCATGCCCAAAGAACGTACCGGGTCCTCTTTGTCAGGTTCAAAACTCCAATGACGTAAATCCAAGGTTTTTATCACCGCTTGTGAAGAACCAAACGGTGCTACTCCTACCTCAGTTTGGGCATCCCCTATTTTAGTCACCAGAGCGAGACGAACAGATTCCCAATCAGGCGTTTCGATACCATCGACTGATTTAAGTTCCATACCAGGAGAAATTTCAGCGTTCGCCGCTATAGATTGTGGTGCTATTTCCCCAATGACTGGACGAAAGCTTGGCACACCGATAATAAATACTAGCCAATAAGCAAAAATAGCAAAAAGAAAATTAGCAATCGGGCCAGCACTGATTATCGCCGCACGCTGCCAGATGGGTTTATTATTGAAAGCCTGGTGCCGTAACTCTGGGGCAACGGGTTCAGCACGCTCATCCAGCATTTTTACATAACCGCCAAGCGGGATCATGGCGATGACAATTTCTGTACCCTGACGGTCAGTGCGGCTCCACAGTGCACGGCCAAAACCAATGGAAAAGCGCTCAACGCGCACACCACAGCGACGAGCCACCCAAAAGTGCCCAAACTCATGCACAGTGATTAATATCCCTAGCGCAATAATAAACGCCACCAGATTCCAGAGCACGCTTAACATATAACCTTTTAAGTCTCCCGCCGATAACAGATTAAAACACTAACAGCATTAAACAAGCAAATACCGGCACAGCTGCAGTCAAACTATCAATGCGATCCAGTATACCACCATGCCCTGGAATCAGATGACCACTATCTTTGATACCCGCTTCGCGTTTAAACATACTTTCCGTCAGATCGCCCAATACCGAAGCCAGTGCAGCAATAACAGAACAGACTAACAGTGTTATCGGTGCCACAGATAAAGGGGCATAAAGGCCAAATAGCCAGGAAAGCACTGCAGAGGTCACCAGGCCACCAATCAACCCTTCCCAGGTTTTCCCTGGGGAAACTTTCGGTGCCAATTTATGTTTGCCAAACAACTTGCCAAACATATAGGCGCCAGAGTCCGCCCCCCAAACCAGCAGCATGATGTAGAGCAGACGCCAAGATCCGGTAAAAGGATTCTCCTCATAACCATACTGACGCAATGCCAGCATCCCCCAGAAGAACGGGACAATGGTGAAGAGGCCAAAAACCAGGCGTAATAACCGTGAGTTACGCCATAATGCTGCGGAACTCGGGTAGAACAGCACCAGCGCCAGGGCCATCAACCACCATGCCAACGCCAGCCACAATGGGCCTTCCGACAACCATGGGTGACCCGATTGTGGGTAAACCTGCACACTGAACATCATCAATGCCAGTAGCAAGCCACACAACACGGCCAATAAAATACGCTGGGCGCGGGAAGTAAACCCCGCCAATTGCCCCCACTCCCAAGCTGCCAACATGCAAACAGCCAGTGTCACCAGGCCAAAGGCTAACGGCGCGAGAAAAAACAGCGCAGCGATAACAATCGGAATTAAAATCAGAGCCGTTATAAGGCGAGACTTCAGCAAAAGTTCCCCCTAGGACGCATTGGCGTCAATAGGTGTTGTACCTCCGAAGCGACGCTCCCGTTGTGCAAATGCATTTAGCGCACCTTCAAAGACAAGTTCATCAAAATCTGGCCAGAGTACATCAGTGAAGTAAAGCTCAGCATAGGCAATTTGCCACAACAAGAAGTTACTTATGCGATGTTCGCCCCCGGTGCGGATCACTAAATCTACTGGTGCGAGATCGCTCATGCAAACAGACTCATTGAGCAACTCTTCACTGATCTGCTCTGGGTGCAAACTCCCCTGCTGCACCTTTTCAGCCAACGCTTTCACTCCCTGAATAATATCCCACCGACCACCATAATTGGCTGCGACATTCAGCGTCAGGCCGCTGTTATTCTCTGTCAGTTGCTCCGAGCGATGGATTCGCTCTTGGAGACGCGTGCTGAAACGTGTGATATCACCGATCACCCGTAATCTCACATTATGTTTGTGTAGACTTTTTACTTCACTATCTAGCGCACGAACAAAAAGCTCCATCAAAGCCAGTACTTCCTGCGCAGGACGGTTCCAGTTTTCGCTGCTGAAAGCATAAAGTGTGAGAGCATCCAGATGGTTACTGGCAGCAAAGCTGACCGCACGGCGCACCGATTTCACCCCAGCTTTATGCCCAGATATGCGTAATTTACCTTGACGCTTGGCCCAGCGCCCATTGCCATCCATGATAATCGCAACATGGCGTGGCATTTGAACTACCTGACTAGCTTCTTGTTGATTTGCTGACGACATAACTCGTACTTATTTCCTCAATAGAAACACCATAGCCATGCCGAGACATTGGGCTTTATACGCAAAAAAAGCCGTGTGCCTGACACAGCTTTTCAGTCTGCCCACCTTGTACCCTGACGCTGCCCAGCAAGGATTGACGAATATTCTCTATCCATTACCTGACTCGCTACAGTGCAATCTACAAGATGTTGACTGTGTTACTCGGCCTATCCGTAAATGAGTCGAGTAACACAGGCGACACACCAGCAACTTAAATTATGGCTGATAACGCAATAATTATCCTAAAGACTATAACACCTCATAACAGCCTGAACAAACAGCCACAGCATGGCAAACACGCATTCCTGTCAAAATCAGACGATCTATTATACCCAAGTTTAGGTCAGTTGCGGACTGCTAGTAACCGATTGAACTAAAACTTATTAAGATGCCTTACCTCCAATCCTCTGGCCACTCACCTGTTGCTGCTGACTGTAACCACTAAATACAGAGTGTACGAACCATACCACGGGCCACTTCACGAGCCTGACGGTCTATGTCTAAAACCATCTCAATTGAAGTAGGTTCCTTCAGGGCTAAACATTCAACAACGCTATGATTGACCGTTGAAATATCAGTAAAACGAATCTGTTCCTGCAAGAATGCCGCTACAGCAATTTCATTCGCTGCATTCAGTGCTGTGGTAGCCGCTTGGCCGGCATCAAAGGCTTTAATCGCCAGATAAAGGCAAGGGTAACGTTCAGGTTCAGGCTCAGAGAAGGTTAACGCGCCAATACGGCAGAAATCGAGTGCAGCCACGCCTGAATTAACCCGCTGTGGATAGGCCATAGCATGGGCGATAGGGGTACGCATATCCGGTGTGCCCAGTTGAGCCAATACACTGCCATCAGCATAACGCACCATGGAGTGAATCACTGATTGTGGATGTAAAATAACTTCCATTTGCTCAGCTGAAGCATTGAATAGCCAGCGCGCCTCAATATACTCCAGACCTTTATTCATCATGGTGGCAGAATCCACTGAGATTTTGCGCCCCATTGACCAGTTAGGGTGAGCACAGGCTTGATCAGGCGTCATACTGGCAAATTGCGTCAATGGTGTAGACCGGAACGGACCACCAGAGCCCGTAAGCACGATACGTGAAACCCCCTGTTCCGCCAAAGAACCATACCCTAACTGGCGCTGAATGGTTTCTGGCAGGCTCTGAAAGATAGCATTGTGTTCACTATCCAGTGGCAGTAATTGCGCCTGACTCTTTTGGACCGCCTCCATAAACAGACGACCACATGTCACCAACGACTCTTTATTCGCCAGTAATACCTGTTTACTCGCACGAATGGCCGCCAGTGTCGGTAGTAAGCCTGCAGCACCGACAATCGCCGCAGTAACCTGATCGACATCACTTAATGCTGCCAGTTCGCACGCTGCCTGCTCGCCCGCCAATACTTCGGTTTTCACCCCATTTTCGGCCAACAGGAGTCGTAGCGCATTCGCGGCTTTTTCATCCGCCATAGCCGCATAGTCTGGACGAAACTCAATACACTGCTGTGCCATGACCGCCACATTACGGCCAGCCACCAGTGCTTTAATCGCGAAAAGATCAGGGTTCTCCCTGACCACCGCCAGTGTACTGGTACCCACAGAACCGGTGGAACCTAAAATAGTCAGTTGCTTCATAAGTAGGCTCTGAATCACTGTGCGATGAAATCCAAGATAATCGAGCATAAAAGCTGTAGCCGCGATTATCTGTGACCTCTAAAAATGATAAGACGGACGCTATACCCATCACCATTCAAATTGCAGACCACGATGCGCAAACCGCAACCTTGCAACTTAAATTATCATGGATGAGATACCACAAAAAATAAAGCGCCGCTCAGGCGACGCTTATCCCTGCATGATGATGATTAAAAATCCATCAGCTCTTTTTCTTTGTCAGCCAACGCAGCATCAAGTAACTTGATATAGGCATCAGTCATTTTCTGAATATCATCTTGTGAACGACGATCTTCATCTTCACTGATTTCTTTATCTTTCAACAGCACTTTGACTTTATCGTTAGCATCACGACGCACATTACGCACGGCAACACGCCCTTGTTCTGCTTCACCGCGGACCACCTTAATCAGATCCTTACGACGCTCTTCCGTCAACGGTGGCAGTGGAACACGGATCACAGCGCCTGCAGAGTTAGGGTTCAGCCCCAGATCAGAAGCCATAATGGCCTTTTCTACTGCTGACCCCAAAGAACGATCAAACAGATTGATCGCCAAAGTACGGGAATCTTCAACCGTTACGTTAGCCAGTTGGCGCAATGGTGTTGAAGAGCCATAATATTCCACCATGATGCCATCCAGAATACTGGGTGAAGCACGGCCGGTACGGATCTTGCTGATGTGGTTTTTGAATGATTCTACGCATTTTCCCATGCGCGAATCGGCATCTTTTCTGATTTCATTTATCACGTTGCGAACCCTTGAAAGCTGGTTACTTGGCAGGCCATAGCTCAAATACGTATAGCCCGTGAATTTTACTCTAATGGGTAGAGAGCACCTGGGGTTATCTACCCGTGATCTTTCAAGCTACAGAAGTGTTGATGGCGCTCAATCACCTGAATCATCGGCTTGCTCAAGCCTATCAGCATATTCAGTTGCCTGCTATCGGCAACGTTACCATGAGGCCAGATACACACACTCCCGCTAAATTTGGTAGAACGGCGGTTATTTGCTGATCAACGTGCCTTCGCTTTCACCCATGACCACCCGACGCAGCGCTCCAGGCTTATTCATGTTAAATACACGAATTGGCAAACCATGATCACGAGCCAGCGTGAATGCCGCCAGATCCATCACTTTCAACTCTCGCTCCAACACGTCCTGATAAGTCAACTGTTCGAACAGTGTTGCATCCGGGTGTTTCACCGGGTCAGCAGAGTATACACCATCTACTTTAGTCGCCTTCAATACTACATCGGCTTCAATTTCAATGCCACGCAGGCAGGCAGCGGAATCGGTGGTAAAAAACGGGTTACCTGTCCCTGCGGAGAAAATAACCACACGGTTGTTGCGCAGCAAGCTGATCGCCTCTGCCCAACTGTAATTGTCACACACGCCGTTCAACGGAATGGCCGACATCAGGCGAGCGTTCACATAGGCACGGTGCAAGGCATCACGCATAGCCAACCCGTTCATCACGGTAGCCAGCATCCCCATATGGTCACCCACTACGCGGTTCATGCCCGCTTGTGCCAAGCCAGCACCACGGAAAAGGTTGCCACCACCAATCACTACACCAACCTGAATCCCCAGCTCGACCAGTTCTTTTATTTCCTGAGCCATGCGATCCAAAACGCTAGCGTCAATCCCAAAGCCTTCTGCACCTTGCAGTGCTTCACCACTCAGTTTGAGTAGGATACGCTGATAAACGGGTTTTGCATTGGTTGCCATGGTGTTCTGTCCTAAGAAGCAGTAATTGTATTGGAGGTTTGGGCTGATATGTCGCGCCTTTACTGAGTATATACCCCATCATTCAAGCGGTAGATTCTTATGACAACACTAGCGATTCCACTCGATTTAGCGAGCTATACAAAAGCGTCTTATCTACTGCTCAACTGGGGCATAAAAGGAACCGCCTGATGGCGGCTCCTTAACTAACAGGTATTAAGATTGCTTACTCATCGCTGCAACTTCTGCAGCAAAGTCGGTTTCAACCTTCTCGATACCTTCACCCACTTCAAAGCGGATGAAATTAACAACTTCGGCGTTATGTTCCTTCAGCAACTGACCCACACTCTTGTTTGGATCAATAACAAAAGGCTGACCGGTCAGAGAAACTTCGCCGGTAAATTTCTTCATGCGGCCTTCAACCATTTTCTCGGCGATTTCTTTTGGCTTGCCGGACTGCATGGCGATGTCCAACTGAACCTGGTACTCTTTTTCTACCACTTCAGCTGACACATCTTCAGGATTCACGAATTCAGGCTTGCTCGCCGCAACATGCATAGCAAGTTGTTTAACCAACTCTTCATCAGCACCTTTCGCAGCAACCAGAACCCCAATACGTGCACCGTGCAGATAGCTACCCAGTACATCGCCTTCCAGGGAAGCAACGCGGCGAATATTGATGTTCTCACCGATTTTAGCCACCAGTGCAATACGCTCTTCTTCGAACTGAGCTTTCAGCACATCAATATCTGTGATTTTACCTGCCACAGCCGCATCCAACACTTTGTTGGCAAATGCCTGGAAGCCAGCATCTTTAGCTACGAAGTCAGTCTGGCAGTTAACTTCCAGAATCACACCGTAATGACCGTCAATCTTGGTCTTGATCACGCCATCAGCAGCCACATTGCCTGCTTTCTTAGCGGCTTTGATCGCACCAGATTTACGCATGTTTTCGATTGCCAACTCAATGTCGCCAGCAGCTTCGATCAGCGCTTTTTTACAATCCATCATGCCTGCGCTGGTACGCTCACGCAGTTCTTTTACCAGGGCAGCGGTAATATCAGCCATTTCTTTTTCCTCGGTTATCTCTCACGGAGATAGTTCTCATTCAGATAAGTAAAAGGGGCCTTTATAGGCCCCCTAACCAACATATTCAATACCTGGTTAATAAGGGCTTGACCTTATTATTCAGCTTCTACGAAGCTTTCTTCCGCCTGAACGGCCAGATCTTGAGAACGACCTTCACGGACGGCAGTAGCAACAGCATCCAAGTACAATTTGATTGCACGGATGGCATCGTCGTTACCAGGGATGATGAAGTCAACGCCATCTGGATCAGAGTTGGTATCAACGATGGAGAATACCGGGATACCCAAGTTGTTGGCTTCTTTGATTGCAATATGTTCGTGATCGGCATCGATAACAAACAGAGCGTCTGGCAGACCACCCATGTCCTTGATACCACCCAGTGAGTTTTCCAGCTTGTCCAATTCACGAGTACGCATCAGCGCTTCTTTCTTGGTCAGCTTGTCAAAGGTGCCATCTTGAGACTGGATTTCCAGATCTTTCAAACGTTTGATTGACTGACGAACTGTTTTCCAGTTAGTCAGCATGCCACCCAACCAACGATGGTTCACGAAGAACTGATCGCAGTTGTTAGCATATTCTTTTACCGCTTCGCTTGCTGCGCGTTTGGTACCAACGAACAGGATCTTACCTTTACGGGAAGCAATTTTTGTCAGTTCAGCCAGTGCAGCATTGGCCATTGGTACCGTTTTTTCCAGGTTGATGATGTGAACCTTGTTACGTGCACCAAAAATGAAAGGCTTCATTTTCGGGTTCCAGTAACGGGTTTGGTGACCAAAGTGAACACCAGCCTGAAGCATGTCGCGCATGGAAACAGTTGCCATGATTAAACCTCTATAGAATGATTGGGGTTATGCCTCCACGTATCCCATAACGCCGACCCCGACAATGGCCTAAGCCATCTCAAGGCACCCCGGCGGATGTGCCGATACGTGTGTGTTATTTACACAATATGAGTGCAGTTAAATACTACAACTAGACCCTTAGTCAGCAACCAGTACAAACTGCGGATCTGTCGGCGCGCTTTATACCATAAACCGGCCCGCGACACCAACTTTTGTTGCATATCGGAAATCAAATTTGGCAGCCACCTACAGGGCTGATACCATAAGTCAAAGCCTTTCATTCCTATTATCAATTAATGGCGACACCTGCGGACTAATTCATGGCAATTTCAATCAAAACACCTGATGACATACAAAAAATGCGCGTTGCAGGCCGTCTGGCCGCAGAAGTGCTTGAAATGATCGAACCCTATGTCAAACCCGGCATCACCACCGGTGAGCTGGACAAAATCTGTCACGAGTACATCACTCATCAACAACAGGCCATCCCCGCTCCCCTTGGCTATCATGGCTATCCGAAATCTGTTTGTATTTCGGCGAATGAAGTGGTCTGTCACGGCATTCCCAGTGATGAAAAAGTGTTGAAAGATGGTGATATCGTCAATATTGATGTCACGGTCATCAAAGACGGTTTCCACGGTGATACCTCGAAAATGTTTACCGTCGGCAAAGCCACCATTCTGGGTGATCGCCTATGCCGTATTACTCAAGAGAGCCTGTATTTGGCGCTTAAGATGGTTAAACCCGGCATCCGCCTGCGCACTCTGGGCAAGGCGATTCAACAATTCGTTGAAGCTGAGAAATTCTCTGTCGTGCGTGAATATTGTGGCCATGGCATTGGCGAAAATTTCCATGAGGAACCCCAGGTACTGCATTATGATGCTGATGATGGTGGCGTAGTATTACAGGCAGGTATGGCCTTCACTATCGAGCCGATGGTCAATGCGGGTGATTACCGGATTCGCACCATGAAAGACGGTTGGACAGTAAAAACCAAAGACCGCAGCTTGTCGGCTCAGTACGAGCATACTATTGTGGTTACTGAGAATGGCTGTGAAATAATGACACTACGTAAGGATGACACCATCCCGCGCATTATTACGCACCAAGAGTAGACAATCAGCATAGAACCCGTTGCAGATTTCTCTAATAACCGGCTTGATCAGTGATCTAACGCCGGTTTATACCCGGCTTTTTAGGGGCTGTGAATCATGTCTGAAAATAATTGTGAACCAGAGACAGCCAACACGCCGCCGTCACCGGAATACCCTAACACCTACGGCGATGCAGAAATTAACTGCATCGCGCTTAAACAACACCTTGAGCAATTTCACCTTTGGCTCAAGTCAGCATTCAATGCGGGTTCTCCTGTTGAAGCCCTGGTAACGGCCCGTAGTGAATTTATTGATCAGCTCCTGCGCCGGCTGTGGATATTCTACGGATTTGCCGATATCCCCGAAACCGCGCTGGTTGCCGTTGGAGGCTATGGCCGGGGTGAACTGCATCCATGGTCTGATATTGACCTACTGATACTCAGCCAGACACCGCTGGACGACAAACAAGCCGCCGGGGTCAGTGAATTCATCACCTTGCTGTGGGATTTGAAACTCGAGGTAGGTCACAGTGTACGGACCCTGGAAGAGTGCCTGCTAGAAGGGCTGGCGGACCTGACCATTGCCACTAATCTGATTGAATCCCGTTTAATCTGTGGCGATGTTGCACTGTTCTTACAACTGCAAAAACATATTTTTAGTGATGGCTTCTGGCCTTCACCAAAATTCTTTGATGCCAAAATTCTCGAACAGCAGCAACGTCATCAGCGCTATCACGGTACCAGTTATAATCTGGAGCCAGATATCAAAAGCAGCCCTGGGGGCCTGCGCGATATCCACACCCTGCTGTGGGTGGCTCGCCGCCATTTTGGTGCAACCTCTCTGGATGAAATGGTGGAATTCGGTTTCCTGACGCAAGCTGAACGCAACGAATTAAATGAGTGTCAAAGTTTCTTGTGGCGTATCCGCTTTGCGTTACATCTGGTGCTATCACGCTACGATAATCGGCTGCTCTTTGATCGCCAGCTCAGCGTCGCCCAGTTACTCAATTACACAGGGACAGGTAATGAACCGATAGAACGAATGATGAAAGATTTCTATCGGATGACGCGCCGCGTCAGCGAACTCAACCAGATGCTATTGCAGCTATTTGATGAAGCTATTCTGGCGTTAGAGACCACAGAAAAGCCACACCCACTCGATGATGATTTTCAACTTCGCGGCACCTTGATTGACCTGCGTGATGAACAGCTGTTTATCCGTCAACCAGAGGCGATCATGCGCATGTTTTACCTGATGGCCTGCAACCGTGAGATCACCGGCATCTACTCCACCACAGTACGCCAATTACGTCATGCTCGCCGCCATCTGGCACAACCTTTGTGCAATATCCCTGCCGCCAGAAAGTTATTTATGGCTATTCTGCGCCATCCTGGCGCGGTTTCCCGCGCACTACTGCCAATGCATCGTCACAGTGTATTGTGGGCCTATATGCCGCAATGGAGTAAAATTGTCGGCCAGATGCAGTTCGATTTGTTTCACGCTTATACCGTTGATGAGCACACCATCCGCGTGTTGCAAAAGCTGGAAAGTTTTGCCAACGAGGAAAACCGCCCACACCACCCGCTCTGTGTTGAGCTCTACCCCCGCCTGCCACAGCCAGAACTCCTGCTGCTGGCGGCATTGTTTCATGATATTGCCAAAGGGCGTGGTGGTGACCATTCCATTCTTGGTGCTCAAGACGCAATGGAGTTTGCCGAATTACATGGCTTGAACTCACGTGAAACTCAGTTGGTCGCCTGGCTGGTCAGTCGCCATCTACTGATGTCGGTCACCGCACAACGGCGAGACATTCAAGACCCTGCTGTTATTCAGCAATTTAGCAGTGAAGTACAAAGTGAAATCCGCTTACGTTACCTGATTTGCCTGACCATAGCGGATATTTGCGCCACCAATGAAACACAATGGAACAGTTGGAAACAGAGCCTGCTGCGTGAACTCTATTTTGCCACTGAAAAACAGCTGCGCCGAGGCATGCAAAACAGCCCGGACCTGCGTGAGCGCATCCGCTACCATCGTTTACAGGCGCTGGCTCTACTGCGCATGGATAATATCGATGAAGAGGCACTGCAACATATCTGGAGCCGCTGCCGCGCTGATTACTTTTTACGTCATTCACCGAATCAATTAGCATGGCACGCTCGCCATCTGCTACCCCATGATTCCACCAAGCCGCTGGTATTAGTCAGTAGCCAGGCAACACGTGGCGGTACCGAGATCTTTATCTGGAGTCAAGATCGCCCTTATCTGTTTGCCGCCGTCGCCGGTGAGTTGGATCGGCGTAACCTGAGTGTGCATGATGCACAGATCTTTACCAACCGAGACGGCATGGCGATGGATACCTTTATTGTTCTGGAGCCGGATGGCAGCCCCGTGGCACCGGACCGCCATGCCGTGATCCGTCATGCTCTGGAGCAAGTGATCACCCAACAGGATTACCAACCACCCCGTGTGCGCCGCTGTTCCTCCAAGCTGCGCTACTTCAGCGTACCCACCGAGGTCAACTTTCTGCCGGCTCACACCAACCGTCGCAGTTACCTGGAGTTGATCGCCCTTGACCAACCCGGCTTACTGGCACGGGTTGGGGAAGTCTTTGCCGACCTTGCGCTATCGCTACACAGCGCGCGCATTTCGACGATTGGCGAACGTGTTGAAGATTTGTTTATCCTGGCAGAGAATGACCGGCGTGCCCTAAGCGAAGAAACACGCAGAAAGTTGGAACAACGGTTGACAGAAGCACTCAATCCAACCGATAAAATGTGATACAAGTAACCTTTCGTTAATAAAATCAGGATAGAAAACAGCATGCAGCAATTACAAAACGTTATTGAAAGCGCCTTCGAACGCCGTGCAGAGATCACTCCGGCGAACGTAGACACCGTAACGCGTGAAGCGGTAAACCAAGTGCTCGCCTTACTAGACAGCGGTGCCCTGCGTGTTGCCGAGAAGATCGACGGTCAATGGGTAACACATCAGTGGTTGAAAAAAGCCGTCCTGCTTTCTTTCCGTATCAACGACAATAAAGTTATCGATGGTGCTGAAACCCGTTATTACGACAAAGTGCCGATGAAATTCGCTGACTACGATGCAGCGCGTTTTCAGCAAGAAGGCTTCCGCGTGGTGCCACCCGCTACCGTCCGCCAAGGGGCATTTATTGCGCGCAATACGGTGCTGATGCCGTCTTACGTCAACATCGGCGCTTATGTCGATGAAGGTTCGATGGTCGACACTTGGGCAACAGTCGGTTCCTGTGCCCAGATCGGTAAAAATGTGCATCTATCCGGCGGCGTGGGCATTGGTGGCGTGTTAGAACCGCTGCAAGCCAACCCCACTATCATCGAAGACAACTGCTTTATCGGTGCACGTTCAGAAGTGGTAGAAGGCGTGATCGTTGAAGAAGGTGCGGTGATCTCAATGGGGGTTTATCTGGGCCAAAGCACCCGTATCTATGATAGAGAAACCGGTGAAATCCATTATGGCCGGGTTCCAGCAGGTTCGGTGGTTGTTTCCGGTAACTTGCCCTCCAAAGATGGCAGCTACAGCCTGTACTGCGCAGTGATCGTCAAGAAAGTGGATGCCAAAACACGGGCTAAAGTCGGGATTAATGAGCTATTGCGCACCATTGACTGACATTAATGATTGACTAACATTAATGAATAGCGGGTGAATCACCCGCTTTTTTTTGCTTTCGTTACGCTCGCCGTCACAGTCTCGGACGGCTGTTTTCACCATAATCCTTGGCAGTAGAATATCCCTGATGGATTTCAATTTTCAGCCAACAAAACTAACAATTGAATAACAGTTGGGATACCCTATAGATTGTAAGTGACAGCTAACCATACTGTGACTTAAAACAATCGGTCTATTTATTAAAAGGTGGCCAATTATGTATGACAACCTGAAAAGCTTAGGAATCAATCAACCAGAAGATATTGACCGCTATAGCCTGCGGCAAGAAGCCAATAACGATATTCTCAAGATTTATTTCCGCAAAGATAAGGGCGAATTTTTTGCCAAAAGCGTCAAGTTCAAATACCCTCGCCAACGTAAAACGGTGGTAGCCGATAATGTTGCCCAAGGCTACAAAGAGATCAATGAGATCAGCCCCAGCCTGCGCTATATCATCGACGAACTGGACCAGTTATGCCAACGAGAGCAAATTGAAGTCGATCTGAAACGCAAAATTCTGGATGATTTACGCCATCTGGAAAGTGTGGTCTCTAACAAAATTGCCGAGATCGAGTCAGACTTGGAAAAGTTGACTCGCGGAAAATAAAATAGAGGCTGAGCCTTACTCACAGCACAGCCTATATCGAAAGCGTTTATCTTCTGGTTCATTCAAATTGCAGCCCCTGCAGCTTGAATGAACTTGTGTATTGGCTGTTATTTCAGCAAAGTGCCCCACTGAGTTACCCATGGGCGTGACACCACTTCTGGCTCTGGTTGTTCCATGGCATCAATTTCCAATACTTCCCCGACACGCGTAGCACCTTGTTCTTGCAGCAGGGCATCAAATTTGTGCCCACCCCCGCAGAAGTTGTCGTAACTGCTATCTCCCAAGGCAATCAAACCGTAGTGTAACTCTGGCTGATAGCCAACCTGATCACGGATAGCATCAAATAAGGGCGCGATAGTATCGGGCAAATCTCCCTGCCCAGTGGTCGAGGTAATCACCAAGGTATAATGCTGGCGATAATACTGCCAATCTTCCAAGGTGCCTTCCTCAAACAGTTTAACCTGATGGCCCTGTTGATGAAGAATTGTCTCAGCCTCTTCGGCTACCAGCAAAGCATTACCATAAACCGTACCGATGAAAATACCGACTTGAGCCATTATTCGCGTTCCTTTGATTTTATTAACTTAAAAAATAGGTGGTTATAAGAACTCAGCCCCAACGCTGTCAGCAACAACATCGAGCCAGCCAAATTGTGCCATCACGCCCTGCCAGGTCTCGTCCCACGGTGCAGAAATAGACAATAACTCACCACTCACCGGATGGGTTAATTGTAGATGGCTGGCATGCAACATGAGACGAGGACAAGCGAAATAGTGCGCCATCCCCCGGTTCTGGCGCAAATCGCCATGAGCCGAATCACCGATAATCGGGTGACGAAGATGAGCCATATGGCGACGCAGTTGATGCTTACGCCCAGTTTCCGGTTTCAGCTCAACCAAGCTGTAACGTGCGGTGTCATAACGGCCAATGGCGACTGGCATTTCTACCGTCGCCAGCGGTTGATAATGGCTGATGGCCGGCTTAGGCTCCTTATTCGGATCCGCGTACTTATCCGCCACTTTATCCAATTCTTGTGTCAATGCGTAATCAACGGTGCCAGCCGATAACACATAACCCCGCACTACTGCATGGTAAGTTTTTTGCACTTGATGCTGTTCAAACTGTTGTGAAAGTAAACGCGCGACATCACTGGAGAGAGCCATTAACAAGACACCCGAAGTAGGACGGTCCAAACGATGCACCGGAAAGACATGCTGGCCTATCTGGTCACGCACTGTCTGCATCACAAACTGGGTTTCATGACGAGCTAACCAGCTACGATGTACCAGCCAACCACTCGGCTTGTTAACGGCGATCAGATATTCATCTTGATATAAAACAATCATATATACACTTTTCTATAATGCCTGTTACTGGCTTGTTTTTATCGCTGCTTCAACAAACCGATTGAAGCCATAATACGGGTTACTTGGCACCACTCAAGCTACCTGGCTGTTACCCCTGCTCACTATACCCAAGTTCAATCAAGTTGCAGGTAGGCGGCAACTGAACGAATCCCGATGAGCTTACTAGAGTAAGTGATTCGGGTGAGCAACAAATCCGCCTGGAGCGGATTTGAACGCTGCTGGCAGCGGCCCCAACGGGGTGAGCCTCAGGGAAGAGGCGAATAACTGCAGCCAACACCGCTGCAGCTCAATTGGCGATGGGTATAAAACATGTCAGTTAACCCGTTCAATTGTAATCAGCCGGCTATCGGCACGACCATGGTCGTCTACGGCTCTGATACGATACTGGCCGTTATTGATTGGCCGCCAATCAATGGCTTGTTTACTATTACTGCTGCCAAGATAAATATCGTCGACAAACCAGTATACCGTTTTACTGTCTGCATCTGTCACGGCATTGAAGGCGATTTTGTCACGCCCCTGTTGCGATTGCCTCAGGGTATAAGTGGTATTTTTAAGTGGCGACGTTATGCGCGGTGGGTTACCACTCACCAGCGGTGTGCCATCTTGGCAATGGTTTACTGGCGGAGTCCGTTTGGGCAAACCTGCCTGCGCAAAAACATTGGCCAAATCCGAAGGCCAGAATTCAAAAACCTCAAGACGCGTTTGCGATTTATCATACGGTGGGCAAGCTACTTCACCACTCTCAATCTCCACCACCACCGGGCGATAGACCGTATCCACCTTAATGGGCGACTTGCCAGGAATAAACCAGGTTTTGCCTTTCTGCTGACACCACTCAGTAGGCAGGTTACCACTAGCCAAGCAAATATCCTGCCGTTTCAACTGCTTCGGGAACCGATGCTTGGGTTCCTCAATCCCCGGGTAACTGGCATTAATACTGTCGATAATGTTGAAAAACAGCGGAGCCGCCGCATCAGCGCCGACAAAGACGTTATTTCCTTTGCTGTCAAAATTGCCTTCCCACACCACCAGCACATAAGGCCCGAAAATACCGACACTCCAGGCATCGCGGAACCCCCAAGAAGTACCGGTTTTCCAATAGACCGGTAAAGCGGATGAGCGCTGTGCCAAGGTATCCCCTGGCCGACGATGCTGGCGTAACATATCCAACGTCATAAAGCTGGCCTCTTCACTCAATAGCCGTATCGGCTGCTGAGGGGAAGCATCACTTGGCTGCATACGTAATGGACGCAGTAAACCTCGATTAGCCAGTATGGCGTACAACTTAGCCAGTTCTTGTGCCGTGACTTCACCGCCCCCCAGCACCAATGAGAGTCCATAATGGTTCTCACTGGCCAGATTGGCGATACCGGACAAACTTAAGAACTGATAAAACGTTGGCTGGCGTAGTTGCGAAGCCACATACACCGCCGGAATATTACGACTGAAATTCAACGCATCAGTTGCCGTCACCGGCCCCAGAAAACGCCGATCAAAATTCTCTGGCGCATAGGCACCAAAAGAAGAGGATACATCCTTTAAAATGGTCATGGGGTGCAATACCCCCTGCTCCATGCCTAACGCATAAATGAAGGGCTTCAGTGTAGAACCGGGGGAGCGCTTGGCATTGGTACCGTTCACCTGCCCCTGGATCCCTCGGTTATAATAATCAGCAGATCCTACCAGCGCACGCACCCCCATATCACGGCTATCAACCAGTAATACCGCAGCATTATGTATGCCTCGGCTTTGATTACGGTTAATAAATGCATTCACCTGTTTTTCAATCAGCTGTTGCAGCCCGGCATCTAGCGTTGTCTCCACACGAGTATCTAACTGCACCAACCGTTGTGTCTGCTGCTGCAATTGCTCAATAAAGTGTGGCGCAATGTAGGGCATTTGCTCCGGTTGGCGCAGTGCCAGAGGCAACTGGAACCAGGCTTTCTGGCTGCTGTCAGTCACATAAATCCCTTGCCAGCGCTGAAACAGGCGATTACGTGCCTGGGTCAACGCCGCCCCCAACACCCCGGTCTTAGGGTCAATACGGTAACTGGGGGATTGTGGTAACACCGCCAGTGTCAACGCTTCCGGCAGCGTAAGGTCTTCTGGTGTCTTGGCGAAATAAATCAGGCTCGCCGCGCCAATGCTCTCAATATTGCGCCCATAAGGGGCGTAATTCAGGTAGGCTTCAAGAATATCGTCCTTGGAATAATAGAGTTCCAATTGGATAGCACGCAGCACCTGCATCAATTTTCCTGTTGGGGTACGGGTATTCAAGTGCCAATGCATGCGTGCTAACTGCATGGTGATCGTCGACCCACCTTGCATTTTGCCACCCGCCACATAGCTGCGCCAAAAACCGCGCAACAGACTGACTGGGTTAAAACCGGGGTTGTAATAAAACCAGCGATCCTCGTGTAACAAAATACCCCGCACCACCAACGGCGATATCTTTTCTAACGGTGTCCATAGGCGATAACGATCATCATTGGCCAAGGTGATGCGCATTAGTGTGCCATGGCGGTCATAATAAACTGCAGAGAGGGGGAGCCCCTGCGAAAGTGGCGGATGAGGCCATAACCTGGCTGCCAAGATCACTAGCGCCAGCAAAAAAACCGCCATTAAAATATTCTGCAGCCAGCGTTTAACCGCAGTAAAAGAAACAGGGAAGATTTTCATCAATTCTCAATACAAAGCTGAGCCCCGAGGTGGGTGTTAACCACGGGGCTCAGGTTGTCACTCACTTCCCGCAGGCACTACCACCAGTTTACCGCTCCCAACAGACATTGCCTGTACTTCACGGTCATACATCGCTTCACCATAAGCAGGTGGGATGACAAAGCTACCGGTGTTCGTCGCTTTAATCTGGTAGATAAACTCTTGGATATCCGTCGTCGCACTACCATAGATAATCACCCGATCTTCACGGATATCGCTGTAATCAGGTGCCCAAGTTGAACCCGTGGCTGCCAACGGCGACTGCCAGCCGCCTTGCGTACTCTCGCTCTCTTCACCTTCATCGCTGGCAGGCTCTGGAGCGGTTTGTTGTACCACTTCAAATCCACCGGGTAACAGGTCAACAATTGCCAGGTTATTCTGCCCTTGTTTCGAGTTTGCCCGGACTTTCAGATGGACGTTAATCTTCTGCCCCAAGGTCACCTGAGTAACCGGTTTGCCTTGTTCATCGGTGTAATCACGGGTGATTTCTAAACCGCGCGTAATGGCTTTCTGCGGAGCGGCAAGGTCATAGCCGGCCTGAGTGACCACATACCAGGCTGGAGCATCGCTGGCATTGGCGAAGCGGATAGCCTGAGCATCAGCGCTAAACTGCCCTTTAGCAAACAGCCCGACGACCGAGGAAATCACTTGCGGATCCACCGCCCCTGATTTACCGGTCTGGGTGATGGTTAATGTCTCCGTTGAAGAAGCTGCCTGTGCTGCTAACTGAGCAGAATAACTTTCCAACGCCAGGATACTCATTGCCGAAGAATAAGTGGTATAGCGATCTTCTCGCAACGCCTTGACCATATTTTCCAGTACCTGCGGCGGTATCTCAGAAATTTTTTCTGGGAAATGCCGGGTAATCAGGTAGAGGCGTGTAGCATCCTGCACCAGCGGATCGAAATAATTCTGCGTCCACCACCCTTTGTCGTAAGCCTTGCTCAATTGCTTCCAACTTGGCTGTAACAAGGTATTGGCAACATCATCCATTTTTAACAGCCGATAAGAGGAGGCCAGATACAAGGCACTCAAATCTGTCTTCCAGCTATCTGGATACATTTTCTGCAATGTTGCCTGTACCGATGCCAACGAGTTGGTAGTGAGTTCGCCCTGCAAAGTCAGCAGATAAATCGCCCAGATACGCAGACGCAAGTGATAAAGGTCGCTATCACCGCTGGCGGCCAACTCACGTAATGCACCATTAGCATCTTCCAGCATCCCTTCTGGCAATGCATAACCCGCTGCTTTGGCTTCCAATAGATACTGCACCACATAAGGTGTAACAAATGGGTCAGTCTCTGGTGAAGAACGCCAAACACCAATGGCGCCCCGGTCATTCTGACGGGAACGCAATACACCCAGCAGGTTTTTCAATTGTTGGCTGACTTCAGCATCGCTCAGGCCGCTCTGCATTTCCGGATGTTGGCTCTGCATGATCAACGGGATCGAGCGACTGACGATCTGCTCAGAGCAGTAATAAGGATAATCCGCCAAATACTGTGCCAAACCATGGCTCAATACCAATGGTGAATGGGATACCGCTGCACTACGCTGTGCATAAGCATCAAACATCTGCCGCAAGTGATCAATATTCTGGCTACTGCCATTCATCCGTCCCATCACCGATTGTGTACGGTATGGCATCGCTGGGCGGACTGATGTGCTGATAGTGCGACGGCTGGTTTTATCGCCATAGCGGGCATCAAACGTCAACGGGGCATCCCCCAATGCCGCTTTGGCTCGCAGGCGGAAGTTGATTACCCCCTCACGCTTGGCTGCCAAAGAAAGGCTCTGCTCAGCATTACCTACTACCTCCAATTGCGGTGGCGGTGTCAAATGCACCGTAATCGCCACTGGCGTGCCATTGCCCCCCTCAAGGTTATTGCTCACCCCGACGCTGACATCAAACTCGTCCCCTGGTGCCACCATCGAAGGGACATTCGGCGTCATAATGAAATTATCACGAACAGTAGTGGACGTTTGCGTATTACCGATTTTACTTGGCGTAACCGAAATCGCCATCACGCGGATTTTGCCATTAAAGTAATCCGGTACCGGGTAATGGAACTGTTTCTCGCCATTTACCTCGGTAATACCAGACCAATAAGCCACCGGCTTGTCACGTTTACGTTTGAACGGATTCAGGTTGAGATCTAATCCTTCGCCCCCATCACCACCGGGAGCCGCCGACAGCGACATCAATTTGCTGAATTCCGGCAGGATCAAATCAAGGATCTGAGAGCTTTCAACACTCAGTTGCCGCTTGCGGAAGAAGAACTCCAATGGATCTTTCAGGCGATAACGCGCCACCTGCAAAATCCCTTCATCAACAGCGAACAGGGCTACCTGTTGTGGACCATCAGTTTTTACCGTCATGGTCAGGTCTTCGCCCGGTTTAATCACCTCCGGTGCCAACACTTGCAGGCTGTTCTTACGGCCACTGGTGCTGATTTTAAATGGCATAACGCCATAACTCAGCGGGCTCATAAAGATTTCACTGGAATTCACATCACGTACAAACTGCACGTTGATATAACCGTTACCTTCCATCTCGGCCGGCACAGATATTTTCTGCACCGAACTGGTGGTGTCCGTATGGAACCACTGCCAGGCATAAACACGGTCTTTTTCAATCGTAATCAAGCCACTACCGGTATAAGGTGCGTTGATCGAAACTTCAACTTCTTCACCCGGTTTATATTCCCCCTGGTTCAATTTCAGCTTCAGCTCCGCATTGCGATCCAATGAGCGGCTAAGATTGGCATTCCCCGCCACACTGTAGGCGATACGGTTAAGTACCTTACCTTGTGCATCCTCAATCACCAGCACAAAATCACCCGGTGCCTCGGTCGACAAAGTGATATCGTTGCCCTGCTCCGTCAACGCCAGTGGTTGCTCTGAAAGCTGGACCTCCTTCATCTTCGACTGATATTTATAAACACCGGAGTTCTGTTTGGTCAGTACGGAGATATATCTCTGTTCAATCAACACCAATTTCAGGTCAGGCAGCGCCACTTGCTTCAGCGCAGGATCAACGGCAATCACGTTCAGATGACGTGCGGCTCCCCGGTTGATATAGCCCAAATCTCCGTCAGCTTTCACACCGACCAGATAATCATATGGTGAAACCAATACCCGCGCTGTGGCAGTCACTGAACGCCCACCGCCAGCCACAAAGGCTTCTGACAGTAATTGCAGTTGATAAGTGGCATCCGCATAAGATTTCAAGCCCAATGGGATGGTGGCTACCCCTTGCTCGTTGGTAGTCTGGTCTTCCAACTGGGTTTCAAAACCATCGTTATTCTGGCGGTTTTCATAGAAGGTATAATCTGGGAACTGTTCAAAACGCGGATACATTGGCCGCAGGGTCAGCTTGGAGGTAACACGCCGATCCTGGGCCGGGGTACCAAACAGATTCTGTACATCAATGTTGGCCTGTAATTCAGCAGGCTTAACCCAGCCTTGCTGGCGATTCGGCGTTAATGTCAGCTTCACCTTTAACTGGTCAGGCTCAAACTCTTTCACATTGACCAAGGTGTGACCCAAGAAAGTGGAAGCCTCGTTATTTTTACCAACTAGATATAAGTAAACATTCCACTCGCCCGTTGGCGCATTTTCATCGGTGGTATAGCTAAGTTCATTGAAACCACTGCTGCTCAGGGTTAATGGCACGGTCATCATCAGTTTATCGCGCGGATCACGGATCTCGGCCCGTACCGGTACCCCGGTCAGGGCAATGTTCCAGTCTGCCGCTCGGGTAATTAAACCGATATTGAACGTATCCCCTGGCCGGTACACTCCGCGATCAGAGAAGAGATAGCTGCTCAAAGTACGCGGATCAACCGGTGTTTCTTCACCCTCGATATCAAAACGGGAAAAGTCCAACCCACGGTCATTATTACTGCTGGTGGGTAAAAACGACACATCCCCCTCTTTTTCCACCAGGAACATCACTGGTTGGCGTTCATTGGTATACACATCCAATGCTGGGAAACGGACATGCCCATTGGCATCAGTCACCTGACTCAGCAAGGTGACACCGTTCTTGGCAATCACCGAGACCTCAGCATGACTGACCGGCGCCCCAGTGTTGATGGATTGCACAAATACATCACGGGTTTTATCTTGCGAACGCTTGGCAATAATCCCCAGATCTGTCACCACCACAAAGCGTGAATCCCCTGCGGCAGGTGACTGCTCCTCTGAACTCGGCAAGTCATCCCCGGCCAGTTGATCCTGTTCACTCTCCTCTTCCGCCGTCTGCGCTTTTTTCTTCTCTGGTTGCCATTCGGAAAGGGTCAGCAAGAACACCCCACGGTGAGAATCGGCATTGGTGGAGAGGTAACGAGAAAGATCGACCCCCTGATAACTCACTTCACCCGGTTTATCATTGTTGATAACGGTTTGATAATTGAAATGTTCAGTAAAGTATTCATCATTAAGCTGGTTGAACTGCGCCGAAGAGTACTCACTGCTCTTAAACGAGACAATATGCTGTAATTGACTTGGGATCACTCGTTTAATATCCAGACGTAAACCTTGCACATTACGCGCTGCTACGCTGATTTGTTTATCACCATTAACCGATAACAGCGAACCTTGGGACATAAACTGCAAGGTCTTAGGGTAATCCGGCACCTCGACAATGCGATAAACCCTGTCCGGCATTTTGTAACCACCGGATGAGGTCATCAGGTTCGTGACCTCTATCAACATAAAGCGGTGAGCTGGAGCATCGAATTTGAAGCTAAACTGCGGTTGATAAACCTCTTCCGCCTCATTCAAGGTCAAAACCAATGCTGTCGATTGCGCCAGAATGCGCTTATCAATGTCGCCGACCTCAGACCAATGATAAAAATCGTCAGGATCTTGACTGGCCTCGGAATCATCAGGGTGATGTTGTGGCAGTAACCAGGCTTTAACCGCTTGCCCAACATCCTGGTCTTTTACGGCATCGCTAAAGGCAACCACCAACGCACGCTGGCTGTTGGTACTATCACTATTCACCACTTGAGCACTGACTTCTTTCACCGCAAGACTATACAGTGTCGGGATAGCAACCCAGTTTTCCTTGGTTTTTGTAATACTATTGGCCGCTACCACTGACTTGATGCCTGACCCTAATACCAGATGCACCTTGCCACCATGATCCAGTGCCATCAAAGGCTGCGAATGGATCCAGGCATTGAGTTTCTTCTCATCGTAGATCACGGAGAAATTGAGCGGTTTTTCAGACTTGGTGTTAGCTTCAACCAACCCCATGGCTATCTGTTTCTCAAAGCTGGCCACATCGACGGGGGCATTGAATTTGACGTTAAAGATTGCACTACGCTTTTGCGGATCTTGCGGATCCTGATAGTACTCTGCTTGACCAAGTTGATAATCAAAGGCAGGGACATTAAAGGTATAACGCGTATTAGCCAGCTTGATTTGTGGTGCCAACAGCACCGATGGGTCAAGATTGATTTCGTAGCTGCCCCCCATTGGCAATGGTTTTTGGGAGGTAAAAACCAATGTCCAGGCATTGTCCCATTTCCACTGCCCTTCAATAGCGGGCGTGATTTTCACCCCTTTATCGATCACTTTACCGGCATCAGTTAACGGAGCCACCGAGTTTTTAAAGGTGAGCGTTACTTGCTGTGGTGCGGCTTTCTGCACCCTAAAGTTGATCGGTTGAGGGTCGGAAACCCTGACACTGGTTTCCTGATAGACCATTGGGGCTGGCTCTATGGGCTGCGGCCGGTTTTGCCACCAGTGCCAACCGTAGTAACCCCCACCGGCGATACATAATAAAACCAGCAGTATCAGGCTGATCGTTCCCGGATGTTTATCCACCCCAGTTTCCAGGCGCAAAAAAACACGTTTAACCCAACCCGAAAATACCGTCCACCAGCCAGGTGCACTCCAGGCCAGGTTACCCACCAACGGCTTGAACAACCGCCCCAACAGGCCAAGGATTATCGCCAACAAGCGAAACACGCCTTTTATCAACGTAAAAGGCAAACGGAGGAGAAACTTTAGTAAATCCATTATCTCAGCACCTTAGAATCCTTGATACCTGCGGTTATGTTATTACCCATCGCACTTCAAGCGAGGGAATAGGTCTTTTTTGTTCATAACGCTCTTTCCCTGACCACTCATAGCGACACTGCTAAGCGATGGATTATCCATCATTTTTATTGAAAGATGGAGACTCAATAACATTAATATCGCATAAATTGCGTGCAGCTTCGCATATACCTGCTGTCAATCAAACTGCTGGGAAATTGATGAGGTTATTCGGCAGCATGGTGGCTGTAATTTGCCGAAGCTGACGGGCAAAAACCTATCACTATCACTAAGGCTCTTTATTCAGCAAGTTATCCAGCCGTTGCAGCAGCACCAATAGTGGCAAACACTCTGGTTGTTTGTCCTGCCATGCCTGTTCAAAATAAGGCGTGATAGCAAAGCGGGTTGGCAAAGGCGCATCGGCATCCAGCAATGCGTTCATTCTAGGTAACAATACCCACTGCAACCACTCCTCAGCCAACATGCTATCGACACAGAAAGGTTCGATACTGGCAAAGGCTTCCGCTGCGGGTGGCATCTCCTGCCACCATGCTAACTCGCGCATGGCTTGTTCAATCTCCTGCAAACTGCAACGAACCTGATTTTGTAGACTCATCTGTAATCCCAAGTTATTTCGACCTGATTATCGACTCAAGGCATTTTAACGCTGACGCCCTAATTTTATCTGGTGGACAACACCAAGGCACGGCACAATACGCGCACCTAACTAACTACCTATTATGATAAAAGAAATGCCCGCAACTTCCCCCACTAAGAATCACGCCACACCTGCTAAAGCTATGTTAGCTTCAGTGACCGGTTATGCAATGGATGGTTTCGATCTACTGATACTCGGCTTTATGCTCCCAGTGATTTCCATTGAACTGGGCCTTACCTCATCACAAGCCGGTTCTCTGGTTACCTGGACACTGATAGGCGCAGTGATTGGTGGTGTAATTTTCGGCCATTTCAGTGATCGTTTTGGTCGTATCCGTATATTAACCATCACCATTTTGATGTTTTCGCTGTTTACCGGCCTTTGCGCTATTGCTGTCGGTTACTGGGATCTTCTCGCTTACCGCACCTTGGCTGGCATAGGGCTCGGCGGTGAATTTGGTATTGGTATGGCATTGATTGCCGAAGCCTGGCCTGCAGAAAAACGCAACCGTGCCTCTGCCTATGTGGGTATGGGTTGGCAACTTGGTGTATTGGCCGCTGCGTTCCTTACCCCGTTGTTGTTACCCTATATTGGCTGGCGTGGCATGTTTCTGGTGGGTTTGCTGCCTGCCCTGGTCTCCTTTTTTATCCGCCGCACCATGGGTGAACCAGAGGCGTTCGTACAACAACAACCCAGCGAACAACAGCTATCTTTCACTCAACGTTTACAACTCCTGTTTAAAGATCGCACCACGGGCAAAGCCAGTCTGGGGATCTTTATTCTTTGTTCAGTACAAAACTTTGGCTATTACGGCTTAATGATTTGGATGCCTACCTATCTGTCTAAAAACTTTGGCTTTTCACTCACCAAATCGGGTATCTGGACAGGGGTGACAGTTATTGGGATGACCTTTGGTATCTGGTTGTTCGGTATACTGGCTGACCGTTTCCCGCGCTGGATCATTTTTGTGATATATCAGAGCGGCGCAACAGTGATGGTCATTTGCTACGCGCAGCTTAGCGATCCTACATTAATGCTGTTCGCTGGTGCCTTGATGGGTGTCTTTGTTAACGGCATGATTGGCGGTTACGGGGCGTTAATTTCTGATACTTATCCGGTACAGGCTCGTGCTACCGCACAAAATGTCCTGTTTAACCTGGGGCGGGGTGTTGGTGGGTTTGGGCCATTGGTTATTGGCGCGTTGGTTACACAGGTTTCCTTTACTGCTGCTATCAGCCTGCTGGCGAGTATTTACCTATTAGATATTATCGCCACGCTGTTCCTGTTACCCAAGAACCCGTCAGCCAAAAAACAAGGCTCCGGCGATTCATTAGGCGCCATTGGTTAACACCTTATACCCACAGTCAATCAAGCTGACGGCATCTTGATTGAACTTGGGTATAGGCCAGTCACCATGCGCACCAAAAGAAAAGGGGGGCACTGCTAATGCAGTGCCCCCGGTTCGTTTTATAGCTATCCCGCTACAAGTATGCTCCCTGCTCGATCCTTGAAAACTTTTCCTTCGGCCATCCTGACCAAACAATCCTTGCTAAATTCCTATAACATCATCCTGACGCTGTTCCTTAGTCTTCCTGACCCACCAACATTCCTGTGCTGGCTCTCGTTCTCCTTCCTGGAGGTGTCCTTGATTTCATTCCAGAAATATTCCAAACCTCTTCCTGAAGCTTGTCCTTGTCACTCTCCCTGAGTGTATCCAATTCTTCTTCCTGAAGTGACATCATCCTGATGAAGTTCCTTGGTCTTCCTGACTCACCAACATTCCTGTGCTGGTACTCAATCTCTTTCCCGGAGGTGTCCCTAAATTCAACCCTGAAATATCCTAAGCGTCATCCTGAAGCTTGTTCCTTTTCACTCTCCCTGAGTGCATCCTTTTCTTCTTCCTGAAGTGACATCATCCTGATGTTTTCTATTCCTACAGACTCCTGTCCGATGCGTATAAGATCGCTTAATTCTCTCCCGGCTACAAGGTCATGTAGGATGGATTACAACGAGTTTTATCCAATATTCATTTCAAGATAAACCTAATAAATTGATTTTAATGAAAATAACCCTAAAAAAAACCATGGGAATAAAAAAATTAAAAGCGATCTCTTACAGGTTTTGTAAGATATATCTCACACGCTGTGGCGATAATAACCAAGCGCTATCCCAAGGTCGGCTGTAAAGCACCCAGGAAGTGACCGAGTGAATCAGCGAGTAATGTCTGTTTTGTACTACCAAACTGTTCCAGCACCACATGACCACTGACATTACACAGCGATACCATGGCCATATCCGATTCTGTCGTCGCCAAAAATAAAGTAGGTGATAGTTTAAGGCGCTTTTGCGTCACCAAATGGCCAATCAGATTTTCCTGCAGGCGGATAAAATCATCCTCACTCCACACTTGGAGCAGTGTAAGCGCCTGTTCCCCCAACATGGCGCTCATGTCACCCGCATATTGTTGAGTATAAAAAGTATGAATCTCCGGGCACAACTGTATTTCCAGCGCCTGTTCGACCTTAACCAAACTGGCTGCTGGGATAAAAGGTTGCGGCCGCCACAATACGGTATCCCCGCGATTTTCGACAATACAAGGGGAGGCCACACCATACAGCTCCTCACTTGCAGGAGCATGACCACGCTGCTGCTGCCAATAATCAACATAGCGCTGAGTAAATTCACCCAATGCGTGCGCTACCTCATGGTGATAGTCCATAATTTTTCTCACATACGATAAACTGGCCGCCATTGTACCTCTCTAACATCAAGGTGACAGCTCATGTCTTCTTCAAAAATGCATCAGGCTTTGTCGGCATTAACTCTGGGTAAACCCACGGATTACTGCGACCATTACGATCCGACACTGTTACAGGCGGTTCCCCGCAGCATGAATCGTGAACCGTTAGGGCTTTATCCTGAAAGCCTGCCATTTCATGGTGCGGATATCTGGACGCTCTATGAGCTTTCCTGGCTGAATGCCAAGGGATTACCCCAAGTGGCCGTGGGTGAAATCAGCCTAAGTGCCGATAGTGTTAATTTGATCGAATCCAAAAGTTTCAAGCTCTATCTCAATAGCTTTAACCAAACCCCGTTCCCTGACTGGCAAACGGTGTGTACTACCTTGCAACGCGACCTTGCTGCCTGTGCGCAAGGGGATGTCAATGTTGAGCTATACCGGGTTGAGCAATTAGAAGGCGCGCCCATCGGCCGATTGGCAGGAGAATGTCTCGATCAGCAGGATATCTTTATCGACAGTTATGAGTTCAATGCCAATTATCTGCAAGGTGCCACCACATCAGCAACGGTTGAGGAAACCCTGGTCAGCCATCTGTTAAAGTCCAACTGTTTGATCACCAACCAACCCGACTGGGGCTCAGTGCAAATCAGCTATCGTGGGCCGCAGATCAACCGCGAGGCGCTGTTGCGCTACCTGGTTTCGTTCCGACATCACAATGAATTTCATGAACAATGTGTAGAACGTATCTTTAACGACCTACTGCGTTTTTGCCAACCAGAACAGTTAAGTGTTTATGCTCGCTATACCCGACGAGGGGGCCTGGATATCAACCCATGGCGCAGCAATGTTGCCTTTGAACCGGCACGCGCCCGGTTGGCCCGTCAATAATGCCTGTTAATGCGCAATATCTAAGCTAACAAGCAGTTTATATTGGTAAAAATCCGGGGACAACGGTAAGGTTGAAGCAAGCAAGCCCGCTCTTTATCTCCAGATTTATTCAAGTTGCAGGGCCTTCACCGCAGCCTGAGTAACAATGGCTATGATTGCGGTACGCAATACTATCGCCCATAACCGGCGCAAAGGAGTTACCTTGATTACACACATTAGCCCACTTGGCTCTATGGATTTGTTATCGCAGTTGGAAGTCGACATGCTCAAGCATACCGCCAGCAGCGATCTGTATCGTTTATTCCGTAACTGTTCCCTGGCAGTGTTAAATTCAGGTAGCCAGACCGATAGCAGTAAACAGTTGTTAGCTCGCTACAAAAATTTTGATATCAATGTGCTACGCCGAGAACGTGGCGTAAAACTGGAGCTGGTCAATCCACCAGAAGAGGCCTTTGTCGATGGGCGGATAATCCGCTCATTACAAGCCAACCTGTTTGCTGTACTGCGTGACATCCTGTTCGTACACGGTCAACTGGTCAATGCGGAGCGTTTCCGTCATCTGAATCTGGACGACTCTATCCATATTACCAATCTGGTATTTTCCATATTACGTAATGCCCGCACGCTTCACCTCGATGAAGACCCGAACCTGGTGGTCTGTTGGGGGGGGCACTCGATCAACGAAAATGAATATCTTTATGGCCGCAAAGTGGGTAGCCAACTGGGGCTGCGCGAACTGAATATCTGTACCGGTTGTGGGCCTGGAGCCATGGAGGCCCCCATGAAAGGGGCTGCTGTCGGTCATGCGCAGCAACGCTATCGCAACAGCCGCTTTATCGGCATGACCGAGCCTTCCATTATTGCCGCTGAGCCGCCCAATCCGTTGGTGAATGAACTGGTGATCATGCCCGATATTGAAAAACGCCTGGAAGCGTTTGTGCGTATCGCGCACGGTATTGTGATTTTCCCTGGTGGGGTTGGTACCGCGGAAGAACTGCTTTACCTACTGGGCATTCTGATGAATCCAGAGAACAGCGATCAAGTGTTACCGTTGATTCTCACCGGGCCAAAAGAGAGTGCCGATTACTTCCGTGTCTTGGATGAATTCATCATCAATACCCTGGGTGATAAAGCCCGCCGCCATTACCAAATCATCATTGATGATCCGGCAGAAGTGGCCCGCCAGATGAAAAAAGCCATGCCGCTGGTGAAAGAAAACCGCCGCAATAGCGGAGATGCCTACAGTTTTAACTGGTCTATTCGCATTGCTCCAGATTTACAGCGCCCGTTCGAGCCAACCCATGAAAATATGGCTAATCTCAACCTGTATCCTAATCAACCTGCAGAGCAACTGGCTGCGGCACTACGTCGTGCCTTCTCAGGCATCGTAGCAGGTAATGTGAAAGAGAATGGTATTCACGCTATTGAGCAATTTGGCCCTTACAAGTTGCATGGTGAACCGCAAATGATGCAGCAAATGGACAGCCTGTTGCAGGGCTTTGTTGCGCAGCATCGTATGAAACTGCCTGGCAGTGCTTATGTGCCTTGTTATGAAATCGTAACCTGATCCTCATCACCGCCACGTTGATTCAAGTTGTAGCCCCCTGCAGCTTGAATCACGATGGCGATAAATAACGACGTAGCAGCAACCACGCCGCAATCTGAAAGACGACGAGTCCATGACGATACATTTACTGATTGTCGATGCCCTGAACTTAATCCGCCGTATCCATGCGGTGCAGGGTTCACCTTGCGTCGAAACCTGCCAGCATGCGCTACAGCAGTTGATTCAGCATAGTCAGCCCACTCATGCGGTGGCGGTGTTTGACGCCGATGATCGCAGCCAAAGCTGGCGCCACCAGATCCTGCCTGATTACAAAGCGGGGCGTTCCCCAATGCCGGATAATCTGAAACTGGAAATGCCGCTACTGCATCAAGCATTTAACCAACTGGGGGTCGCTGGTTGGCACTCCCCTGGCAATGAAGCAGACGATCTGGCGGCGACACTGGCAGCAAAAGTCGCCAGTCATGGTTATCAGGTGACCATCGTCTCTACCGATAAAGGCTACTGCCAACTACTGGCACCTAATGTGCAAATCCGCGACTACTTCCAGAAGCGTTGGCTGGATATGCCATTTGTACAGCAGGAATTTGGTGTGTTACCACAGCAGTTGCCGGACTATTGGGGGTTGGCAGGAATAAGCAGCAGTAAAATCCCGGGGGTTGCTGGTATCGGGCCCAAAACCGCCGCGCTGCTGTTACAACAAATCACCGGGCTGGATGACCTCTACCAACATCTGGATCAGGTACCAGAAAAATGGCGCAGCAAACTGCAACAACACCGGGAACTGGCGTATATCAGTAAACAGGCCGCCACTTTGCGTACCGACCTGACACTGGAAGGCAACCTACAGCAACTGCGTTTACCAACACACTAAGCGCCTATCTATCCGTCAACTACCGTGGGGGTCACGGCAATTGACATGATGGAGAGGCTAGTGGATTAATCACGCTCGTCGCGGCGCCCCGGAACCGCTGACCACATACGGCGTATATGAACGGTGACCTCTTCACGGTCATGGTACAACTGTTTGGCATTGACTTCGGCGCTGATATCAGCGGCGGCCATGGCTTCACGAATGGCCCGTAAATTATCTGCAACCACTTCGTAGCGTTTCTTCATTGGCAACTTCAGGTTAAAAATCGCTTCTCGACACCAACCATTAACCAGCCATTGAATCACCAGGTTGGTGACTTTTGCTGGCTTCTCAACCATATCACACACCAACCAATAATTTTTGCTGGTGGTAGGTTCAAATCTAAAACCATCCGCACGGTGATGAGTCACCTGCCCGCTATCCATCAGACTTTGCGCCATCATCCCATTATCCACCGCGTGGACCATCATGCTGCGCTTGACCAATTGATAAGTCCAACCACCAGGGCAAGCCCCCAAATCGACGGCATACATCCCACTGGCCAAGCGCTCATCCCATTCATCCGCTGGGATGAAAACATGAAAAGCTTCTTCCAGCTTTAACGTAGAACGGCTGGGTGCATCAGAGGGGAATTTTAGCCGAGGGATCCCCATATAGAACGGAGAGTTGTTGTTACTGTAGGAATAACCCGCATAACAGCAGCCAGGGGCAATAAAAAACACATGTACCACCGGGCGGCTTGGGTTCTCACGCGCCATCATCACCTTCTGCTCACGCATGGCGGCTCGCAGTGGTACGGTCAATTTGCGGCAGAACTTCATCAACTCTTTACTTTCGTTGGTGTCCGGCACCTCTACTCGTAACTCCCCTGCACGCTCAACCACCCCCATTAACATGCCAACAATGGGGGAGACACGATCTTCTGGCGGCAAATGACGTAATAACTCGCCCACCACCAGCATCTGGCGGGCAAAGATCAGCTCACGGAAGGGGAGCTCTCTTGCCAGACGATCAGCATCCTCCGGCTGATAACATTCAAACAGCACATAACCGCTATTTTCTTTCACCCGGGCAAAACCAAATACCGCCAATTGCCCAGCTCTATCAGTGATTTCTGCCGCACACTCTTTTTCAAAGCCGGGGCGACAATACAACGCAATTTTATTCATGGCACTCGGCCTTTTCTCTCAGACGCAAAGCGCCAATCAACATTAATACCCAACCAATGAGGAAACACATCCCACCAACGGGGGTGATATAAACCCAAATTTTCAGCGGTGACAACGCCAGAGCATACAAACTCCCGCTAAACAGCACCGTACCCAATGCCAGCAATGCCCCGCTCCAAGCAAACCATCGGCTGAATTGGCGCTGCATAGCAACAGCCAACGCCAGGATCGCTAAGGTATGAAACCCCTGATACTCAAGCCCGGTATGGATCCAGGCCATCTCATTAACCTCTAGCTTACCGCTCAAAACATGGGCGCCAAAGGCCCCCAGCGCAACGAAGACAAAACCGCTGATAGCAGCAAAAATCAGCATAGAACGATAACTCACGTTATTCACCTTAATTAAAGTTACTCCACCGCGACTGATAAAGGGGTCGGGTGTAGCCGAAGACTGAGGATATCAGTCATAGCGAAAACGAAACTTCTCTTGCTCACTGGCTGCTCGCGCCAGGATCCATTGGCGAAAAGCGGCTATTTTACCCAGTTCTGCCTGGCTGTCATGGCATACCAGATAAAAAGCGTTTTTACTCACCAGTACTTCGTTAAACGGACAAACCAAACGCCCCGCCTCAATCTCGGTTTGTGCCATCACATTATTGACCAGCGCAACGCCTTGACCATGCACGGCAGCCTGAACCACCATGGCGCTGTGACTGAAAATCGGCCCCTGTTGCACATTAATCTGCAGTAACCCCAATTGGCGGGTATAAGCCAACCAGTCGCGACGGGAAGTATCGTGCAGAAGCGTATGGTAAGCCAAGTCACCTGGCACTTTCAGTGCGTGCTCGCCCATCAGCAGCGCAGGAGAACAGACGGGTAACAGATATTCTGCATACAAACGCTCTGCTCGCACTCCCGGCCAGTTGCCACGACCATAAAAGATCGCCACATCGACATCATCGGCCAATTTATCTTCTTCACGATCAACCGCCTGTATACGCACATCAATCCCCGGGTAGGCGGAGTTAAAACCAGAAAGCCGTGGCACCAGCCACTGAATAGCAAAACTGGGCGGTAGACTGACGGTTAACGCGCCCTTGGCACTGCGTGCCTGAAGTTTACGTGTCGCATCATTAATCGCAGAGAAGATTTCTTTAATATCAAGATAGTAACTTTGGCCTTCTTCTGTCAGCAATAGCGAGCGGTTACGCCGCCGAAACAACTTGAGACCCAGGAAATCCTCCAGCGACTTAATCTGATGGCTGACCGCTGCCTGTGTCACAAACAGCTCTTCTGCCGCCTTGGTAAAACTCAAATGGCGAGCCGCGGCATCAAAAACCCGTAATGCGTTAAGAGGGGGCAAGCGCTTAGACATGCATTGCCCCCCGTGCCTGAAATCCCTTGGGCATAGCGATATTTATCATATTACAGTTATCCGTATCGGTTCGCATAATCGGTTCAGGCTGCATAAAGCAGCGCTTATACCCAAAAGAATTCGAGTTGCGTGTAGGCGGCAACTAAGAGAATCCCCAGGATCATAGATAACTATGTGACTGGGGTGAACGACAAATCTGCCTGGAGCAGATTTGAACGCCGCTAGCGGCGGCCCCGTAAGGGGCGAGGTCCACGGATGGACCTCGTAGCACAGCCAACACCCAAGCAACTTGAAGTATAAGAGGTATGGTTATCCCGTTGCCATTCAAGCCATAATCCCCAAAATGATGAGGAGTATAACGCAGTCATTGCCATTAGTTTTTTTAATCCGAGACATTATAAATTGTCCATTGAGCCGGGGCCAGTAAATACCTATAGTAGCTGCACTTACCGAGCCGGAACGGAAAGGAATTGGGTGTCGAGGACACCGATGAACTTTTGGCTCTGTGGTGGTGATGTTGTGTTTGCAATTTGTCCGGTATCCCGGATATGGTCATTATTTACTATTTTCACTTCTGTACATTAACCCTGTCTGTCCATAGTGATTTATGTAGCACCGCCACTTTAGCGGTGCTTTTTTTTACCTGTAACCCCCCTCAATTGGCATCAATAGCGCTATCAGAGAACTTGTCTCAACGGAAAAAATAGGTCAGGATCCTTTTTTGGTGAAGCAGCGATGACCCATTTATGAAGCCTTTCGATCCCATCCTTTTCCGCAGCCAATTTCCTGCCATCAAACAGGCGGGAATTTACCTCGACAGTGCTGCTACCGCGCTGAAGCCACAGGCCGTCGTTGATACGACACAGCAGTTCTACAGTGAAGATGCAGCCACAGTGCACCGCAGCCAGCACCGAGCGGCACAGGACCTGACCTTGCGGTTTGAACATGTGCGTCAACAAGTGGCAACGCTGGTTAACGCCCCTAGCGCAGACGATATTGTCTGGGTACGCGGGACAACCGAAGCGATCAATCTGGTTGCACAGAGTTATGCCCGTCCGCGTTTGCAAGCCGGTGACCAGATCCTGGTCAGTGAAGCAGAGCATCATGCTAATTTGATCCCATGGCTGATGGTGGCGGAGCAAACCGGTGCTCAGGTAGTGAAACTCCCCCTGGGGAAAGATCGTCTCCCCGATTTAACGCAATTACCCCACCTGCTGAGTGAGAAAACCCGCATTCTGGCGCTGGGGCAAATGTCCAATGTGACGGGTGGCTGCCCAGACCTGGCTTTGGCCATCAAGTTGGCTCATGCGGTTAACGCAGTGGTGATGGTCGATGGTGCACAAGGCATTGTGCATGGTCCTACCGATGTACAACAGTTGGATATCGACTTCTACGCCTTCTCAGGCCATAAATTGTATGGCCCCACGGGCATTGGTGCGTTATATGGCAAAAGCGCCCTGCTGGCACAAATGAAACCCTGGCAAGGCGGGGGGAAAATGCTGACCCACGCTTCATTCACTGGTTTCTCACCACAGAAACCACCACACTGTTTTGAGGCTGGCACCCCCAATATTGCGGGAGTCCTCGGGCTGGGCGCGGCACTTGACTGGCTTGATACGCAGGATCGTGTTGGCGCTGAACAATATAGTTGTGCTTTAGCACAAAGTGCTGAACAACGGCTACAGGCGTTACCTGGGTTCCGTAGTTTCCGCTGCTCCGGCTCCAGCCTGCTGGCATTTGATATCAGCGGGATCCACCACAGTGATATCGTCACTTTATTGGCCGAACAAGGTATCGCCGTGCGTGCAGGTCAACATTGTGCCCAGCCGCTGATGGCGGCATTAGGTATCAATGGAACACTGAGAGCCTCATTTGCACCTTACAATACCCCGCAGGATGTTGATGCCCTGATACAAGCATTGACCAATGCCGTCGCACTGTTGGCAGAATAAGATTGCCAATTCTATACCCAACTATGAGAGAGCCCATGCTAACCGCTCATCCCTTTGGTCGTGACATTACCGCCCAAGCACTGATAGAAAAATTCAGCACCTTGAAACTGTGGGAAGATCGTTATCGCCAATTGATCCTGCTCGCAAAGCAACTGCCACCGTTGGCTGAAGGGCTGCGACAAGCGGATATTGAACTGAGTGGTTGTGAAAATCGCGTCTGGTTAGGGCACCAATTACTGGCAGATGGCACATTGCATTTCTATGGTGACAGTGAAGGCCGTATTGTCCGTGGTCTACTGGCAATCTTACTCACTACAGTGGAGGGCAAAACGCCACAACAGCTATTAGCCTGCGACCCACTTAGTTTGTTTGACCAGCTGTCACTACGTGACCAACTCAGTGCCACTCGTGCCAGCGGCCTGGCAGCTTTGGCCGCCAGAGTAAACACCATCGCTACGGGCTATATTTCTACGGACGGTGCCTGACGCGCCGCTTTTGCCAGCATCTTCTTCAAGGCATGGGAGGTGGCAACAAAGCCAAAGGTAGCGGTAACCATGGTTGCTGCGCCAAAACCTGCGTTGCAATCCATGCGTTTTGGCCCGGTGGCACTACTGCGCGAAGGGCACACAGAACCATCTGGCTGTGGGTAAACCAACGGTTCACTGGAAAAGACACAATCAATCCCCAGCTTCCCTTTACTGTTTTTCACCACATTAAAGTCACTTTTCAATCTTTCACGCAGCTTGGCCGCCAGCGGATCCTGAATAGTTTTGGCTAAATCAGTGACTTCGATGCGTGTTGGATCAATCTGCCCCCCTGCTCCCCCGGTGGTCACAACCGGTATTTTGAAACGGCGGCAATAGGCCAGTAACGCAGCTTTGGGTCGCACACTGTCAATCGCATCAATGACATAGCTGAAATTATGATTCAACAGTTGCGCCACATTATCGGGTGTAATGAAATCATCTATGCAAGTCACCCGACATTCCGGATTGATGGCCAGAATGCGCTGCGCCATCACCTCAGTTTTTGACTGCCCAACATGCTGACGCAAAGCGTGGATCTGACGGTTGGTATTGGTGACACAAACATCGTCCATATCGATCAAGGTAATGGCACCGATACCCGTTCTTGCCAGCGCTTCTGCTGCCCATGAACCGACCCCACCGATACCGATTACACAGATATGAGCCTGTGCAAACAGGGCAAGGGCAGATTGACCATATAAACGGGCTATGCCGCCAAAACGCTGCAAATAGGCGGCTGAATAGGGTGTAGTCATTGGGTTTTATTACCTTAATATCTCAAAATAGCCAGGGCCGGGAAATCCGGCCCTGGCGGGTCAAAAGCAATACTACCGCTACTTCAGCGGGTAATTAACGAGGAACCGTTCGAGCTCGATGCCGTGGTAGGCTGGTAAGCATTGAATTGCGCAGCACCACCGTCAGTACCTTTCAACACCCATACGCGACCATAGTGGTTGTAGTAACCCGCGGAATGCCCCGCTTCTGGGCCAATCCCCTGATACATATCAAAGTGCTGCCCTTTAATAGCGCCACCGACATCCAGAGCGACCATCAAGCGCATTTCATATTTCCCGGTGAATTTCCCTTTATTGTCCAGTAACGGCACTTCTGCCAACAGTGTTGTCCCAGCCGGGATCAACGAACGGTCAGAAGCGACAGAGGCTTTGGCCACCAAGGGGACGGCACTCGCGCCTCTCACCGGTGCAAACACCTCGGGGTGGAAAAAGACGAATGATGGGTTCTGCTCTAAAAGTTGACGTACTTCCGCTTCACTGTGTGCATCGGCCCACTGACGAATGGCCTGCATCGACATATCGGCTTTGGCCACCTCCCCACGGTCAATCAACACCTTACCAATGCTACGATAAGCATGACCATTTTTACCGGAATAACCAAAGAATACTAATGGTTGACCATCGCCAAAATCAACATAACCGCTGCCCTGAACCTCCATCATAAAGTTATCCATCAGCGAGTTGCTGTAAGCGATGATATAACGAGGATCAAGGGCACCGGAGTAGATCGCTGCACGATCAGGCAACCGGCGTTTACCGTTGGATGGCATACGATATAACGGATAACGAAACTCCCCTTGCTGGGTACGGCGTGCCTGCACCACCGGGGTATAATAACCGGTAAACTGCACGTTACCATAGTTATCGACGCCTCCCATCTGATAGGCGTTCAAACCAAATTGATTCAGTTTTTTCGGGTCCGCCCCCGCCGCCATCCAGTTTTGTACCGCTTGATAGGTCGCGTTATTACGGGTAAACAGCGAAGGGGCCGAAGATTGAATCTTTGTCAGTTGCACAGAGTAATCATTACCGTTGATCGGCACCCCCCTGGCATTAGGCTGGCTCTCTAGCTCTAGCGATTGATCCAGATGGCCATCTTTATACTGTTGCCCACGATCAGTTGGCTTTGACGAACAACCAGCCAGTGCTGCAATCACTAACCCACCCAGCAGGTACTTACACCAACGTTCTTTCATTATATTCGCTCTCTCAGACTGATCTGCTTTCTACCCGTCACCATTCTCGTGTAGCGCGGTTGGCGGCCCTAGCTCCCTCTGGAGCTTGCTTCGCGGCAGACTGGCTAATCACTACGCCGCGACGTGCAACACACCGAAAAACTGGCTGAACGATAACAAACAGCTATTAATAAAGGAATCTCTCGCGCTAAAAATTTCCCGCCAAATGTTAATGGCGAAAAAAAAGACAATTTGTGGACTAATTCAGCACAAAGATAGCTTTCGATGAATTATCTGTAAAAAGAGTTTGCAACAAAGTGTGCGGAGAGTATAGTGCGCATCCATCGGACGCGGGGTGGAGCAGCCTGGTAGCTCGTCGGGCTCATAACCCGAAGGTCGTCGGTTCAAATCCGGCCTCCGCAACCAATCAATACTGTGGTAATAATTACAGATAAAAGATTGGATTCGATGAAAAAACAGGTATTATACGGACGCGGGGTGGAGCAGCCTGGTAGCTCGTCGGGCTCATAACCCGAAGGTCGTCGGTTCAAATCCGGCCTCCGCAACCAACTTACTGTCTAACAACTTGTTGTTAACCATAGTAATGTTGTAGTGATAATATCAGCATCAAGACGGACGCGGGGTGGAGCAGCCTGGTAGCTCGTCGGGCTCATAACCCGAAGGTCGTCGGTTCAAATCCGGCCTCCGCAACCAATCTTGAGTGGTACAAGCAAGCACCTTAACGGGTGTTTTTTTTGTGTCTATCATTTATCTTCCCCCTTGATACTCAACCACGTGCCTGCGCGCCACCATTGGCAAAATAGGCTTTGATTCCGGCCAAAATAGATTGGGCTATCTGCTGCTGAAACTGACTGGTGCGCAGTTTACGCTCCTCTTCCGGGTTACTGATAAATGCCGTTTCCACCAGAATGGAAGGAATATCCGGTGCTTTGAGCACAGCAAACCCCGCCTGATCGACCCGGTTCTTGTGCAAACGGTTAATTTTCCCCATACGAGTCAGCACTTCCCGGCCAAATTTCAGGCTGTCATTGATGGTCGCCGTCTGCAGTAGATCAAACATGGTGTGATCAAGATAGCGATCACCACTTTTGCTTACCCCACCAATATCATCGGCGGCGTTCTGTGTTTGTGCCAGAAACTTGGCGGTATTACTGGTAGCGCCTTTGGTGGATAGGGCAAAAACGGAAGATCCCCGAGCGCTATGGTTGGAAAAAGCATCAGCATGGATCGAAACAAACAGATCTGCCCGTTGCTTGCGTGCTTTCGCCACACGCACTTTCAATGGAATAAACACATCTTCATTGCGTGTCATAAAGACTTGCATATTGGGTTCACGCTTGATCAGCGCGCTCAACCGGCGGGCAATTTGCAACACAATGTCTTTTTCGCGGGTTTTATTTCTACCAATAGCACCAGGATCTTCTCCACCGTGACCAGGATCCAGCATGATCACAATAGGCCTGTCACGCCCTGCCTTACCCACCGCTGGGGTTTGTGCCGGGGCGGGTAATGTGCGTTCCACATCGCCTTTATTATAATCCTCCAGTAATGCCAGCAACGGGTCGTACTCTTCACCGCTGCTTGCTTTAGCAGGATAGAGATCCATAACCAGGCGGTTACGATACTCAGCAACCGGTGACAGGGTAAACAGGTGTGAACTTACACGTTGCTTGAGTTCTAGTACCAATCTGACGGTATCTTTATCGAACTGACCCACTCGCACCTGTTTCAAATAAGGGTCTTCCTTGCGTACCTGCCCGGCGATACCTTTAAGCACCGAGTTAAGATGCACCCCTTCCACGTCAATGACGATTCGCTCTGGATTAGCCAATGCAAACTGCTGATACTTCAATGGAATATTAGATTCCAGCGTTACCCGGGTATAGGTCGAGGAGGGCCAGATGCGGACCGCAATCACCGAAGCAGCAGCAGCGAAGCCAACGCGGCTCACACTCAGCAACCAAGTTGCGGCTACTCCTTGTAAAAGACGACGACGAGTCTGATGGTGGTTAGCGTTAGGCATGTGGCTCCAGCAATAGTAAAAATTTTTACCCGTCACTCTTCAAGCTACAGGGTTTTTATCTATAACCCGTATAAAATTTGCTATAACCGATAGAAAAACAAGCATAATTGCAAAACTTTAACTAATCTCGACAACCCTGTCATCTTTAATGGTTTTCAATTTACTCATCTATTGTGGTGAATAATTCGCGTTATTCTCAAGCAGGTAAAGCAAAGACATGCGCCAAAACCTGAATAACAACCGCCAGATCACTCACCTAACGGGCAGTTTCAGATTATTTCCCTCTTGCCATTTACGCCATAAAAGAATAAAAATACAAAAATACCGTATAAATATGCAAAGAGGTTTTGCCGTGAAGGAACGTAGCACAGAGCTGGTCCAAGGATTCCGTCACTCAGTTCCCTATATCAACGCTCACCGTGGCAAAACGTTTGTCATCATGCTCGGTGGGGAAGCCATTGAGCATGAAAACTTCACCAGTATCGTCAATGATATTGGGTTATTACATAGTTTGGGGATCCGTCTGGTGGTGGTCTATGGCGCACGCCCACAAATCGATAGCAATCTGGCCCTACATCATTGTGAGCCCATTTATCATAAACATGTCCGTGTGACTGACGCTCAAGCCTTAGAGTTGGTGAAACAGGCTGCTGGCTTGTTACAACTGGATATCACGGCACGGCTCTCAATGAGCCTCAACAATACCCCATTGCAAGGGGCGCATATCAATGTCGTCAGCGGTAACTTTGTCATTGCCCAACCGTTGGGGGTGGATGATGGCGTAGATTACTGCCACAGTGGCCGTATCCGCCGCATTGACCAGGAAGCCATCCACCGTCAGTTAGACAGCAACGCCATTGTCTTGATTGGCCCTGTCGCGGTATCAGTCACTGGCGAAAGTTTTAACCTGACCTCCGAAGAAGTCGCTACACAGTTGGCGATCAAATTGCAGGCGGAAAAAATGATCGGCTTTTGCTCTTCACAAGGGGTGACGGATAAGCAAGGGAATATTATCTCCGAATTGTTCCCTAACGATGCGCAAAAACGCATTGAACAACTGGAAGAGTCTGGCGATTACTACTCCGGTACGGTACGTTTCCTGCGCGGTGCAGTCAAAGCCTGCAGTAGCGGTGTACGCCGTTGCCATTTGATCAGCTACCAGGAAGATGGAGCCTTGCTACAAGAGCTATTCTCACGGGATGGCATCGGCACCCAGATAGTGATGGAGAGTGCCGAACAGGTACGCAATGCGACCATCAATGATATTGGCGGCATACTGGAGCTTATCCGCCCACTGGAGCAGCAAGGGATCCTGGTACGCCGCTCGCGGGAACAACTTGAGATGGAAATCGACAAATTTACCATTATCGAGCGGGATAACCTGACCATTGCCTGTGCGGCACTCTACCCCTTCCCGGAAGAGAAGATCGGTGAAATGGCCTGTGTTGCGGTACACCCGGATTACCGCAGTTCATCACGCGGTGAAATGCTGCTGCAACGGGTAGAAAGCCAGGCGCGTCAAATGGGGCTGCAGAAACTGTTTGTGCTCACGACCCGCAGCATTCACTGGTTCCAGGAACGGGGCTTCACCCCGGCGGAAGTAGACGTATTGCCGATGAAAAAACAGGCGTTGTACAACTACCAACGTCGCTCAAAAATCCTGTTGGCGAATCTCTGACTGTTTATACTCGTCATCATTCAAGCTGCAGGGGCGAGGCCCAGGGACGGGCCGAGTAATTGTCGCGTAGCGACCGCCTGAGTTGGCAAAGGCGCGGGTTATCAGGGGCCACGCCTTTGGCCCCTGATTCGGTCGCAGGCGCAATCAGTTCATAGTATGGAAAACATAAGGCGACCGAAATTTGTCACAAAAATACAATATATTGAATTTTATACCTTAAATTTGTCTCAATACAGAATGTTGACAGAAAATATATGGGGATCCCTCAGGTTCCTAAGCAATTTATCCAAACAAATTCACCATTAACCAAAATCACGGACTGCTCATCAATTGCAGCCGTTCGGCCAAACCACTACGGCGCTGTGTTGGAGTGCGAATCGCCCCCATCAGCACCTTATCGGTAACATAAAGCGAGAGCTGCTTACGAGCACGGGTAATTGCGGTATACAGCAGTTCGCGAGTGAGTAGCGGCAGAAAGTCAGGGGGTAACACCAGTACCGTATGTTCAAACTCTGAGCCTTGGGATTTATGTACCGTCATGGCATAGGCGGTTTCGTGCTCTGGCAAGCGGCTCGGTTGCACCGATTTAATTGAACCATCCGGTAATGGGAAATAAACCCGCAGGTTGCCTTCTTCATCGGGCAAAGCGATACCAATATCGCCATTGAATAAGCCCAAGGCACTATCGTTTCGGCTAATCATCACCGGACGCCCTGGGTACCAACGCCCTGCCGCCGCATTACGCTGGATCAACCCCACTCGCTGCAAGCCGCTTTCAATACGTTGATTCAACCCAGCAACGCCAAATGGCCCGTCTCTCAGCGCGCACAAGAGTTGAAAGTCACCGAACGCGGTCAGGATGGTGGCAGCCCCGGCGCCGGTAGCCACCAGCCGTAGATAAGCACCATAACCATCAACACAGGTATCCAGTAACTGTTGATAATCTTCAGTTTCAACCAATGGATAGGCAGACACATCGGCGTAGCCGCTATTTAGCACCGCCATAGCACGCTTAGCCTCACCGGCATTCACCGCCAACGCTAACTGCCCAATACCGGAGTTGGCGTCAAACCGATAACTCTTACGCAGTAAGCACAGGCTATCACGCACCAAGGGCCCGTCCCCCACCCATTGCCGGGGTATTGAGCACCCGGTCAAGCGCGTCAACTGTTCAGCTCGACTCTCACTATAACCCTGCTCGGCAAATTGACAGATATCCCCCAGCACCGCCCCCGCCTCTACAGACGCTAACTGATCACGATCCCCCAGGAAAATCACCCGCGCATTAGCGGGTAAAGCAGCAATTAAACGCGCCATCATCGGTAAGTCCACCATTGAGGCTTCATCCACCACCAATACATCCAGATGCAGTGGGTTACCCCGGTGGTAACGCATCCGCTGGCTGTTTGGCTGAGCGCCAAGCAAACGGTGTAACGTTGCTGCCTCTGTCGGGAATAATGCCCGCTGCTCCGTGGTTAAATTTAACTGCTGACTGGCACGGCCTAAGGACTCCGTCAGGCGCGCCGCTGCTTTGCCCGTCGGGGCCGCAAGCTGGATACGTAAGTGCTCACTGTGGTTCAACTGGACCAATGCCGCCAACAATTTAGCGACGGTGGTGGTTTTCCCCGTGCCTGGTCCACCAGAGATCACCGCAATACGCCGTGTCACCGCAACGGCTGCGGCAATTTTTTGCCAATCAGGTTCAGCGGTTGTCTCGCCAAACAGTTGATCGAGGATGGTGCGCAGTGGCGCTTCCTCCATCAACAGAGGTGAACTCTCACTGCCGATAAAGGCCGCCACCTCACCCTCGTTTTGCCACATACGTTGCAAATAGAGCCGTTGTTGTTGCAGCACCATGGGGGTCGCAGCACTACCATCACTCACTGCCGGCGTTGCCAGTAAGCACTGTTGCCAACCAGCCAGATCCGGTTGCCCACAGGCTTGCCAGGCAGCCAATGCCAACTCAGGTTGACGGCCATGGAACAAATTTTCCGGTAACAGTTGCTCGAGCAACAAACAGACATGCCCTGCCCCGGCATCTGCACTCAAGCAAGCGGCAGCCAGCAGCAGTGCGGGTTGATCTTCGCTGGCCACCACCTGGGCAAATTGCACATCTAACGGGCGCAACACCCCCAACGCCAATGCCTGATTCAGGATATTGATCATTGCTCCACCTCAAGGGCCAGGGGTTCACCACTAAACAGGCGATCCATCCCTTCGACTAACGCCAGTGGCGGGCGGCAAGTAAAGATACCGTTGCCAACCTGTTCGCTATCCACGCCGCGTAGAAATAGATAAATCACCCCGCCGAAATGGTGCTCATAATCGTAATCCACCAGACGATGGCGCAAATAACGATGCAGCGCCAAGGTATAGAGTTGATATTGCAGGTCGTAGCGGTGTTGAACCATCGCCTGCTCCATGGCTTGCTGGGTATAAGCGCCGCTGTTATCGCCCAACCAGTTGGATTTGTAATCCAGCAAGTAGTATTTCCCTTGCCAGCAGAACACCAAATCAATAAAGCCTTTCAGCATCCCTTGCACCTGTTGGAAATTGAGTTCCGGGCAATGGGCAGACAGCGCATCATAGCGTTTTATCAGCTTATCCAACTCGCTCGCCTGCAACAGCCGATTAATCGGCAAATAAAACTGTAACTCCGCCTGCCGGGCCCCAGCAGGTAGCGCTGAAAGCATCACCCCGCTGTGATTAAGCGGCGTATTGAGCACCGTTTGCATCCAGTGATACAAAACCGGTAACCAATGCGGCTCTACGCCCTGTTTCTGCACTTGTTCCAGCAACCACGCTTGATCTAACGGTTGAGTGAAATCCCATTCTTCAAACAAACTATGCAGAAACGTCCCGGGTGCTGCGCCGCGTGGAAAAGTATGGGGGGTCAGGGTGGTGACACTCTCTACCGATTGCTCGCCAATAGCCTCAATATCCAGGCGCGGTAACAACTCCAGTACGCGACTCGAACCATGCTGCTGCAACCCGGTATAGCTGGTGACACGCCATGAATCTTGATATTGCCGTGAGAACTGCCTGGCGACTAACTCAGTGACCGTAGTCTGTTGTGGCTGCCAGAGATGTTCATCTGGCGTATCCACCCATGCAAAGGCCATCTCCTTGGCTGACAACTGCTGTAAACAGGCTTTAAGGTAGTCGGCATCACCCGCTTGCCCAGCCTGTAACAGATAACCCAGGGCGCTACGGTGCAAATCCGTCTCACCTTGTTTCTTACGCATCCCCAGAAAGAGTGGGGCGAGACCGATGCTACAGTGATAAACCGAACGGGTTAGCGCCACATACAGTAACCGCAAGTCTTCGGCCAGACGTTCTTCTTCTGCCCAGGCCTGACTCTCTTCATTGGCGTTAAGGTCCAGCAACGCCTGAAACGTTTGGCGGTCATGGTATAGCCCTTGTTGTTGCTGGCGAGCATGGGCGACAAAAGGCAGCCACACCAGATTGAACTCCAACCCTTTGGATTTATGGATAGTCATCACCTGAACTAAATGCCGATCACTCTCTAGCCGCAATTGTTGGTTATCCATCTGCTGGTTGGGCTGAGCAATTTGCTGCGCCAACCAGCGTACCAGGGCATGTTCCCCTTCAAGTTGCGTCGAGGCTTCCTGCAATAACTCGCCTAAGTGCATAATATCGGTCAAACGACGTTCACCGCCCAGACTGGCCAGCAGATCCTCAGCTAAATGCCGCTTGACCATCACCTGACGCAACATGGGCAAAACACCCCGCTGCAACCAGCAAGTGCGGTATGCATCAAACTCATTAACCAAGGCATCCCAGGCGCGCTCATCGCGATTCAACTGGTCCAGCGTCAGCGCATCCAGCCCCAGCAAACTGCTCGCCATGGCACTACGTAATGTCCACTCCTGTTCCGGAGCCAATACCGCCTGCAGTAACCACAGTAAATCTTTCGCTTCTACAGTATCAAAAACACTGTCACGGCTGGAAAGGTAAACCGAAGGAATCGCCAGCGCACTGAGCGCATCACGTATCAACGCCGCTTCCGCGCGGCTACGCACCAAAATGGTAATATCTGACGCCTGAACTGAACGCCGCTGTTCCCCGTCCGCCAACCAGGCTTCCCCGCCCTGACCCGCACTCAGCCAGTCACGAACCTGCGCTGCACATTGCCGCGCCATTAATTGCTGATAATCACTGACGCCGACCCCTTCCCCTGGCTGCAACCAGAACTGCATGGCCGGTTGTGATTTGCCACATAGCTCGAAGGCCAACCCTTGATTTTTTGCAGCTGCCGCCACCTTGATAAACGGGATTTGCTCAAACAGAAATGGCTTTTCCACTTGGCTAAATAGCGCGTTCACGCTACCCACCATCGCTGGTGATGAACGCCAGTTAGTCTCCAGCGTATAGTGAGCCATCACCTCTGAACGCGCTCGCATATAGGTAAAGATATCCGCGCCACGAAAAGCATAAATCGCCTGTTTGGGGTCACCAATCAGCAACAGGCCACACTCTGGTTGGCCGACATAAAGTTTTTGGAAGATACGGTATTGCTGCGGGTCAGTATCCTGAAACTCATCAATCATCGCCAGCGGGTAACGCTGGCGGATAGCCGAAGCCAGTTGTTCCCCACCGCTGCTGTGTAATGCGCCATCCAATCTGCTAAGCAGGTCATCAAACCCCAATTCGGCACGTTGGCTCTTTTCCTGTTGCACAGAGATGCGTATCTCACTCAACGCCCGCGCCATAACCAGGTCACGGAGGGTCAGTGGTTGAGAAAACAGTTCATCAATGGCGACAAACAGACTATGGCGTGGGGCTTCCCCTTTTTTGGTTTTCTCCAACAAGACGGATTGGCGGAACTTGTCCAACTCTTTGGGTAACTGATAATCCTGCGTTTCCTGCCCAGCCCATTCCCCCACCTTATTGAGCCAGTTAGGCAGGTGTTTACTGCTATAGCTACGCTTGTCGACGCCAGATTGGCTGATCAAGGCCTCCAGTTCCGCTGATACCGCACGCCATTGTGCTTTAAGGGCATCAATACGCGCGACGACCTGTTCGTGGCGCATCAACAGGGTTTCGTCATCCCGCGGGGGCTGGCGTAAGGTGGGTGCCTCGCCATGCAGATAACTGGTCAGGTCACTAAGCAGTGCTTCCGGGCCACTCCACTCCTGGCTAACAGCACGCGCCACATTCAGCGGTAACGGATAGCAGTGTCGCCGCCAGAAATCGGCACAGGCCTGACGGCGTAACGGCAACTCATCTTGTATCAGGGTTTGTTCAAACAGAATGCCGGATTCAAATGCATGGTAAGTGAGCATTCGCTGGCAAAAACCGTGGATGGTGTAGATTGCCGCTTCATCCATTTGGCGTTCTGCCGCCAGCAATTGCGCGGCGGCCGCTGCCAAATCATCCAGTTCTGCCATCAAGGCGGCCAATATGGGATCTTGACTCTGCCCACGAACACAAGCCACACGTAACGCGTGGATATTACTGCGAATACGCCCGCGCAGCTCCTCAGTTGCCGCCTCGGTAAAGGTCACCACCAGGATCTCTTCTACCATCAAGGGGCGAGGGAACGCCGCTGACGCTCCTAACCCCAGCAGTAGACGCAAATACAACACGCCAATGGTGAAGGTTTTACCCGTCCCTGCGGAGGCTTCAATCAGGCGCTCACCAAACAGTGGCAACCTAAGTGGATCAAGCCGCTGAGGAACCGCTTTCATCATGGCGTCACCACCTGACGTGGCAGTGTTTGCTGTAACGAGGAGGCATTGTCATAGGTCACCCAATCTTTACCGGGGGTGGCAAAATCCGCTTTCTGCTGGCTGCTGCCACTCACCTGCGACAAAAGTGCCAACCCATGGGGGGAAATGACCGCCTGATGGAAGAAATCTGCCAGCTTGACCGGGGTCAACAGCCTGATTTGCGCAATCAGTTTTTGGCGGGTATCAAAAGCAAAATTACCCCGGTCAAAATCGTTGCTAAAACGCCCCGCCTCTTCACTTAATGTCTGTGGACGTTGCTCCAGTTGATTGATCATCGCCTGCTTATACTGCTCAAAATCAGCCGCTTTCATCTCGCGCAAACGCTTTTCTGCTTTCGGATAGAAGTCTTGATAACGCTGGTAGAGATAGGCGGGCTGCTGATTATTGCTCTGCAACAAAAAACCCACGCCCCACTGGCGACCAACCGGTATCGCAAAAGCAAATACCGCATAACCGAGTTGTTCTTGGGTACGCAATTGGCTATAGAACCAGGGTTGGATCATCTCCCCCAGCAAAGTGCTATAGGCCATGCTGGTAATGTCATCATAACCCGTTGGCACATACACTGCCGCCAGCGCAGAGTCAGTGCTGCTACCCGGGCGCTGCATATTTGCCAACTGCTTTTTGGCAACCACCACGTCTTCGCCATGCCACCAATCAACCCCGTGACTGCCCAAGCGATGTTGTAATGAAGAGGCCAGTACACCGACCTGTTGTTGGTTGATATTACCCACCACCAGCAGTTCAGGGGTTGCCCCAACCATCAGGCTATCGCGATAACTCAATACCTCTTTCAGCGTCAGCGAACGCACAATTTCACGCCGTTCACTGCGTTCTGCATAAGGTACACGGGAAAGCACCTGTGCCGGCTGGATCGCCAACTCAAAAGCTTTGCCCTTTTCGGCAGCATCCAACTGTTCCAAATACCAGGATTTAGCTTGCTCAAACTGCTCTTCAGTAGGGGTAAAGCTGGCATAGCCCTCTATTAGCGCGGTGAGTAACCGTGGTAACCGCTGAGTAAATCCATTCGCATTAAACAGCAGGCCGTTGTTTGATGAGGTGGAAAAATTGATCCCCCCTACTGCGGCCTGATAACTTAACTGATCCAACGACAGGCCCGCCAGGTAATCCATCAACGAGAACAATACCTGGTGACGTGCAGAATCCATCGTTTTGGCGTGACGTAATGCCACCGTCACATCCGCCTTCGGCTCATCAGCAAAATAGCGACTGGGCATATACAGTGCGCGTAACCCAGGTTGATTCACCACCATTTCCGGTTGGCTAAACGGATGAGAAGGTTTGATCAGGCTAAAGTCATCCGGAATATAAGGGTTCAACCCTGGCAATGAAAGCGCAATTCCCTGCCCCAGTTGCTGCCACTGAGTAAAACGATCCTGGGGGATTTTCTCTACCTGATAACGTGCCTCAACAAAGTAAGCCTGTTTGTTGTGCGGTTCATCGGGGCTAATAAACCAGATTCGTGCATTTTGCGGGGTCATCTGCTCCAGGCGTGCGGCAATCGCTTGTGGATCATAACGATCCGCCAGAAAAGGGGCATCGAGCACATGTTCAACCGGTACCCGCAGCATCGCATCCACCAGCCACTCGATGTACCCCATATTGCGGGTAATAGATGGATAGCGGAAATCGATATTTAATACCCGGGCAATCTCATCAAAATAGCTCTGTTTTATCCCTTCCTGGCGCATCATTTGCAGGTAACTGAAGATGGCGGCAACCACCTTGTCACGCTGTGCCAGCCCTTTGTCCGTCAGGGAAACACTGATGGAGAACACACCGCCGTTACGATCCACCATCGGGGCGGCACCGGCATTGATAGCATCCGCTAACCCTTGTCGTTGTAACCAGTCTGAAAGCGTATTTTTACTTCGATTGCCAATCAGATAGCCGATATAGGTATCGGTTTTACTGCGGAATTCCGCACTGTTGTTATCAATCCGGAATTCGATTTTCAACTGTTTGCGTGGCTGTGCCGGAACATAGTGGATGATGATCCCTTTCTGTTCAGACGTTGCTGCTGGCACCGTGATGGCGGGTACCTGCGCATGACGATTGGCTATGCGACCAAAGTTTTTTTCCGCCAGTGCCGCTAATTCCGGCAAGGGTTGGTTGCTGTATAACACCCCCATCATCAGGTTGGCGGAGTAGTAGCGCTGGTAAAATTGCGTCAGCTCATCATGCAGTTTGCTGCCGGGTTTATCCTTCAAGGTATCGAGATTACCGCCAGAAAAACGTGCGGCAGGGTGTGCCGGATTCAAGGTTTCAGCGCCGACTTGCGCCATACGCATCCCATCGCGGGAACGCGCCATGGTTAACTCGGCGTTGACCGCATTACGCTCACGGTCGGCATTGTCAGGATCCAGGATCGGGGCAGCAATGGCATCCGCCAGACGATCAACCGCCGCTGCCAAGGCGTCGTTTTCCACTTCCAGATAAAACGCGGTGCGATAAGGGGCGGTACTGGCGTTATGACTCCCCCCATGCTTTTTCAAAAACTCGGCCAGACTCTCCGGCTCTGGATAATGTTTGGACCCCATCAGCACCATATGCTCAAGGTAATGAGCCAAACCCAACTGGCTGTCAGGATCATCCAGCGACCCAATTGGCAGTGCCAAAGCCGCCAGTGACTTGGGAGCCTGAGGGTCAGAAACCAGTAACACCGTCATCCCATTGGTTAAGGTAATCGCCTGATACTGACGCGGGTCATGATCACTTTTGTTGATCTTTTCTGCCAGCGGTTGCCATCCCTGGGCAGCCCAGCCTGACGGCAACCAAAACATCACCAAAAATACCAACCCGAAAAGGTGGGCAAACTGTCTGCGCATAACCAAAATAGACCTCGATTGTTCTGCCATCACGTCAATTCCCTAGCCATGACCGCTTTAAGCTAAAAAAGTTACCCTAGGTTATGCCGTGCCACAGGTAACAGATAACGCACGGTTTCACTGATAATTTGTTCAAAATAAACATTGTCCATTTGCCGGAACACCCGCTGTACATAGGGGTTCTCCCCTTCCCCTATCACTCGTTGTTCACCTTGCCAGGTTTGCAACAGCTTACTGCGGGCTTTGCTTTGAACTTCTTCACTCCAATCTATTTGCTGCGTTTCTTGCTGATAACAGTGGCTCAGCCATGCCCAGCCACTTTTATTCAACAGCATCAAGGGTTCAGCAAGCCCACGCTGGTAACCTGTTAGCAACTCAGCCAACTGCTCATGGGCTTGTTCCACCGAAAGTGCCGCAAAACGCCAGGCAGATTTTTTACTGCCATACATCCGGCTCTCCCCGGTTCCCCCAGCACAACAATAAGCCAAATGCTCCAGCCACAACAAAATACCATCCACGGCGTTAAGTGTCGCTGGACGCCAGCGCAGTAGACCATCCGCTTGAACTTGATGCAACCAGCCACTAATTTGTACCCCCGCCACCGAGATATCCAACTCTAGGCTGCTACTCTCCTGGCGCTGTTCGCGCACCAATTCCGCCAATTCGCTCAGTTCTTCCTGCTGTTTCTGCCAGTAAATCTCACCAAAAGCGCCATAGGGTAAGCTGCCGGAGGCGCGGAGCCGTTGATACAACGGGGTGCTCTCTGCCCCCTCAATCAACGTATTCAACAATTGACTGTTAAATTGATAACGTTCGAGATTATCTAAGGTAAAGGGCTCTTCTTCCGGTAATTCGGTCTCTTCCAGAATAAAATTAACCCCGAGCCGCAGTTGGAAAAAAGCGCGGATCGGGTGGCGGTAAAAACGCAGTAACTCGTCAAAAGCCACCTGCGTTTTGGCTTCCTGTGGCAACGGATGGCTAAAACCAGGATGTGCCACCCCATTGCCCTGCGCGGCAGGTAGCCATTCCGCTGCATAGCTCTGTTCCTCACTGCCTGGCACAAAGTTGGCTGCGGCAAACGGCATACGCGCATGGTGTTGAAGTAAGTGTTCACGCACCCGTTGGGCACTGCAGTCTGCATCACATTGCTCATCGCCAGGTAAGCAATAACTCTGCTCCAGATATTCCAATAACTCGGTCACCAGCACCGAAGGAAAGCGTTCACTATTGTCCTGAATCGAACGGCCAATAAAGCTGATATAGAGCCGTTGCTGGGCAGAGAGTATCGCCTCCAGAAACAGATAGCGGTCATCATCGCGGCGGCTACGATCACCACGCTGACTTTGCTGCGCCATCAGGTCAAACCCCAAAGGAGGCAAGCTCCGGGGATAAACACCATCATTCATACCCAGCAGGCAAACCACTTTAAACGGGATGGAGCGCATCGGCATCAGGGTGCAAAAATTAATCTGCCCCGCCAGGAAGCGTTGGCTGATGCGTTGTTGATCAAGCCTGGCGGCGAGCTCGTCGCGCAACGGTACCAGCGGTAACGGGTCAGCATAGCGCGCTGCCAGCCCTAAGCTGATCACCTTTTGCCATTGATCTTCAATCAACGTCAGTGCTTCTTCGGTCTCACTGTCTCGCTGGAAGAAAGCGGTTAACAACTGTTGGCACAGCTGTAACCATTCTGCCAATGGCCGCTCCTCACTTAATAGCTGCCGCCAATGGCTAAGTTGCGCCAGCAGTTCGGCTAATTGCCCCGCCAGTTCCGCCACCAAACCACTCGACTCATCATAGGGCAATACGTCCTGCCAGCAACCCGCATTGCTGTCCATCGCGTACCCCAACAACATGCGTGTAATACCAAACCGCCAGGTATGCTGCCCGGTTACCGGCAGATTCAACTGGCGCACATTATCATCATCCAACCCCCAACGAACACCGGCTTCACCACTCCAGCGACGTAACAGAGTTAGCCCGGACTCTTGAATCGAGAAACGCGCCGCCAGCGCCGGTACATCCAGCAATGCCAACACTTGCTCGGAAGTGAAACGGCTTTGTGGTAAATCCAGCAAGGAGATAAACGCCTGCAATGTTGGGTGTACATGGCGAGCCTTACGGTCGGAGATGGCAAAGGGGAGATTGCGCCCCGGCGGTGCACTGCCAAAAACCGCCTGAATATAGGGGGCATAGCTGTCGATATCGGCCACCATCACAATAATATCCCGCACGCTTAATTGCGGGTCTTGCGACAACATCGCCAACAGTTGATCATGTAATATTTCTACTTCACGCTGCAAACTGTGGCAAACATGCAGGCTAATTGAGCGATCTTGCGGTTCCAGACGGCGTTTATGGTCGCTGCGGTCCAAGGTTTCCGGGGTGGTACCGATCACCGCATAATCTTCTAACTCCAGCATGTCATGTTGAATAGCATGCAATAAGTCATTCGCCGGAATATCTACAAAGGCGTCCACTTCCTGCACTTGGGTCATCTGCGCCAATAAATAGAGGTGGTCGCGCCCTAACTTCCCCCAAGAGGCCAGCAACGGATTACTCAGTTGTTGTGCGCCTTCGGCATCAAATAGCTGGGCGGCCTGTTCCGGCTGGCGAAATAACCGATGCTCTTGCGCCTGATGATGATGGTGGCGGCGTTTGCGGCTCTGTAAACGAGCCAGAAAAGCATAATCCTGAATATCCCCCCAATAGTAGCGGCAAGGGTTGGTAAACATCAGGTGAATATCAATATGTTTGCCCAAGGCTTGTAGTGCCTCAAGATAAACCGGTGGTAAAGCGGAAATGCCGCATATAAACACCCGTGGCGGCAGCCCAGCCGGGCATGAGGCAGCGTTCTCTAATACGCTGATAAAACGCCGATATAAATTGGCCCGGTGCCATTCCGGCTGCCCCAGTTCTGCGGTACATTCCACCAACCGCTGCCATAGCGGCGCTTGCCACAGCTGAGCATCGGCTAACCCGGCAACCATTTCCCCGCGCTGCCAGCTTTCCAGCCACTGTGGGCGATAAACCAGATATTGGTCAAACAAGTCAGCAACCCGCCCAGCAAGCTGGTGGATCTTGCGCTTATCGCTGTCGTCCGTCAGGTAATGTTGCAGTGGCGCAAAGGCGGGTTGTGTCAGCATCTCAGGAAGCAACCACATCAGCTTCCAGGTCATGGCATCTTTGCTAAAGGCGCTCTCTTTGGGGATCCCGGGCAAGACTTTGGTAAACATCTCCCAAATAAAGGTGGCGGGCAGCGGGAAAGCGATATTGGCAGCAATGCCGAACTCTTGTGCCAGTTGTATCTGCAACCACTGAGCCATTCCCGGGCTTTGCACCAGCACCACTTCCTGCTGAAAAGGATCGGTCAAGGGTTCTCTGGCTATCAACGCGCTGATAAGCGTTTTCAGCAAATCCAACTGATTGGAATGATAAACCGTAAACATGAGACTCCTTTAAGCAAGGGGCAATAACCTGAGTGGTCCCTTTTTGTTGGCGAGCGAAATTCGACTTTGATGGCCTCGCCCCTTGAACTCGCGGTTTGGGAACATCAACGGGTGACTTATATTAAACCTCGACCCAAGCACCAAAGCGGTTCTTATGGTCTCACATCAGGAAACTATTCGCACCTTGCTTCAAAAACGCCGAATAAAGACCACACCAGAATAGTTAACTGCCGTATTGATACAAAATAAGTGTTCCTAATACCACTACACTTTACGCTTTTGGTCGGTGGGAATGGTCAGGAACGCCGACACGCCGTATACCCCTCCCTGGGGGCTCGTATCGCGCGTCCATGCGCTCAACGGTCGGCTAACCTGCCTCACTCCCACCTGTAGTACTATTACGAGCAGCTATTTAGGTAAAGGAAGCCTTGCCGACGCGGTTCAGCTATCAAAAAGTTAATAATATCCTTTTAATGTTTCCAGCAATGCATAGGCGGCTTTTGAAAGTTGCAGATGCCCGGCGTGAATCACGCCGATGCATTTTTCTATCACTGGGTTATCAAGCGGGATACATACGGCACCCAATTCGGTCATTTGTGCCTGGCATAGGGCTGGCACGGCACTGCCACCCAACCCGCTCGCCACCATGCGCCCTACTGTGACCAGTTGGTGACTCTCAAAAGCCACATCCAGTTTGCGCCCGCTTCGGGCTAACTCCTCTTCCAACATCAACCGTACCGCGGAAGGACGCTGCAAGGTAATGAAATCCAGTGCCAATAACTCATCCCATGAAAGACGCTTTTTCGCGGCAAGGGCAGAGGTTTTCGGAACAATAGCGATAAAGCGGTCAATACCCAGAGGAGTAAACAGTAAGTTGTGAGTGGGTGCAGGTTCAAAGGCGATGCCGATTTCAACCCGTCCTTCACGTACCATTTCAACCACCTGCTCATTGATAATGTCATGTACGGTGACATTGATTCCGCCGTAGCGCTCACGGAATGCTCTCAACACCTCAGGCAAAACGTTCGCCGCAAAGGAAGGCATCGCCGCAACCGAAATTTTGCCACGCTGCAGCGTGAAGCTCTGACACATGGCTTCTTCGACATTATCCCAATCAGCAAGCAGTTGCCGCGCCATTGACAAAAACGCCTCCCCTTCTTGCGTCAGGGCAACCTTACGGGTATTTCGCAGGAGCAGCGGCCCCCCTAGCGCATCTTCCAGCCCTTTAATCCTCAAGCTCAACGCAGGTTGTGACAAATTCAGTCGTTCGCTGGCATGCGCGAAGTTCAGAGTGTGAGCTACCGCCAGAAACGCGCGTAGCTGTTTGACGCTCATTCTCATTTTTCTTCCCGCCAACCAATTAAAAACAATTAGTTAACATCTTATTAATAAAAAAAACAAATGATTGAGTCACAAATTCAAAATTAACAAATCAGTGTTTCCCATCAATGATAGCGCCATGGGTCAAGCGGAGAGATAAACATGGCTGGATTGGATAAACGCGTCGTCAATTATGCGCAGGCACTGGACGGGCTGAAAGACGGGATGACCGTTCTTGCTGGCGGCTTCGGACTCTGCGGCATACCTGAAAATCTGATTGCTGAAGTCAAGCGGCGCCAGGTGCAAAACTTAACCATCGTCTCGAATAACTGTGGTGTGGATGATTTTGGCCTCGGCATGCTGCTCGAAACCCGCCAGGTACGCAAGGTAGTGGCATCCTATGTGGGTGAAAACGCCTTATTTGAACAACAGGTACTCAGTGGTGAGCTGGAGCTGGAGCTGACACCGCAGGGAACACTGGCAGAAAAAGTTCGTGCGGGCGGTGCCGGTATCCCGGCCTTTTATATCGCTACCGGATATGGCACACCCGTCGCCACAGGCAAAGAAGTTCGCCAGTTCGGTAAACAACATTACATCCTGGAAGAATCTCTGGTGGGCGATTTTGCGCTGATCAAAGGGTGGAAAGCAGACTGGTACGGCAATGTGATTTATCGCCATACCGCACAGAACTTTAACCCACTTATGGCGACAGCCGCCCGGATAACGGTGGTCGAAGTGGAGGAAATTGTTCCGCCGGGTGAGTTACCCCCCGCCACTATTCATACCCCAGGTATCTACGTTGACAGGCTAATTCTTGGGCATGTTGAAAAACGTATTGAACAACGCACGTTACGCCAGGAGGGGAGCTGATCATGTTGAACCGCGAACAGATGGCTATGCGCGTGGCGCAAGAGCTACGTGATGGTGACTACGTCAACCTGGGAATCGGCATCCCGACGCTGGTGGCGAACTATATCCCTGAAGGAATAGATGTGATGCTCCAGTCGGAAAATGGACTCTTGGGTATGGGTGGCTTTCCCGATGAACAGCATATCGATGCCGATATGATTAACGCCGGTAAGCAGACCGTAACGGCACGCACTGGTGCGGCGATTTTCGATTCAGCTCAATCGTTTGCCATGATCCGTGGCGGTCATGTGGATTTGACCGTTCTGGGGGCCTTTGAGGTGGATGTTGAGGGCAACATCGCCTCGTGGATGATCCCAGGGAAAATGGTGAAGGGCATGGGAGGGGCGATGGATCTTGTTGCCGGTGCGCAAAACATCATTGTCATGATGACCCACGCTGCTAAAGGAGGTGAATCAAAACTGCTCTCTCGTTGCACCCTCCCCCTGACCGGCGTTGGTTGTATTCGTCGGGTTCTGACTGACCTTGCACTGCTGGAAATAGCCGACGGGGCATTCGTTTTACGCGAGTACGCCCCTGGCGTGAGCATTGGGGAGATCATCAGCAAAACCGCCGGCCCGCTGATTATCCCAAACGATATACGCGAAATGCGTTTCAACTGAGGAACAAACATGAAGGACGTGGTGATTGTTGGTGCAACAAGAACACCGATCGGCAGTTTGGGTGGTGCGCTCGCTTCGCTCTCTGCGGTAGAACTGGGTGCCTGCACGGTACGTAGCCTCCTGAAGCAGAACCCACTTGCCGCGGCACAGGTTGATGAGTTGATTTTCGGTCAGGTACTGGCTGCCGGGTGCGGACAAAACCCCGCTCGCCAGACAGCCATCGCCAGCGGAATGTCCGTAGACATTCCAGCAACAACCATAAACCAAGTGTGCGGTGCCGGGTTGAAAGCGGTGCAATTGGCTGCTCAGGCGATCCGCTGTGGTGACGCGCAGGTAGTCATCGCCGGGGGGCAGGAAAGCATGAGCAACGCCCCCTATCTGCTGGAGGGTGTGCGTAAAGGGCTGCGGTTCGGCCATACCCAGATGCGGGATAGCATGATTACCGATGGGCTATGGGATGCCTTCAACCATTATCATATGGGGGATACAGCAGAAAATCTGGCTGAAAAATACCAGATCACCCGCCAAGCGCAGGACGCTTTCGCTCTACAGTCGCAGCAAAAAGCGGCAGCCGCCATCGAAGCAGGCTTTTTCACCCAACAGATAACACCGATCTCTACTCAACAAGGTCGGAAGTTAACCCGTATCGTTGATAGCGATGAACAACCTCGCGCCAACACCACGCTCGAACAACTGGCACAACTACGCCCGGCTTTTCGTCAGGAAAACGGCACCGTCACCGCTGGGAATGCCTCTACGCTGAACGACGGCGCGGCTGCAGTCTTGCTGATGAGCCGTGATAAAGCGCACCAGCTTGGCTTGCCGGTGTTAGGTCAAATTGTCAGCTGTGTTGTCACCGGTGTCGACCCCGCGCTGATGGGGATTGGCCCGGTCAGTGCCAGCCAGCGTGCTCTACGGCAGGCGGGCTGGTCTCTGGATGAAGTGGACTTAATCGAGGCTAACGAAGCCTTTGCCGCGCAATCACTGGCGGTAGGCCAAGCGCTCGGTTGGGATAACCAGAAGGTCAATGTCAACGGCGGAGCCATTGCCCTGGGCCATCCGATTGGCGCATCCGGCTGTCGGACACTGGTGACATTGCTCTACGAAATGCAGCGCCGTGACGTCAGAAAAGGGCTGGTTACCCTCTGCGAGGGGGGCGGACAAGGCATTGCCATGACGCTGGCTCGCTGACATGCCCTTAACTTTTCATTCTGTCATCGAATCTCACCCTGATAGCGAGGAGCTGTAGTGAGTGTATTGATGACCCTGACGGCGTGTCACCCATACTGAAACGCCGACCTATACCTGATATTTGGAGACTAACCATGCAACTAATCAAAAAAATTCACCATGTCGCTTATCGCTGTAAGGATGCCAAAGAGACTGTCGAATGGTACCAAAAGTACTTGGGCATGAACTTCATCCTTGCCATTGCCGAGGATCAGGTACCCTCGACCAAAGAGCCGGATCCCTACATGCATATTTTTTTGGATGCAGGCAACGGCAGTATTTTGGCGTTCTTCGAATTACCCACCAAGCCTGAAATGGGACGAGATCCGAATACGCCGAACTGGACTCAACACCTGGCTTTAGAAGTTAACTCGGTTGATGTCCTGATGGAGGTGAAGAGCAAACTCGAAGCTGATGGTATTTCAGTCGTCGGCCCCACTGACCACACCATTTTCAAATCCATTTACTTCTTCGACCCCAGTGGCCATCGCCTTGAATTGGCGACCAATATCGGCACACCGAAGATGGCGAAGTTACTTGATGACGTTAAGTGGGAAATGCTCAACGAGTGGTCCCAGACCAAACAAGCCCCCCAGCACGCCCGCTGGATGCACGACGGCAGCTATACGGAGTAACCGATTATGTTCTAGGTGTTAGGGCCCTAAATACCCCCAGGCATATAACCGACTAACCGCATTAAGCCACATCAGAGCGACGTGCTAATCGTCGAGAGACGCGTTGTCTAAAAGCGTCTCAAGGGTGGCAAGGAGGCATTACATGACCTTGACTGCAAAAATTGATGTCGTCAGGCTGATTGATGAAAGTCCCATCGGCAAGTTTCAGTGGCGAATTTTTATCCTCTGCGCAATTTGTATGGTCCTTGATGGCTTCGATGTTCAGGCGATGAGCTATGTCGCCCCAGCGTTACTTCACGACTGGCGTATCGACAAATCCTCTCTCGGGCCAGTATTCGGTGCCGGTCTGTTTGGACTACTCATCGGCTCGTTATTATTCAGTATGGTTGCCGACAAACTTGGGCGACGCCCCGTTCTTATCGTTTCCACCTTCTTTTTTGGTTTGTGCATGTTAGTCACCCCCTTTGCCAGCACACTCCAGGAATTGATCGCTATTCGATTTATCACTGGGCTGGGGCTAGGTGCCATCATGCCCAATTCGATGGCGCTTTGCGGTGAGTTCAGCCCGAAGCGCAAGCGAATTTCTATCATGATGATGATTTCTTGTGGCTTCACGGTGGGTGCCATGCTCGGTGGTGCCATCGCGGCCGCACTGATTCCGACCTATGGCTGGCAATCAATTTTCTATCTCGGCGGTATCTTGCCGCTGTTTATCGCCGTGCTGATGATCCGTTATCTACCGGAATCCATTCAGTTCCAAGTGCTTACAGGTAAAACCTCTGCCTCAACGCTGGTTGTCTGCAAGAAAATCTTTCCTGCTCAACCTATTTCCCACGACATGGTCTTGGTCGTTGGCGAACAAAATAGCCGTGGCGTTCCCCTTATGGCGCTCTTTCAGGATGGCAGGATGGCCGGTACGTTGGCGATCTGGGCAATCAGCTTCCTCAATATGATCGCCCTCTACTTTCTGTCCAATTGGCTACCAACCATTGCCCAAACGGCGGGGTTAAGCCTTGAGAGCGCCGTATTGGTGGGGGCCACGCTACAACTGGGCGGAATCATCGGCACCCTTGCGATGGGCAAACTGATAGACAATGTCGGATTCAAGCGTGTTCTGGTGCCGTGTTTCGCCGTAGCCACCCTGTTCATCGCCTTAATCGGCCATTCGGTGGGCGCAGTTTACCTGTTGTTTGCCGTGGTCTTCATCACTGGTTTTGCCGTGGTCGGTGGTCAGCCGGCGATCAACGCCATGGCAGCCAGCTACTACCCGACGGCGCTACGAACCACTGGTGTAGGCTGGAGCCTGGGGATCGGTCGGATCGGATCAGTGATCGGCCCAGTGGTCGGCGGGCAGCTTATCGGTTTGAACTGGGGCCAGGACAGCTTGTTTCAGCTGGTTGCCATACCGTCCGTCGTCATTGTCTTGGTCCTGCTGTTTGCTCGGTTCGAACAAACCACACAAGCAAACCCTAGTCACACGCTGAGTCGTCAAAAACACCCTACATCGTCATCGAACTTGGAGTAACAACATGAAATTATCCACTTTGAAGAGCAGCAATCGTAACGGCGTACTGGTGGTGGTGAATCGTGCCCTAACCCATTGCCAATCGGTTCCTGCCATCGCCCATACGTTGCAAGACGCTCTAGATAACTGGGATAGCGTCGAAGGCAAACTACATGAAATTTACCATGCGATGAATCACGGGCAATTACAGACGGCCGAGACTTTTGACCCTGAACACTGTCACTCGCCGCTGCCGCGTGCTTACCAGTGGGCCGACGGCTCCGCCTATGTCAATCATGTCGAACTGGTCCGCCGGGCTCGCGGTGCCAAACTGCCCGCAGAGTTCTGGACTGACCCCTTGATGTATCAGGGGGGCTCCGATTCGTTCGTCGGACCACGGGATCCCATTGTTGTGAATTCAGAAGACTGGGGAGTTGACCTCGAAGCCGAAATCGCCGTAATCACCGGTGATGTCCCCATGGGCGCAACACAGGAACAGAGCGCGAGCAGCATTCGCCTCCTCATGCTGGTTAACGATGTTTCCTTACGCAATCTGATTCCCTCTGAATTGGCCAAGGGTTTCGGTTTTTTCCAGTCAAAACCAGCATCAGCCTTTAGTCCGGTGGCCATTACACCGGACGAGCTTGGCGAGGATTGGCATGATGGCCGAGTTCATCGTCCGCTAACAGTCCATATCAATCAGCGCCTTTTTGGCAATCCCAATGCTGGCCAGGACATGACCTTCAACTTCCCCCAGTTGATTGCCCATGCTGCCAAGACCCGCAAGTTGACAGCGGGTTCTATTATTGGCTCAGGAACCGTCTCGAACAAACAGGGGGATTTGTATGGCTCATCGATTAGCAATGGGGGGGTTGGTTATTGCTGTTTGGCTGAGGTCAGAATGTACGAAACCATTGAAATTGGCAAACCCAAAACGCCCTTCCTGAAATTTGGCGACAGCGTAAAAATTGAAATGTTTGACCAGCATAACCAGAGCCTGTTCGGCGCCATTGAACAGCAAGTCCAACCAGATATCACCTAAGGATCCAGGGCGGGTGATCCATCCACAAGGGTTCCCGCCCTGTTTGGATAAAAACGATGAAACTCTATTCTTATTTCAGAAGTTCGGCCGCCTACCGGGTGCGTATCGCCCTCAATCTCAAGGGGCTGCCATACGAGACCGAGTCAGTACATTTATTGAAAGACGGTGGCCAACAGAACTCAATCAGCTATCGCGCGATCAGTCCACTCGGGACCGTGCCCTGTCTTGAAACGAACGAGGGCGGCCATCTGGCGCAGTCTCTGGCTATCATCGAGTATCTGGAAGAAGTCTATCCCGAACCGCCGCTGCTACCCGCTCGCTCTGCGGACCGCGCCAGAGTTCGCAGTATTGCCCAGATCATCGCCTGCGATATTCATCCGCTCAACAACCTCCGAGTATTGAATTTTCTTACCAAGCAGTTCGACATATCGGCCGATGATAAAACCACTTGGTACAGACATTGGGTCAACCAAGGCTTGCTGGCCATTGAGAAAATGCTCGTCGATGATCCTCGAACCGGTCGCTTTTGTCATGGCGATACCCCTGGGTTAGCCGACTGCTGCCTAGTACCACAAGTGTTCAATGCGCAACGTTTCAATTGCTCACTGGAGCAAATGCCGACTATCCAGCAGATTTACCAAGCCTGTGAAGAACTGCCCGCCTTCCAGGCGGCCTCTCCCATCAATCAGCCAGATGCCGAATATACCCTTCAGCAGTAAAGCTGCAGGGTTGTTGACTACGCTCGTACGCCCTAGTCACATAGTTATCTATGCTCCTAGGGTCTCTCTCACTTGTCGCCTACCTGCAACTTCATTGAACTTGGGTATAAGTCTAAATATCAACGCCCAGCGATACTAATCCCTAATCTCTAAGAGTGACTTAGCCCGGTGGTTTGCAATACCACCGGCTAAGTTCAACCTGTTGCCGCAGCGCCGTTTGAATCTTTACCGTGCGCTTGAGACAGTTGCCTGCCCCGATATGGCTTTCAACAGTGCTATGCCAATTGAGTGGTAGTGTGAGTAGCGGATCGGGCATATCGGTCGCGATATCGAGCATCTCTAATTGTTGATGTGCCAGCGACCAGGCATGGCGGTATTGCCATTGTCGTTGAAAGCCTTGCAACAAAATTTGATGATATTGCAACAACCCCAGTAGTGACACCGCGAACAACAACGCGGCAACCAACACTTCAGGCAGGCTAAAACCCCGTTGCCCATCTCTCTCTACCGGCTCTATCCGCTCTATCCGATCAGTCCGCACAATCGCGCTCTCGCTTCTCTGGGCAAAAATCCAGCCAGCCCCCTTTTTGGGCCTTAAACCGACTATTACCCATATCTTGGACTTCCGTCGCCAGTTGGTATAACCACAAAGGTTCGCCACCCAGCGGCGCTCCAGCACCACGCACCACCACAATATCTGTGCGGGAGGAGTAGCGGGCACAGGCTTGTAAAGCATCGCTGTTTACTGGCAGACAATACCACCTGCTGCTCTGCAAAACGCTCTGCGGCCATGGCTGTGACAACCCCCAACTTAATGCTGAGGCGGCCTGATTATAGGCTCGCAGGTAACGCTGCTGGTCAACCGCCAGTAATAATGCACTGTCTAATTGCCGCTGCTGGGCGGTGAGCAACATTAACCCCATCACCAGAAGTAACATCACCGCCACCAGCGTGCTGCCCCCCTTTTGCCTCTGTCTCTTCACTGAGCCTCCATACTCACCACCCACTCCAAACGACTTTGTATCGTTTCCTGTATGCTTGAACGCCCAGTTAACCCCAGCAGAATAAAAGATTTCCCCCCGCTACGGGTTATCTGGCGAACAGTGAAGGATTCAATTTGTACCTCCTGCGGATCGAGTAAACGCTCCCAGCCGGATCCCTGGCAATGCCTAACACCACGTTGCCCTTCCAAAGCCCCAGCGCGCAGGCGGTAGCCAAAATATTCCGCCTCTCCGCCCTCTTCCCAACGCCCGTTAAGGTTTAGGTCATAAGCCACGATGACACAACTGGCCGGTGCCTCCCCCGCCACGCGACTGATTAACAGAGGGCGCCCCTGGCACTCTCCGGCACAAAAGCCACTACGCCGCAGATCCTTATCAATAGTGAACACTAACTGACGCAATAGCAGATCCAAACGGTAGTGATGCCCCACATTAACCGTTTGTTGGCGCAAAATCGGTAAGGCTTTGGCTGCCGCCAACGTAATCATGCTACCCACCGTCATCGCCAGCATGACCTCCGGTAAGGTAAAACCACGCTCTAATAGCTTGCGGTCTAATAACATACGGCCTAATGACATACGATCTAATGACATGGGGGAATACTCCGAATAGCGACCTCTTCACTGCATAAGCGTATCCGCCCCCTGGCGGACAACACCAGGCGTATACGGCCAACCGGGTTACCTAACACCAGGTGCCCGGCTTGGGCGTTATTGCGCACACCATAAAACCCCATCTCTTTTTGAGTAAACTCCTGCAACACCACCCCTGAGTGTTCTGGCGTAAATACCTCGTTAATCTGAGCGTGGCAACTGGACATCGGCGTACCACTGCCGACACACCAATGATCTCCTGGCTGCAACCACAACAAGGCATTGCGGTTATGCCAGTTAGCATCAGCCTGTAGCCGCATCAAAAATGCCTGTAATTGCAAAGCCGTCTGTTCCAGCCTCACCAATTGCTGGTAATGGTGCCACTGGTTAACGCCCCATGAGGTCAACATCCCCGCCAGCACGATCACCAACAGTAATTCAATCAGTGTCAGGCCATGTTGCCGATAAGAGTGAGCGTGATATTGGTTCATGGAGCCAGTGTAATTGGCCCGCAGAGCGGTAACAGCGGAGATAATGTTGATTGGAAAGCGGCGAGCAAAGTTTTTTTCTGTGCGGCAACAAGCGAGATAAAGTTATGCTCAACATCGCACAATTCACTGGTCGCGATTCAAGTACCGTACAAAAACCTAAGGCTCAGCAAATGCTGAGCCTTAGGTTCGACAAACGGAGAGAGCACAACGGGTTGTGCCCCTAAACGTCAGATGGCCACTGGCGCTTTGATCGCCGGATGGGGGTCATAACCGGTGATCTCAAAGTCATCAAAGCAGTAATCAAACAGTGATGCAGGTTTGCGTTTAATCACTAACTGCGGCAAGGGGCGCGGTTCACGTGTTAATTGCAACTGTGTCTGTTCCATATGGTTGTTGTACAGATGCGTATCCCCACCCGTCCAGACGAAATCACCCACTTGCAGATCACACTGCTGTGCCATCATATGCACTAACAACGCATAGCTGGCGATATTGAATGGCAAACCAAGAAATACATCGCAAGAACGCTGGTACAGTTGGCAGGAAAGTTTGCCATCGGCGACATAAAACTGAAAAAAGGCATGGCAAGGTGCCAACGCCATTTGATCCAGCTCGCCCACATTCCAAGCTGAAACAATGATCCGCCGTGAGTCTGGATCCTGCTTCAGTTGCTGTAAAACGTTGCTCAACTGGTCAATCTGGCGGCCATCGGCAGCACCCCAGGCTCGCCACTGTTTGCCATAGACCGGCCCCAGGTCACCATTTTCATCAGCCCACTCGTCCCAGATGGTGACTTTATTTTCACGCAGGTAAGCCACATTGGTATCGCCATTCAAGAACCACAACAGCTCATGAATAATCGAGCGCAAGTGACATTTTTTCGTGGTCACCAGCGGGAAACCTTCCTGCAAGTTGAAACGCATCTGGTGGCCGAAAATCGACAAGGTACCAGTGCCGGTGCGGTCAGCCTTAGGGGTGCCCTCGGCGAGCACTTTGTTCATCAAATCCAGATACTGTTGCATGGTTCCTCACGACAAATGTGGCTGTGGACGACGGCGATAAGCCCAAATCATCATAATAATACCCGCGAGCACCATCGGCACAGAGAGGATCTGCCCCATACTGATGATGCCGTCAAACAGACCCAACTGAGCATCCGGCTGGCGGAACATTTCAACAATAATACGGAATGCGCCATAACCAATCAGGAACAGCCCAGAAACTGCCCCCATCGGGCGTGGCTTGCGGATAAACAAGTTCAAAATAATAAACAGTACGATCCCTTCCAATACCAACTCATACAGTTGCGAGGGATGGCGTGGCAATACACCATACTGATTCAGTAATGGCAGCAAATCAGGATTACTGGCAGCAACAGCAATATCTTCTGCGCGCGAGGTAGGAAACAGCATCGCCCAAGGGGTGTCAGTCGTCACACGCCCCCAAAGCTCACCGTTAATAAAGTTCCCCAGGCGGCCCGCTCCTAAACCAAACGGAATCAATGGGGCCATAAAATCAGAGACCTGGAAGAAACTCCGCTTGGTACGGCGGGCAAACCACAACATCACCAGGATCACCCCGATCAGGCCACCATGGAACGACATGCCGCCATCCCAGACTTTAAACAGATAAAGGGGGTTATCCAGAAACAGGGGCAAATTATAAAACAGCACATAACCTACCCGACCACCAACAAACACGCCGACAAAACCCGCATACAGCAGGTTTTCCACTTCATCTTTAGTCCAGCCACTCCCTGGTTTGTTCGCCCGGCGAACCGCCAGCCACATGGCAAACACAAAGCCAACCAGGTACATCAAACCATACCAGTGCAAAGAAACCGGGCCGATAGAGAAAATGACCGGATCAAAGTCAGGAAACGCCAGATAGTTATTACTCATCTATCACCACAATATGTCTGTTATCCCCTTAATAATTCAAACTGCCTGGGTGTGAGCTGCGGTTATTCGCCCAGGTCACCTAGTTGGCTATGCGCCTAGGGCTTCCATCGCTTTCCGCCTGCAAGCAACTCGAATTATTTTGGGTATATGTCGATTATTCTTCCCCATCTGGGGTCGGTAACTACAAAAATGCTCAAAAGCACTCTGTGCAGAGAGGGCGCATCATAGCATAGCCTTAACCGTGCCTCAGCGTGCTGACCGGGAAAAATTCTGTAAAGTATTCACTTCAACGACCACCGCGGATCAACCCCCCCACACCGCGCCGCTCCATAAAAGCCGCGATCAAATGGCGAACATCGGTTGTGACTTGGGCGCTCAATACCCGCTGAGCCAGAGTTTGCGCATCGGCTAATTCAATATGGCGCAGCAAGTATTTGATACGTGCCACACTGCGACCATTCATACTTAAATGACGGTATCCCATGCCCACCAACAGCAAGGCTCCCATAGGATCACCCGCCAGTTCACCGCATAAGCCAACCTGTAGCCCCGCAGCTGTCCCTTGTTCAATAATCAGTTTGAGCACCTGTAACATCGCCGGGTGCAAGCTGTCATATAGCGAAGCGACGCGCGTATTATTACGATCGACCGCCAACAGATACTGCGTTAAATCATTGGTGCCCACGGAAATAAAATCAATACGCGCCGCCAAATGAGGGATCAGGAAGACCATCGACGGGACTTCCAGCATGATGCCGATCCTCGGCTTGGGTATTTGATACCCCAGCATCTCCTCCACTTCTTTTCCTGCGCGTTCAATCAGACGTTTAGCTTCGTCAATTTCATCCAGGCTGGTGATCATCGGCAGCAAGATCCCCAAATTCCCGGTACTCGCATTGGCACGCAACATGGCACGCACCTGAATCAGAAAAATTTCTGGTTGATCGAGAGTAATACGGATGCCACGCCAACCGAGGCAAGGGTTCTCTTCGCTAATCGGCAGATAAGAAAGCTGTTTATCAGCCCCCACATCCAATGTTCTTAGCGTGACTGGCTTTTGCGGATCAAGTTGCAGCATCCCCTGATATTGCGCCACCTGCTCCTCTTCTGACGGGAAGCCGCTTTGCAGCATAAAAGGGAGTTCAGTGCGGTATAAACCGACACCATCCACCCGCCCACCGAGCATTTGTTCATGTTCAGGGCAGAGACCGGCATTCAACATCACCTGAACTCGCTCACCGGATTTCAAACGGGCGGGCCGCTCAACGTCATCTTCGGCAAGTTTACTCAGTTCCTGCTCTTCGCTGATCAGGCGTTGATATTCCTGCACCAGCACCGGTTCTGGATTGACCAGCAATTCACCGCGATAGCCATCGACAATCAACAGGCGCTGTGCCAACAAAGCCGGTTGGATATCCGCCCCCATCACCGTTGGCACGCCCATGGCCCGCACCAGGATTGCCGCATGGGAGTTGGCAGCACCATCACGCACCACCACACCTACCAAACGATCCTGCGGCACCTCCGCCAACAACGTTACGGTCAGTTCATCGGTCACCAGCACAAAACGCGCTGGCCACTGGGTGGCCCCTTGAGTGCTATCATCAAGATGAAACAGCAAGCGCTGACCGAGTGCACGCAAATCACTGGCGCGCTCACGCAGATAGGTATCTTGCAACGCCGCAAACTGGGCAGCGAAGGCTTCAATCACCTGTTTTACCGCCCATTCCGCCACTGAACCGGTCTCTATTTCTGTAAAAAGCTCACGCTTCAGGCGGACATCATTCAACAAGAGAGAATAGAGATCGAAAATAGCCGCGCTCTCTTTTTGCGAGCTGGCGTTAAAGTGCTTGCTGAAACGCCGGAACTCAGCACCGGCCGCTTCCAGAGCCAGTACCAGGCGTTCACGTTCACTGGCAACATCCAGCGTGGAGGCTTGGTAGACCTGATCGAGGGAAGGTTGGCTACTATCCAGCCACCCTTCGGCCACGGCAACCCCTGGGGAGGCAGCTAACGCGCGGATGCGGATCTGGCGATATTGACTAAAAACAGCATTCAGCTGTGAGAGCGAGAGGATCCCGGCCATTTGCATGGCCAGGGTAACCATGAAGGACTCTTCACTTTCATCAAATTGGCGTAGCTCACGCTGCTGAACCACCAAAACACCCAGCAACTGCCGACGATGAATAATCGGCACCCCGAGGAAAGATCGAAAATCCTCTTCTTTGACCTGTGGAACATATTTGAAGCTCGGATGACTGTGCGCATCCGCCAGATTGATTAGCTCAGCCTTACGCCCCACCAGACCGACGATCCCTTCATCAAAGGCCAATGTGACGGTGCGCCCACGCGGCATTTTTAACCCTCGCGTGGCCATCAGGTAATAACAGCGACGGTCACTGTCTGCCAAATAAATAGAGCAGACTTCAGTATCCATAGCCAGACAGGTTTCATTGACCAAAAGGTCCAGCGCCTCTGTCAGGTTGGCCGTCGCGGCTACTTTTTCAACCACTTCTCGCAAGCGCGTGAGCATAGTCCGTTTAAATTAACCTCTCTTTCGGCGATAAATCGGGACCTGCCGCTGTACTGCCTGTTCCTGCATGGGCATCACAGTGACAGCAAATTCTTTCATTACCCGACGGTATACATCCCGTTTGAATGAGACCACTTGACGCACCGGATACCAGAAGTTCACCCAACGCCAACCATCAAACTCCGGTGTACTGCTACGTTGCATATTGATATCAGAGTCATTGCCCATGAGCTGCAATAGAAACCATTTCTGCTTTTGGCCGATACAAACCGGCTTTGTGTCCCAACGCACCAAACGTTTTGGCAATTTATAGCGCAACCAGTTACGGGTTGAAGCCAGAATACGCACCTCTTTTTTATTCAACCCTACTTCTTCGAACAGTTCACGGAACATCGCCTGCTCCGGCGTTTCCCCAGGATTGATACCCCCTTGGGGAAACTGCCAGGAGTGCTGACCGTAACGGCGAGCCCATAAGACCTGCCCCTGACGATTACAGATTACGATACCAACATTCGGGCGGTAGCCATCATCATCGATCACCGGACTACCTCGATAAGCATAAATTCGTATTGATAACCTGATTGTTTCACACAAGCTACAAGCGGTAAACCACTGCTTTGCAGCACATGTCTTCGGATAACATTCAGGTAACTCACAGATATGGGCCAAGTTATAAACACAGCTTAGGGTTTTAAGCGGATTTTATTCACTATTTCTGTGGATAGGTATGTGAAAAACTCAAGGGATAAGCTGGTACAACTCTGTAGAGCCTAAGAAATAGCGCTTCACCAAAATAAAATATATCATTAAAATACAATGAGTTAAGTAACAATTAAGGACGATTTGTCAGGTGAACTTACGATCGCTAGCGCTTTTATCTCTTTCTCTGGCGAAAGTTACAGCACCCTCGATTTTATCCACAGCTTATCCGCCAGAGTGGCCTATAAAACCGACAAGTTCGCAAAAAAAGTCTCGCGTCAAGGCTGTAAATCAAACCAGTGATCAGTAAAAAACTGGGTTATCCCATAAATCTGTGGATAAATAGGGGTAAGATCCTGTTCATTGTCGGTGGCTACCGATGAACAAACCATAATAAAAAAATTCGCACCCGCCAGGAAATTAAAAAAAACGATTATAAATCATAGTATTAATATTATTCTTTTCGATCTCACTACCCTTATTTTGGCTGTGAGTAAATACAGTGTATTTTTCAACCAGAACTCATGGGCTTGATTTATGACATATTCGTCTCCGTTACCACCGGAAAATGCACAGCAGTTGTTCGCACGAGCGCAAGCGTTAGCCGGTTTCACTCTCGGTGAGTTGGCCGTGGGTGTACAACTCAATATCCCTAAGGATTTAAAGCGTGATAAGGGTTGGGTAGGGACCCTGCTGGAACGCTGTCTGGGGGCGATGGCGGGCAGTAAACCAGAGCAGGATTTCCCTGAACTCGGCATTGAGTTGAAAACCATCCCTGTGGATAGCACCGGTAGGCCACTGGAAACCACGTTTGTCTGTGTGGCTCCCCTCACCGCTAACAGTGGCGTCACTTGGGAAAGTAGCCATGTGCGCCACAAACTGGCACAAGTGCTGTGGATACCCGTTGAGGGGGAACGGCAAATTCCGTTATCCCAGCGCCGTATCGGCTCACCATTGTTATGGCAGCCCTCGCAGGAAGAAGAGGATATGCTACGCCGCGATTGGGAAGAACTGATGGATTTAATCGTCCTTGGCCAGGTGGAACGCATCACCGCGCGCCATGGGGAAGTGCTGCAACTACGCCCCAAGGCCGCTAACAGCAAAGCGCTAACCGAAGCCATAGGTGAGCAAGGCCAACCGATTATGACACTGCCCCGTGGATTCTATCTTAAGAAAAACTTCACCGGTGCACTGCTGGCAAGGCATTTCGCCATTAACTGATGTTGATTCGCACAATGGCCTAAAGGCGATAAAGATTAAGCGGGGTATTAAGTAACAGTACCAAGCTGCCGAGAACCACGTATAATTCCGGTTTGTTTTTCTATTAGGATGTAGCGGCAATGTTTGAATGGATTATGGATCCCAATGCCTGGTTAGCGTTAGGCACGCTGACTATTCTTGAGGTTGTATTGGGTATCGATAACATTATTTTCCTCTCTTTGGTGGTAGCCAAATTACCGAAGGCGCAGCAGAACAAAGCTCGCCGTATTGGTTTAGCTGCAGCCATGCTGATGCGCTTGGCACTGTTGGCGTCAATAGCTTGGGTGATCCGCCTGACGCAACCGCTGTTCTCGGTGATGGATTTCAATATCTCCGCCCGCGATTTGATTTTGCTGCTGGGGGGGTTATTCCTGATTTGGAAAGCCAGTAAAGAGATTCATGAAACTATTGAAGGCTCAAATGAAGAACTGCACAGCAAGGTGCACTCTTTTTTTGGGGCCATCGTGCAAATCATGTTACTGGATATTATTTTCAGCCTGGATTCAGTCATCACCGCCGTGGGTCTGTCTGACCATCTGTTTATTATGATGGCGGCGGTAGTGATTGCCGTCGGGGTAATGATGTTTGCCGCACGGCCAATCGGGGAGTTTGTTAACCGCCATCCTTCAGTGAAAATGCTGGCGCTCTCATTCTTGATCCTGGTGGGCTTCACCTTGATACTGGAAAGCGTGCAAATCCACATTCCGAAAGGCTATATCTATTTTGCCATGTTCTTCTCAATGTCGGTTGAAGCATTGAATCTGATACGCAACAAAAAAGCACCCTCGGCCTAAAATTTAATCCAGGGGGGAGCACCTTGTTCCCCCTGAATTTATGTCAATTCTTCTGACGCAGGCACACCATAATCAGCTAACCCGCATCGCTCAAACCGCTCTCACTATTGTGAACATCTATTTAGGCGAGCGGCCAATTTAATCCTGCAGATAAAAAGCGCTAATCGCTAACCTACCCTTGCGGCTTGATTGCATAATGTGATATCGGTACTAGGGTCTGAGCCGGTGATCAAAGCGCTAACCGCTATTGCTCAGTAATAGCGACTATTATCTTATTTCCCTCGGCTTGGATATATACAGACAAGGCGTTTTATTGGCTTTGGATCTCTGACTTCTGCCTCACCGGGTATCTCCCGTCAGAAGGTCACCTGGAAGTGCTAACATTGAAGGAAGGCTGTTAATGCAATACCACCGTATTCCCCACAGTTCTTTAGAAGTCAGCGTGCTGGGGCTGGGCACCATGACCTTTGGCGAACAAAATAGCGAAGCTGATGCCCACGCCCAACTGGATTACGCATTAGCCGCTGGCATCAACCTGATCGATACCGCTGAAATGTACCCAGTTCCCCCTCGCCCGGCTACCCAAGGGCTGACAGAGCAATATATTGGCAATTGGATCAAAGCACGCGGCAGTCGCGATAAAATTGTGCTGGCCAGCAAAGTGAGTGGCCCGGTAAGAGGTAATGACAATAGCATCCGCCCTGAGCAGGCGTTAGATCGCAAAAATATCCGTATCGCACTGGATGCCAGCCTGAAAAGGCTCAACACCGATTATCTCGATCTCTATCAGTTACATTGGCCACAACGTACCACCAATTGTTTTGGCAAACTGAACTATCAATATACCGACGAGAAAGTTGCTGTTTCGCTGTTGGAAACCCTGGAAGCACTGAACGAGCAAGTCCGTGCCGGTAAAATACGCTATATCGGTGTCTCTAACGAAACACCATGGGGTGTGATGCGTTATCTGCAGTTAGCAGAAAAGCATGATTTGCCACGGATAGTCTCAATCCAAAATCCCTATAGTCTGCTGAACCGCAGTTTTGAAATTGGTCTGGCAGAAATCAGCCGGCACGAAGGCGTGGAGCTCCTGGCCTATTCCAGTTTGGCCTTTGGTACGCTTTCCGGCAAATATCTCAACGGTGCAAAGCCAGCGGGCGCCCGCAATACCCTGTTCAGCCGCTTTACCCGCTACACTTCACCACAGAGTCAATTGGCCGTCGCCGAATATGTCGCCCTGGCAAAAAAACAGGGGTTAGACCCATCACAAATGGCTTTAGCCTTTGTGCGGCAACAGCCTTTTGTCGCCAGCACCTTATTGGGGGCAACCTCACTCGAACAGTTGAAAACCAATATTGGCAGTTTTGATCTGGTGCTCAATGACGAAGTCTTGCAGGCACTGGAAGAGATCCATCGCCGCTTTACCATCCCTGCGCCGTAAAGCACTCAGGGCACGGTACTCCGTGCCCTGATATCGGTGCTTGGTTAGCGGAAATCAGATAAAAGCTAGGCTTTAGAGCGTAAATGAACAACCCACAGTGCCGTGATAGCCAGGGCGAATACCACGCCAAAACCAATGCCAATCGTCACTACTGGCACTTTTAATTCAACCATCCAGTAATATAGGCCCAGCATCAGCAGCATCGCGGTATTTTCACCCAGGTTTTGTACCGCAATCGCATTGCCTGCGCCAACAGACTGTTTACCCCGTTCCTGCAACAGCGCATTCAACGGCACGACAAAAAAACCGCCAAGCACACCGATGAGCAGTAACAAACCATAAGCATTCAATATATGGGTTTGTATGGCAAATAACGCCACTACCACCCCGACCAATATCCCGGCAGGCATACAACGTTTAACGTTTTCCAAAGTAATAAAACGTGCCGCCACCCCCGCCCCACCGACTATTCCTATCGCCACCATGGCGTTGAGTTGTGGGGCCGTGGAATTATCGTTAATCCCCAGCACCACTGGCACCCACATCACCAACAGTAAACGCAAGGTGATCCCAGCCCCCCAGAACAGGCTGGTACCAAGCAGCGAAAAACGCGTCATTCCATCTTTCCACAGCACCACACAGGCGTTGAAGAAACTGCGCCCTATCGCCGAAGGCCGCCAGGAGGTGACTTTATGCACTGCTGGCAAACGAGGGATAAAGCAGTTAGCCACCACCGCAATACCATACATCAAGGCACAAGCCACCAGCGCGGCCACAATATGCCAATCAGCCAGATAGCCACCCGCCAATGAACCAGTCAAAATAGCCGCAATGGTGGAGGCTTCCATCAGCCCATTCGCTTTAACCAGTTTTTCACCGCTGGTGATTTGACTAAGAATGCCATACTTCGCCGGTGAATAGGCGGCCGCGCCCACCCCCACCAGGCTATACCCCAAGAAAGGATCCCAGCCGAAACAAATTACCAACGCACCACCCACCTTGAGGGCGTTGGCAAACATCATCACCCGCCCTTTGGAGAAGTTATCCGCAATTTGGCCAACAAACGGCGCCATAATGACATAGGTCACCACGAAAGCCATTTGCAAAACCGGCTGGCTCCATTCTGGGTATTCTAATTGCTTAATCAACGCCAACGTGGCGAACAGCAGCGCATTATCACCAAAAGCCGAAAAAAACTGCGCGCAAATCACCGCTATCATCGGGCGTGATAACAACGAAGAATCAGGGGACTTCATCAAACACTCTCCGGCTGTTCAGCCATTTGGCGTAAAGTAACAAAATCCGCTTTGCCACTTCCCAGCAGCGGTAATGCCTTCAGCAAACGGATATCGCGTGGCACCGCCAACTCCGGGACACCCTGCTCACGCGCGACGCGCAACAAGGCCTCACGAGTGAGGCTGGGGGTATTGGTAAATAAGACCAACGCCTCACCTTTGCCACTGTCACTTTTCACGGTGGCGGCATGTAAGCCTTCCGGTGCCAGGCGCAATGCCAACTGTTCGACACTTTCCAATGACACCATTTCACCCGCCAGCTTGGCAAAACGTTTTACCCGTCCACGAATGGTGCAATAGCCCTGTTGATCAAAGCTGACAATATCCCCCGTGTCATACCAGCCCGCTTGCAGTACCCCATGTTCATCTTCCGCAGCAGGGGGCTCTAATTCGCCAGGGCGCTCAACCCGCAGGTAGCCTTTCATAATATTCGGGCCTTTCAGTTGCAGGCGGCCGCCATACTCAATCCCTGGTACCGCCATCAGGCGTGCTTCCATTTTCGGCATCATGCGCCCTACGGTCCCCACCTTCGCGGCCAGAGGAACGTTGATCGACACCACCGGCGCACACTCTGTGACCCCATATCCTTCCAGAATACGAATCCCGTATTTGTCCTGATAGATTTGGCGGGTACTTTCTGCCAGTTTTTCAGCCCCGGCCACCACATAGCGCAGGCGAGCAAAATCATAAGGGTGAGCGAAACGGGCATAGTTATTGAGGAACGTCGCCGTGCCAAACAGCACAGTACAGTTGCGGTCATACACCAGTTCCGGCACCACCCGATAATGCAGTGGGCTGGGGTAAAGAAACACTCGGCTACCGGTCATTAGCGGGGTGAATAATCCCACGGTTAAACCAAATGAATGGAACAAGGGTAGCGAAGACATAAAGCAGTCTCGCGGCGTGAAATCTGAAATAGTGCGGATCTGCTCCACATTGGCCAATAAACTGGCGTGAGAGTGCACCACCCCCTTCGGATTGCCTTCTGAACCAGAGGTAAACAGGATCAAGGCGGCATCCTCTGGCTGTTGAGGTACCATGGCCCGTTCTGGCTGGAACAGATGGCGCAGGATCCATAACTTATCTTGCAGGGTCACGCTATCTTTCAAATCTTCCAGATAGACCCAATTGGCTTCAGGTACCTGCTCGGGCAGATGAGTCAGCTTGCCTTTTTCCAGAAACTGGCGCGAAGTGACAATGGTTTTGATCTGCGCGGCAGTCATCGCACTGTTTAACCCCTTGGCGCCAGCGGTGTAATTGAGCATGGCAGGAATACGGCCACGTAACGAAGCACCGAAGATAGCGGCAGCAGTGATCGTGGCATTCGGCAACAACAAGCCGACATGCTCCCCTTGTTGGGTAAAACGCTGCAGAATCCGGCTAACCCCCAGCGCCTTTTTAATCAGCTGTTGGTAACTCTCTTCCTTGAAGGAGATATCTTCGATACAAGGCTTATTGCGCCCATAACGAGACTGCGCCGCTAATAAAGCACTAAACAGGGTTTGTGGTTTAATGCTATCCATCCGCGCCTGCATCATGATCTGATACAGTTTGTCACCCGCCAACTCCCGCCGCTCACGGGCTCGTGGAGCCTCCGGCATCGGCAAGGTTGTCGGAGGAAGGACGGTGATGTTCACTGCAGGAAACCAACGGAGTTTAAACACCCCAGCCATACGGCTAAAACGGCTAAACTCAAGGCCATCAATATGCACAGGAACCAGGGTCGCACCAGACTTGGCGGCAATAAAAGCCGCGCCATCATAGACCTTCATCAATGAACCGGTCACCGTGATACGCCCTTCCGGGAATATGACAATCGGCCTGCCCTGTTCCACCATCCGAACCAGATATTTGATGGCCATTGGCTTGGTGGGATCCAGCGGGACGAAATCGATAAAGGGTTTCAACCAACGCATAAACCAGCGTTGAGAAATCGACGAGTAAACCGCAAAAACCGGTTTGACAGGCAAGAATAGTGCCAGCAACGCACCATCCATAAAAGAGACGTGATTCGGTACAATCAGCAACTTCTGGTGTTCAAAATAGCTGGCATCACCTTCAACACGAACACGAAACAGCAAGCGAAACAGCGCACGTAATACAGATAATAACATCCCACTCTCCTACGGGATTAAGGGGCTCAGGGATTGGCCCCATAACGTAGCCAGCACCGCTGTAGCTTGAATAGCGATAGGGATGCCTCAGCCATAAGCCGAACCCTTGCTACTTGAAATATATATCCCCTTGATACTTCAAATTGCTTGGGTGCGAACTGCCTCCGTTCGCACCAGTCACATAGCGGGCTATGTTCCTGGCGACTCTCGGATTTTCCGCCCGCAAGCAAATCTAATCATTTGGGGTATAACGAACGGAGTATATAGAGATGACAGGTAAAAAAAAACCTACGCATTTGCGTAGGTTGGTGTAATCAAGATGGTTTCAACAAACAGTTTCAACAAGCAACTTGCTGATGTTCACCAATCAATACCTCTGGGACGCTTAATCTATCGTGTCATCGCCAATCACTGCCAGCGGCTAATCGCAACAGTCAGGTGCAAAATGTAACTAACGATGTCATTTTTCACCTCTGGTTGACATAATGGCGACGTCTTAACCAGTAAATGGACAAACCCAGATGAAAATAGTCTGATAATTCAAGTTGCAGCTTGTGGCTTTTTCCGTAAGACTGGCGGTTATCAGGCAGTTACTCAGGAAACGTTGAGAGATATGGCCACGATCAAAGATGTTGCCAGGCTGGCGGGCGTTTCCGTAGCCACAGTATCACGCGTAATCAATCACTCCCCCAAAACCAGCGAAAGTGCACGTACTGCGGTACAAGATGCCATGCAAGCGCTGCAGTATCACCCCGACGCCAATGCGCGCGCACTGGCGCAACAATCCACTGAAACCCTGGGTTTGATCGTTTCCGATGTGTCCGACCCCTTCTTTGGTACCATGGTCAAAGCCGTGGAACAGGTCGCCTATGCCACCCACAACTTTTTGCTGATTGGCAATGGTTATCACAACGCTGAAAAAGAGCGTCAGGCGATTGAACAACTGCTCCGCCACCGTTGTGCTGCCTTGGTGGTCCACGCCAAAAAGCTGACCGATGAAGAACTTATGGCCTGGATGGCACAAATACCGGGAATGGTGCTGATCAATCGAACCCTGCCAGGGTTCGAGCAGCGCTGTGTGGCGCTGGATGACCATTACGGTGCCTGGCTGGCAACACAACATTTGATCCAGCAGGGCCACCAACGCATCGCTATCATTTGTTCCACCCACCAGATTTCAGACGCCACCGATCGGTTACAAGGTTATCGGGATGCCTTGGCGGAACAGGGTATCACCGTGGATGAAAAGCTGATTGCCTACGGCGAGCCCGATGAGGTCGGCGGTGAACAAGCGATGACCGAACTGTTAAGCCGGGGCAAAAACTTCACCGCTATCACCTGTTATAACGACCCCATGGCTGCCGGAGCACTTTCGGTTCTCAGCGACAACAGCATCAACGTACCGGAACAACTCTCTTTAATTGGCTTTGATGATGTTTTGATTTCACGCTATTTGCGCCCGCGCCTGACCACCATCCGTTATCCGGTGGTAGCCATGGCGACACAAGCAGCACAACTGGCTTTGGCGCTGGCGAACAAACAACCCCTGCCGGAAGTCACCAATATGTTTAGCCCAACGCTGGTGCGCCGCCATTCAGTGGCTAATATCAGTCATCAAGTTGAGCCAAATCCAACCGATGCTTGATAATCCCTAGACCTGGCTAATCACCGGGTTTATACACGTCGCCATTCAAACTACAGGGTTGTTGGCTTCTCTCACTCACCCTAGTCACATAGTGGGCTATGCTCCTAGGGATTCATTCAATTGCCGCCTACCTGCAACTTGAATGAACCTAGGTATAGAGCCCCTATGGTAAACTGAGCGATATTGACTACTGCCGCTACTGATAGAGGTTACTGACTAATGATCACCATGTTGGATGTCGCCATTCGCGCGGGAGTGTCGAAAGCCACCGTTTCCCGCGTATTAAATGACACCGGTCTGGTGAAAAAAAGTACCCGCGACGCGGTGTTCAAGGCCATGGATGAGTTAGGCTATCGGCCAAACTTTCTTGCTCAATCACTGGCCAATAACAGCTCCAATAGTATTGGTCTGGTGGTGTCCAATTTCGATGGTCCCTATTTTGGCCGTTTGTTACGCCAGGCCGCCACGCTGACAGAAGCTAACGGCAAACATTTGATCGTCACTGATGGACACAATACGCCAGAAAACGAATTGCAGGCAGTGCATCTGCTGGCTGACCGCCGCTGTGATGCCATTATTCTCTATACCCGCTTTATGAGTGAAAGCGCACTGATGGCGCTGGTGGAAAGCTTGCCGGTGATGGTGGTTAACCGCAACCTCCCCCAAGCACCCGAACGCTGCGTGTTCTTTGAACAACAGCAGGCTGCCTACCAAGTGGTGGATTATCTGATTGGCCAAGGACACCGTGAGATCGCCTGTATTACCGGGCCGATCAACACCCCCACGGCCCAAGCACGCCTAGCAGGCTACCGTCAGGCCTTGGTACAGCATAATATTGCCTTCAACCCAGCGCTGGTTGCCAACAGCGATAGCAGCGTGCCGGGGGGATACCACAGCTGCAACACCTTGTTAGCCCACAGCAGCCATTTCAGTGCCCTCTTTGCCAACAATGATGATATGGCCATTGGGGCGATGAAAGCGCTGCAACAAGCCGGCAAACGTCTACCAGAAGATGTTTCACTGTTTGGCTTTGATGACGAACCCAGCGCGGCTTACCTGCAACCGGCCTTGTCTACGGTTTATCTGCCGATCGATATCATGATCGAAACCGCCATTACCCAGGCGTTGCGCCTGATTAATGGGCAACCGTTGCCACCGTTAACCCCGTTCACTGGTGAACTAAAACTGCGTGAATCGGTAATTCCCGGCCCCTACGCCACCGCTACCCTTGGTTCATAAAGTTGCAGCTAGGCGAGCGTGAGGCCGGCGAACACACTGGCCACTTACACCAGTTCTAATCCAATCAACTCTTCAATAGTCTGACGGCGGCGGATTAACCGTGGTTGCCCCTGCTCAAACAGCACCTCGGGTAATAATGGACGACTATTGTAGTTAGACGACATAGATGCGCCATAAGCCCCGGTATCATGGAATACCAGATAATCCCCTACCTGCACCGATGGCAACAGGCGGGTTTCAATGCCGCCCCCTGCTTGCTGGGTAAAGACATCACCAGATTCACACAACGGCCCGGCAATCACGGTTTCGTGCTCCGCTTGCTGCTCTAGATTACGCCCGTCAGCGGGTAACAATGAGATATGGTGGTAACTGCCGTACATTGCCGGGCGCATCAGATCATTGAAACCGGCATCCACCAAGACAAAATGGCGGCTCCCCATCTGCTTCACCGAGCGTACTTCTGCCACCAGCGCCCCCGCCTCCGCCATCAGAAAGCGACCCGGCTCAATCTCTAACTTGACCGGATGCCCCAGGTGCGCGGCAATCCGCTCACGAGCTCGATTCCACAAACCATAATAGTGCTCAGTATCCACCGCTTCCTCACCAAACTGATAAGGTACGGAAAGACCACCACCGGCTGAAATAGCGCTGATATCCTGCCCCAACGCTATCACCTGCTGCACCATGGCGTCGCATACGCGCTCCAGATGCTGATAATCCACACCCGAGCCGATATGCATATGTAATCCGACCAACTGCAAGCCGTATTGTTGCACTTGAGCAATGGCTTGGGGCAAATCGGCATACCAAATACCGTGCTTGCTGTTTTCCCCACCGGTATTGGTTTTCTGGCTATGACCATGACCAAAGCCGGGGTTGATACGCAGCCAGACTGGGTGCCCAGCGGAAACCTGCCCCAGTTGCTCCAACATATCAATCGAGCCAGCGTTAACCGGTATTCGCAATTCGCTGACACGTTGTAACGTAGCCTGATCGAGCAAATCTGCAGTAAAGACGATCTCCTCGCCACCCGGCTCAAAACCCGCCTTCAGCGCACGCTCAATCTCCCCCAACGATACCGCATCCACCTTCACGCCGTGCTCGCGCATCAAGCGCAGAATATGAATATTCGAACAGGCTTTCTGGGCAAAACGCACCACATCGAAATTATGCAATTGGTTGATACGATCAATAATAATATCCGCATCATAGGCCCATACCGGGCAGCCAAAACGTTTTGGTAATGCCAGCAGGTTGGTTGCATTAAGTGCTGTAGCGGTATCATTCAAGGCATATGGCATAACTTTGTTTCCATCATCAAATTTTCCCTATCATGCCGCGACCCAGTTGGTATGAAAAATATCTATTTAGGCCTAGTCTATTCATTTATGATATAGGTATAGTTTCGAGATGGCTCAATGATCTCGGCCTCATTATCTCGCTGGTAGACCCGATTCATGGAGCCTAAATATGCCCGCCATAACCCTGCGCCAGATTGAGATCTTTCATGCGGTAATGACCACTGGCAACCTGACTGAAGCGGCTGCCCTGCTGCAAACTTCGCAGCCGACGGTCAGCCGTGAACTGGCTCGTTTTGAGAAGCTGATCCAGTTACCGTTGTTTGATCGGGTACGTGGTCGTCTTCAGCCTACAGTGCAAGGGCTGAGATTGTTTGAGGAAGTGCAACGCTCTTATTATGGCCTGGAGCGTATCACCAATGCGGCCGCCGGGATCCGCCAATTCCAGCAGGCCCAACTGTCCATTGCCTGTTTGCCGGTGTTTTCCCAATCGTTGCTGCCCGCAGTCTGTAAACCCTTTGTTGACCGCTATCCTGAAGTGAGTTTCAGCGTGATCCCGCAGGAATCACCGCTGCTGGAAGAGTGGCTCTCGGCACAGCGTTATGACCTGGGTTTGACAGAAAATACCCTGACGCCAGCGGGCACGGAACGCATGACGTTAATGACCATGAATGAAGTCTGTGTGCTCCCTGCCGGGCACCGCCTGTTGGCTAAAGCACAACTCACCCCACAGGACTTTACAGCAGAGAACTTTATCAGCCTGTCTGCCACCGACAGTTATCGGCAATTACTGGATACGCTGTTCCATGAACAAGGGGTCGAGCGCCGGATGGTGCTGGAAACCCATAGCGCGGCTTCCGTGTGTGCCATGGTCAAAGAAGGTGTCGGCATATCGATTGTCAACCCACTGACCGCATTGGATTATGCCAGCAACGGCATCCATATCCGGCCCTTTAGTGTGGCTGTGCCCTTCACGGTGAGTTTGATCCGCCCACTACACCGCCCCTCTTCTGAACTGGTGAGCACTTTTGTTCAACATTTGCAGCAGCAGGCAGAAACACTGCTCACCAAATTGGCGGGGGTCTGACGAATCCCCACAAAATCCAGTTTGATTTTGAATAACTCTATAATGATTAATTTTGTTATAAAACAATTTATTAAGTTTAATTCCACTTGAACCATGACTAAAAATCAGCAGACGATATAAGTGCTGAAAAAAGCACGGAAGCTGACGCCATTGAAGGCGCTGAACGTAGCTACGGCGCATAGGCAAAAACGCCAAGGAT
>NZ_JBXUGO010000014.1:0-116036 GCF_057180565.1 Serratia sp. HNCC26DJ244 | reverse complement strand
CATAAGTCAAACCCCTAAATAATTGTGCCTAATCTGCATCATACCCATCTTTAGCACGATTAGTCGCCGCCATTTAGAGTATGAACCCCTAATGCCTGCGCGCAAGCCGCTAAAGAGCGTTGTTGTGTCTGTTGGTACAGTTGCTGCTCATCAATGACTTTAGCCCCTAACGCCTGCTCAAAAGCCATACGGCTTGATGCGGAATCATATTGTGCACGCTGGCTGTCACCCAGATTAGATTGAAAAATACCAGCCGCGCTGACGGGGAGAAAATCCTCATAGACCAGCGGTTGACAGCGGATGTAATCCAGCGCGATCAGTTGTTCGAGCGTCGCGTGCTGGTCCAGAGCCTCTTTGGCTGCCAATCCACATTCGGTAGGGAAATAACGGAACCAGGCCAGTTGTTGCTCACGTAATGTTTGGTAATCGTCTGGGAAACCCTGGAAGTGATCTGCCAATAATTGGTTATATTGCGCCGCATTGCTTTCGGTCGGTGTTGCTTGAAAGCGGTCATTGGTCGCTTGCAGCAACTGATCGTAAAGTGCCCGTCCTTTGGGCGTTAAAGCGGCGCCACGCTGTTCAATTTCACCGAAGCGGGCAGTATGGTGCCCGGCAATCTGGCGGCCATCTAGCTCAACGAAAAGCACCTTTTCCTCCAGTGCTTTGAAGCTGGTCTGCCGTAACAAAACAGGGCACTTGCGCAGTGGTGGGCCTTCAATCACTGCTTTAGGGCAAATGCCGCGCTCAGGCATGGCAGACTGAACCCGGTCAATGTCCAGCGTTCTGGGTGTTAAGTGGTTGATATGCGGCCCTTTGAAGGCGACAACATCGGCAATTAAACGATGTTGATCGTGCAATTGTTGATATTCGCTCGCGCTGACTGTGGCCACACTATGCCAACGGAAGGTTTCAAGGGCTTGTTCAACAAACTCATTGGCTTGCTCAGTGGTTAATCCGCCCTCAGCCTCGTGTAGTGCGATCAGCTCCTGTGTTCTGGTGGTGAAAATAGAACGCTGTGCCAGTAACTTTTCAGCTTGTTGGCGCAATGGCGGGTTTTCGATCAGTTCAAGCCTGAGTAACGAAGTGAACACGCGAAATGGGCTGACTTCCAGATCAGACTCGTGTACCGCACGAAATGCAGTTGAATGGACAGGCACTCCTGCAGTTGACAAGTCATAGTAACCGACCGGTGACATCCCCATCACGTTGAACAGCTGCCGCAACGTTTGTAACTCTTGCGCTGTTCCGACACGGATAGCGCCATGGCGCTCCATTGTTAACCGGCCAATCTCGCCAGTAATTTGCAGGCAGTGCACTAAAGCGGCATCTTCACTCAACATCTGTCGGTTGGTTTCCGCTACTAGATCAAGTAATTCGCCGTACAACGGAACCTCTTTCTGATACATGGCCGAGAGAGCCCGCGAGAATTTGGCGCGAATGTCATTAGGTGAGACGAAAGGCGAGCCACTCATATGCTTGCTCCTTAACGTTAAGAATTTGAAAACTCGGTCTTGCGCTGCGCGGATAATAGGGTAACCGGCAGAAAGCATTGTTCGTCATACTTGAGTTCATTCAAACGGTTGGGGAGTCGCTTAGCTCCTGACTATAATTCAACTTATCTAGAGTATAATCACTGGGATAAAATGTTATGGTGTAATTTATTGAGAAAAATGTGATAAACCTCTTGTATTGATTAATGGTTTATGAGTTAATGCGTCTCCCCTTGCTATGCAGCTGGGTTTGAGTTTAGAAAAATAGGGTTTAGAAAGTAAGAGTTAGAAGTTAAGATTTAGACGCTAAGATTTATGAAGTTAGCGTTAAGCAGTTCCTCGCCAGATGTCATCATCCGATTACGCTGCAAAGATGAACCTCCTAAGTCCTTCCTAATAAGTAATGATTCTGAAACCAGTGATTTGCCGGAAGATAGCTTTCATAACTGTATTGATACTCAAAATAATTCCAGTGGTTTGACAAAACGCTGAGCATTGGTGCTTGTCCCAGTCAGGGTGGAACCCAGAGGGGCAGGTCACAGAACATGGCTGACAAACATGCAACATAAAGTAGGTTTATTTGTCATTAAATTGCCATATTGCTGGAATAGGCTTGCTTTATTGAGCAAGTGATCGCGTATTAACAGTAAGTGCTAGTACGTTTTTTATTTTTGCCCACGAGAGCTCTGTCACCAGAAACTCAAGTAGGGGCTGATAGCATCCGGACGATAATAAAAAAAGTGTTGTTAAGGGTGCACAAATGTAAGGAATTAAATAATGTTTAAAAATAGTGGATTAAAAATGGGCCGAGTGAAATGGTTTGATCAGGCTGAAGGCTATGGTTTTATTTCTCCGGTCGATGGTAGTGACGAAATTTATGTTAGCCGTCGGGCGATCGCCAATACCAACAAAAAATCGTTAAACGAAGGCCAGAACGTTGAGTTCTCAATTTATCGTAGTTCTCACGGGCTGACCGCAGCAGACGTTATCGCGTTCTGATCCCCACTTTCTCACCAGTGCCGGAGTCGCTCCCCTATGCACTGGTGATGAAAACCCCGCCAATATCCTCTATACACGTCATACTTCAAGAGGCAGTGGTGTTGGCTGCTGTTACTCGTCTCATCCATGAGACTCGCCCCTTACGGCGCCGCCGCCAGCGGCGTTCAAATCCGCTGCATACGGATTTGTCGTTCACCCTAGTCACATAGTTAGCTATGCTCCTAGGGATTCGCTCAGTTGCCGCCTACAAGCAACTCGAATTATTTTGTGTATCTACCTGTGACCAATCAAGCCGCGCAGTTAGCCACCGCATGGGGGCAGTGGCGGGATGAAAATGCTTAAATACGCACCTGGCGATGATTTAGCTCATTCCTTAAGTTGATCAGACGATGATTAAATAGTGCTATAGCGTTATGCTATTCTCTGACAAAATTCCCTGAAGATAGCTCTTCCCTTGGAGAAAGCATGGATCACCGTTTACTCGAAATCGTTGCCTGTCCGCTGTGCAATGGCAAGCTCTATTACAATAAAGCTCATCAGGAGCTGGTTTGCAAATTGGACAGCCTGGCCTATCCATTGCGCGATGGCATCCCAGTATTGCTGGAGAATGAAGCGCGTTCACTGTCATTAGATGAGAAACCTGCATGAGTTTTATTGCTATCATTCCTGCGCGTTATGCCTCTACCCGTTTGCCGGGTAAACCCTTGGCGGATATTCACGGAAAACCGATGGTGGTGCATGTGATGGAACGTGCACGTGAATCGGGTGCGTCTCGCGTTATTGTCGCCACTGATCATCCCGATGTGGCGCAAGCGGTAGAAATGGCGGGGGGTGAGGTGTGTATGACCCGTGCTGACCATCATTCCGGTACTGAACGCTTGGCGGAAGTGATTGAAAAGTACGCCTTTGCGGATGACCAAATTATCGTCAACGTACAAGGGGATGAGCCCCTGATCCCGCCGGTTATTGTACGCCAAGTGGCAGAAAATCTGGCGGCTTGCCGTGCTGGCATGGCGACGCTTGCCGTGCCGATAACCACGGCGGAAGAAGCCTTTAACCCGAATGCGGTTAAAGTGGTGATGGATGCACAAGGGTATGCCCTCTATTTTTCCCGCGCCACCATTCCTTGGGATCGCGAACGTTTTGCCCAATCGAAAGCGAGTATCGGCGATAGCTTATTACGCCACATTGGTATCTACGCGTATCGTGCCGGGTTTGTGCGCCGTTACGTCAGTTGGCAACCTAGCCTGCTTGAACAGATTGAATTACTCGAGCAGTTGCGTGTGCTGTGGTACGGCGAAAAGATCCACGTTGCGGTAGCCCATGCTACCCCGAGCGTCGGGGTCGATACGCCAGAAGACTTACAGCGGGTGCGAGACAGTTTAAAGTCGTAAGCCGGTTTTGGCCGGACAACAATGTTATACCCAAGCCGATTCAAGCGCAGCGCATACCGCGACCGCTTGAATGGCGGGTTTTTCTTAATCTGGAGGACCCCATCCCATGGAGCAGTTGCGTGCCGAATTAAGCCTTGTTTTGGGGGAGCCGATTAGTCGCTTGGAGCGCGTCAGTGAGCAGCCCTATGCGCATATGTATTCATTGTACGACCAGCAGGATCATGCGATCCCGTTGATGGCGAAAAGTTATGTTTGTGAAGGTATTGCACAACAGGAAGCCTACAAACTCTCGATGCTGTCACGTGAAGGGGATATACGCTTACCCACGGTTTTTGGTGTGGTCTATAGCCATCAGTCCTCCTATAAAGAGATCATGCTAATCGAACGGTTGCGTGGTGTCTCGGTTGAAGCCCCAACGCGGACACCTGACCGTTGGAATGTTCTGATGGAGCAGATTATCGATGGGGTATTAGCCTGGCATCGTATTGATAGCCATGGCTGTGTCGGTACTGTAGATAGTACGCAGGAAAATGACTGGTTCAGTTGGTATCAACAGCGTGTCGAAGTTCTGTGGTCCAGCGTGAGCAATATGAACTCACCGTTATTGACCATGGCGGACCGTCGTCTGCTATATCGCACGCGTGAAATGTTGACGACGTTTTTTGCTGGTTTTGATGACCCTTGTGTGTTGGTTCACGGTAACCTTTCGTTACGCAGTATGCTCAAAGATGTCAAAACCGACCAATTGCTGGCAATGCTCAATCCAGGAATGGTGCTGTGGGCACCCAGAGAATATGAGCTGTTCCGGCTGTGTGAAGCAGGTATGCCTGAACAGTTGCTGTTCCGTTACTTACAACGAGCGCCAGTAGCCGACTCTTTTTTATGTCGGCGTTGGTTATATGTGGTGTGGGAAGCGGTGGCGAGAATGATCCATACCGGCAAGCTCGACCGGCCGCTGTTCGATCAAGCATCGAAACAATTGCTGCCTTGGCTGGCCAATTAATCATTCCTGTTCGCTGGCGCTATTATTGCTGCTTTTTAACCGCTGCCAGAGCCTACCCAGGGTTTCATATACTGCGCGTTCGCTGTGGCCAAGGAACATGGCAGATGGCATCACGCGATCCCAGATGTTCAAGGGGGAGCTGATCGCCAACTGGTTGGCAGGTGCCGGGATAGGGTGTAACCCAAGCGCGGTAAAGAACACCATGGCACGTGGCAGATGATTGGCCGATGTCACCAGAAGAAAAGGCTGTTGCCCGACTAATTTAGCAACCTGTTCGGCTTCTTGCTCGGTGTCTAACGGGCTCTCCAGCATGACAATATCGCTAGCGGGAACCCCCAGGCTTTCAGCGACACGGGCTGCGGTGGCAGCGCTACTCAAGGTATTGGCACCACGTCCGCCAGTAAACACCATCTTGCTACCAGGATGTGCCAGATATAACCTGACACCCTCGGTGACCCGTGGCAGGCTGTTGTTAAGCAGATTTGAGCTGGGTGCCCAATCTGGATTAAACGTGTAACCGCCACCCAGCACGACGATATAGTCAATCGGGTCGTTGCCACGATAGGTCATATAGTCTGATTCCAGTGGGCGTAACAGGCGATCGGCGATGGGTTGCAGGCTGAGTAGCAGTAACAGCAACCAACTGAGGCTTAAAATAATTTTGCCGCTTTTTTGCCAGCGAGTGAACCACAGCAGTGACAACGCCAGCCCCATCAGCAATAACAACATGGGCAGGGGCATCATCAGGTTGCCGATGAGTTTTTTTAGATGAAATAACAGCAAAAAACGCTCCTTTTGGGCGAAAAAACGCCATTCAGGCGCAATTATGTCGTAAGAAGATTTATTCTAAGCCAGTCTGTGCAAAAATAGCAGGTTTGAATGGGGGTATTTTGCTGCAAACCAAGATAGAATCAGCGGAGCCGTTGAGCATGCATGATCGCAATTTTGACGATATAGCTGACAAGTTTGCACGTAATATTTACGGCACCACCAAGGGGAAAATCCGTCAGGCGGTGCTCTGGCACGACTTGACCCAGTTGTTGGCCCAGTTGCCGCAGCGGCCGTTGCGTATTCTGGATGCCGGTGGCGGAGAAGGCCATATGGCTTGCCAACTGGCTGAATTAGGGCATCAGGTCTTGTTGTGTGATCTTTCTGGTGAGATGATCCAGCGTGCTGCGTTGCTGGCAGAGCAGAAAGGTGTGCGCCACAAGATGCAATTCATACAGAGTTCGGCACAAGAGATAGGTCAGCATTTGGAACAGCCCGTTGACTTGATCTTGTTTCATGCGGTGCTGGAGTGGATTGCGCAGCCGCAAGCGGCATTGCAGGCGTTATTTGAATGCCTGTCACCCGGTGGCGCACTGTCGCTGATGTTTTTTAACGCCAACGGGTTGTTGATGCGCAATGTGGTGTTGGGTAATTTCCAACTGGTCGACCCTGAAGTGAGACGGCGTCGCAAACGTTCGCTTTCGCCGCAGTATCCACTGAATCCACCCCAGGTTTATGGTTGGTTGGAACAGATGGGGATGCAGATTTCAGGGAAAACCGGCGTGAGGGTTTTCCATGATTATCTGCAAAGCAGGCAATTGCAGACACAAAAATTTGACGAGTTACTGGCGCTTGAGCAGCACTATTGCCGGCAAGAACCGTATGTGAGTTTGGGGCGCTATATTCACGTCATGGCGCATAAAGCAAACCTGAAGGACGAACTATGAGTGAGTTTTCCCAGACTGTACCCGAACTGGTCGCCTGGGCACGGAAAAATGATTTCTCTATTTCGCTCCCGACTGAGCGTCTTGCGTTTCTGCTCGCCATCGCCACGTTAAATGGTGAGCGGTTGGATGGTGAGATGAGCGAAGGCGAGCTGGTTGATGCATTTCGCCATGTCAGCAAAGGGTTTGAACAGACGCATGAAACTGTAGCGATACGTGCTAACAATGCGATAAACGACATGGTGCGCCAGCGTCTGTTGAACCGGTTTACCAGTGAATTGGCGGATGGCAACGCCATCTATCGCCTGACCCCACTGGGCATCGGTATTACCGATTATTATATTCGTCAGCGTGAGTTTTCTACTCTGCGCCTTTCCATGCAACTATCCATTGTGGCGGAAGAGCTCAAGCGTGCAGCAGATGCGGCGGAAGAGGGCGGCGACGATTTTCACTGGCATCGTAATGTCTTTGCCCCATTGAAATATTCAGTGGCGGAGATTTTTGACAGCATTGACTTGACCCAACGCCTGATGGATGAACAGCAGCAGAGCGTCAAAGAAGACATCGCCGCGCTGCTCAATCAAGATTGGCGCGCAGCGATCTCCAGTTGTGAGTCGCTGCTATCGGAAACCTCTGGGACCTTGCGTGAATTACAGGATACGTTGGAGGCCGCAGGTGATAAACTCCAGGCCAATTTGTTGCGTATTCAGGATGCCACGCTGGGTGATGGGGAGTTAGGGTTTGTTGATAAGCTGGTATTTGACCTGCAAAGCAAACTAGACCGCATTATCAGTTGGGGCCAACAAGCCATCGACCTGTGGATCGGTTATGATCGTCATGTTCACAAGTTTATCCGTACCGCTATCGATATGGATAAAAACCGCGTATTTGCCCAACGCCTGCGTCAATCAGTACAAAATTATTTCGACTCCCCCTGGGCGCTGACCTTTGCCAATGCCGAGCGTCTTTTCGATATGCGCGATGAAGAATTGGCACTGCGTGGTGAGGAAGTGACCGGTGAATTGCCACCGGATCTGGAGTATGAAGAGTTCAGTGAGATCCGTGAACAGCTGACATTGATGATTGAACAGGCACTGAAGGTTTATCAGGAACAAAAAATGCCGCTCGATTTAGGCGCAGTGATGCGCGATTATCTGGCGCAATACCCGCGTGCGCGTCATTTTGATGTCGCTCGTATTGTGGTCGACCAGGCAGTGCGCCTTGGTGTGGCTGAAGCTGATTTTTCAGGGTTGCCAGCCCGTTGGCAGGCAATCAATGATTACGGAGCCAAGGTGCAGGCCCATGTCATCGACAAATATTGAACAAGTAATGCCAGTCAAGCTGGCCAAGGCATTATCAAACACGCTGTTCCCGGCGTTAGACAGCCAATTACGTGCCGGCCGTCATATTGCTATTGATGAGTTGGACAACCATGCTTTCCTGATGGATTTTCAGGACGAGCTGGAATCATTTTATGCACGTTACAGCGTAGAGTTAATCCGTGCACCGGAAGGTTTTTTCTACTTGCGCCCTCGCTCCACGACGTTGATCGCCCGTTCAGTGCTTTCCGAATTGGATATGATGGTGGGCAAGATCCTCTGTTACCTCTATCTCAGCCCTGAGCGTCTGGCGCACGAGGGGATTTTCAGCCAGCAAGAACTGTATGAAGAATTATTGAGCCTGGCAGACGAGAATAAACTGCTTAAGTTTGTTAACCAGCGTTCCACCGGTTCGGATCTTGACCGGCAGAAACTGCATGAAAAAGTGCGTGCTTCCCTCAATCGCTTGCGCCGCTTGGGGATGGTCTATTTTATGGGCAATGACAGCAGCAAGTTCCGTATTACCGAGGCGGTGTTCCGCTTCGGCGCTGATGTGCGCAGTGGTGATGACCCACGTGAAGCCCAATTGCGCATGATCCGTGATGGTGAAGCAATGCCGGTGGAAAACAGCCTGTCATTAAATGATGAAACCAACGAGGCGGAAGAGGTTGCAGCAGAAACCATCACCGACAGTGCAGAGGATGAACAGGAATGATTGAACGCGGTAAATTTCGCTCGCTGACGCTGGTTAACTGGAATGGTTTCTTTGCCCGGACCTTTGATTTGGATGAACTGGTGACTACCCTGTCTGGGGGGAACGGAGCCGGTAAGTCGACGACCATGGCGGCGTTTGTGACTGCGTTAATTCCCGATCTGACGCTGTTGCACTTTCGTAATACCACCGAAGCCGGGGCGACCAGTGGCTCGCGCGACAAAGGGCTACACGGTAAATTACGTGCAGGTGTCTGTTATGCCACGCTGGATGTCGTCAACTCGCGCCATCAGCGGGTGCTGGTGGGGGTGCGCTTACAACAGGTAGCCGGGCGTGATCGTAAAGTGGATATCAAACCGTTCACTATCCAGGGCTTGCCGACCGCCGTGCAACCGACAGAGCTGTTAACCCAGATGGTGGGTGAACGCCAGGCGCGGGTGCTTCCGTTACAAGAATTAAAAGAACGTGTCGAAGAGATGGAAGGGGTGCAGTTCAAGCAATTCAACTCCATCACTGATTACCATGCCTTGATGTTTGATTTGGGGGTGATCCCCAAACGTTTACGTTCCTCTGCGGATCGCAGCAAATTTTACCGCCTGATTGAAGCTTCGCTGTATGGCGGTATTTCCAGTGCTATTACCCGCTCGTTGCGTGATTATCTGTTGCCAGAAAACAGCGGGGTGCGCAAAGCCTTCCAGGATATGGAAGCGGCATTGCGTGAAAACCGCATGACGTTGGAAGCGATTCGTGTCACCCAATCGGATCGTGATCTGTTCAAACATCTGATCTCTGACGCGACATCTTATGTGGCTGCCGACTATATGCGCCACGCCAATGAACGCCGCATCCATCTCGATGGTGCGCTGGTATTGCGTAATGACCTGTTGGGTAGCCGTAAACAGCTGGCCAATGAGCAATTGCGCCACGTTGAAATGGCGCGGGAATTGGCAGAACAAAGTGCGGCAGAATCGGACCTGGAAACTGACTATCAGGCCGCCAGTGATCACCTCAATCTGGTGCAGACGGCGATGCGTCAGCAAGAGAAGATTGAACGCTATCAAGGGGACCTGGAAGAGCTGACTTACCGCTTGGAAGAGCAAAATGAGGTGGTGGAGCAAGCGGCTGAACAGCAGGCGGAAAGCGAGGCACGCAGCGAAGCGGCAGAGCAGGAAGTTGATGAGCTGAAAAGCCAACTCGCTGATTATCAGCAAGCTCTGGATGTGCAGCAAACCCGGGCAATTCAGTACCAACAGGCATTACAAGCCTTAGAGCGCGCTCGTTCGTTGTGCCAGGTTAGTGACCTGACAGCAGAAAATGCCCATGAGTGGTTAGATACCCTTCAGGCACGTGAGCAGGAAGCGACTGAAGCCCTGCTGATGTTAGAACAGAAACTCAGTGTGGCTGATGCTGCACACAGCCAGTTTGAACAAGCTTATCAACTGGTGTGTAAAATTGCTGGCGAAGTCAGCCGCAGTGAAGCCTGGCAAAGCGCACGTGAATTATTACGTGATTGGCCTTCACAGCAGCATCAGGCAGAGCGGGTGCAACCGTTGCGTATGCGTTTGAACGAACTGGAGCAACGCCTGAATGCACAACAGGATGCTGAACGCCTACTGCAAGAGTTCTGTAAACGTAACGGGGAAACCTATCAACCCGATGAACTGGTCACGTTGCAGCAGGAGTTGGAACTGCGCCTGGAGTCATTGTCGCAAAGCGTCAGTGAAGCAGGTGAGATCCGTATGGAGATGCGCCAGGAACTGGAGCAGATTCAGCAACGTATTAAAGAGTTGACCACACGAGCGCCGATTTGGCTGGCGGCTCAGGATGCCTTGCATCAGCTTGGTGAACAGAGTGGGGAAACGTTCGAAGATAGCCAACAAGTGACTGAGCATATGCAGCAGTTACTGGAGCGTGAACGTGAAACCACCGTTGAGCGTGATGAGGTTGCCAGCCGCAAACGGGAAATTGAGGGGCAAATTGAGCGTCTTAGTCAGCCCAGTGGTGCCGAAGACCCGCGTTTGGTCACGCTGGCTGAACGGTTTGGTGGTGTGCTGTTATCGGAAATATATGACGATGTCACCCTGGATGACGCCCCTTATTTCTCTGCGTTGTACGGCCCGTCACGCCATGCGATTGTGGTACCGGACCTGTCGTTGGTACGCGAACTGCTCGAAGGGTTGGAGGATTGCCCTGAAGACCTTTACCTGATTGAAGGGGACCCACAGTCATTCGATGACAGCGTATTTGCTGTTGAAGAACAGGACAAGGCGGTGGTGGTGAAGATAGCGGACCGGCAGTGGCGTTATTCCCGTTATCCAGAAGTGCCGTTGTTTGGCCGTGCCGCGCGTGAAAATCGCTTGGAAGTGCTGTATGCCGAACGTGACAGCTTGGCTGAGCGTTATGCTACCTTGTCGTTCGATGTTCAGAAAACGCAGCGGGCCCATCAAGCTTTCAGCCGTTTTATCGGTGCCCACTTGGCGGTGGCGTTTGATGCGGATCCTGAGGCAGATATTCGCACGCTGCACAGTCGTCGTGGTGAAATTGAGCGTGCGCTGAATAACCACGAAGCACAGAATCAACAGCAGCGGCAGCAGTATGATCAGGCCAAAGAGGGCGTCGCTGCACTGAACCGCCTGATACCGCTGGTCTCATTATTAAATGATGAAACCTTGCTCGATCGCGCCGAAGAGCTCCGTGAAGAACTGGAAGAAGCACAGGACGCGGCGCGTTATCTGCAACAACATGGCGCCTCTTTAACCAAATTGGAACCCCTGCTGGCGGTATTACAAAGCGACCCCGAACAACACGAGCAGTTACAGCAGGACTATATCCAGGCACAAGCCAGCCAGCGCCAGGCCAAGCAACAGGTTTTTGCTTTGACTGAGGTGGTACAGCGCCGTGCGCATTTTAGCTATAGCGATTCTGCGGATATGCAGAACGCCAACAACGACCTGAATGATAAACTACGTCAACGGCTGGAACATGCCGAAGCTGAACGTAGCCGCGCCCGTGAACAGTTACGTCAGTACCAGAGCCAATATACCCAGTACAGTCAGGTGTTGGCTTCGCTGAAAAGCTCCTATGATGCCAAGCGCGACATGCTCAAAGAGTTGAGCCAGGAACTGGTGGATATTGGGGTCCAGGCGGATGCCAATGCCGAAGTGCGTGCACGCACTCGTCGCGATGAACTGCATGCATTAGTCAGTAATAACCGTGCGCGCTGTAGTCAGCTAGAAAAACAACTGACGTTCTGTGAGGCTGAAATGGATAGCCTGCAGAAGAAACTACGTAAGCTGGAGCGCGATTATTATCAACTGCGTGAGCAGGTGGTGAGCGCTAAAGCGGGCTGGTGTATGGTGATGCGTCTGGTGAAGGACAATGGGGTGGAGCGTCGCCTGCATCGTCGCGAATTGGCCTATATGGACGGTGACGAGCTGCGCTCTATGTCGGATAAGGCGCTGGGGGCGCTGCGTCTGGCGGTCGCGGATAATGAACATTTGCGTGATGTGTTGCGCTTGTCTGAAGATCCCAAACGGCCAGAACGTAAAATTCAATTCTATATTGCGGTCTACCAGCATCTGCGTGAACGTATTCGTCAGGATATCATCCGTACTGACGATCCAGTGGAAGCCATCGAACAGATGGAGATCGAACTGGCTCGTCTGACCGAAGAGTTGACGGCGCGTGAGCAAAAGCTGGCGATCAGCTCAAAGAGTGTGGCGAATATTATCCGCAAGACCATTCAGCGTGAACAGAACCGTATCCGTATGCTGAACCAAGGCTTGCAAGCGGTTTCTTTCGGCCAGGTAAAAAGTGTACGGCTGAATGTCAATATACGGGAAGCCCATGCGACGTTACTGGATGTGCTGTCTGAGCAGCAGGAACAGCATCAGGATCTGTTCAGCAGTAACCGGTTAACCTTCTCTGAAGCCTTGGCTAAACTCTATCAGCGCCTGAATCCACAGATTGATATGGGGCAACGGACACCGCAAACCATTGGTGAAGAGCTGTTGGATTACCGTAATTATCTGGAGCTGGAGGTGGAAGTATTCCGTGGTGCTGATGGCTGGTTACGTGCCGAGAGTGGTGCTTTATCCACCGGGGAAGCGATTGGTACCGGGATGTCAATTCTGGTGATGGTGGTACAAAGTTGGGAAGAAGAGTCTCGCCGTTTGCGTGGTAAGGATATTTCACCTTGCCGCTTATTGTTCCTGGATGAGGCTGCCCGTCTGGATGCTAAATCCATTGCGACATTGTTTGAGCTGTGTGATCGTCTGGAAATGCAACTGATCATCGCTGCGCCAGAGAATATCAGCCCGGAAAAAGGCACTACCTATAAGTTGGTACGTAAAGTGTTCCAGAATCATGAGCACGTACACGTTGTGGGTTTACGCGGTTTTGCCAGCGACCAGCCTGCATTGAGCACGACCGTGGCGGAAACGCCGCAAGCTTGAAACAGGCGCTGATGACCGGGAAATAGCTGCCAGTCTTAGGGCAGCTATTTTTGTGTCAATTGGCGATATTTTTACAGCCAAGATCAAATAAGGCTGTTCTATTTGTATACTAAAGAAAGTTGCGTGTATTGGTAGTATTTTTGTGAGCCTACAGGGGGCGAGGGATGTTGCGGAAAAATGGATACAGAGTACGACGTTTGGTATTGAGCTACGCAATTGCGTCTGGTCTTGCCCTATCGTTTTTTGCTGGTGCGACCGAACAGGTACCACAGGTTGTCTCATCACCATCTGCTCTCTCGGTGGAACAGAGTCGAACAGAACTGCTTGCGGCGCTGCCAAAAAATGTGGTGCCACACTATATGGAGACGCTGGCACCGTTGTATGCGGCCAACCAGATGCAGCCGATGTGGCAAGATAGCCAGGCAATATTGCAATTTCAGCAACAACTTGCTGAGTTGGCTATTTCCGGTATACAGCCGCAATTCATCGAATGGGTGAAATTACTCACCGATCCTGCAGTGAGTGATATGGCCCGTGATATTGTACTGTCTGATGCGATGCTCGGTTATCTGCAATTTGTCTCGTCAATAGAGGCCAATGGCAGCAACTGGCTGTATAGCAAGGTACCTTATAAATTGGCGGTACCGCAGAACCCGGTGATCAATCAGTGGCAGCTTGCTGTACAACAAGGTAACACGCTGAGTTATGTTAATTCATTGGCTCCGCAGCATCCGCAATATGAGAGAATGCATCAGGCGTTGCGCGACATGCTGGCAGATAGTCGGCCATGGCCGGTGGTGCTCAATAAGGTCAGCTTGCGTCCTGGGCAGCAGAGTGATGATATTCCTGCATTGCGCGAGATCCTGAACCGTACCAGCATGTTGACGGCCCCAGCGGGAGATGCCCCCCGCTCTACCGAGGTTATTAATACTGCAGTGACTACGCCACCGGTAGTGGTTGATGACCTTTCGGTGGATGAAGAGAAGAACCGTGATGCGGCAGCAACCGTCGTCAGTCCGGCTATTGCATCGACTCAAGATTTAGCTTCTTCGACCAATACGCCAGCGCATCAGACGAAGTCTGTTTCAGCAACAGATAATCGCTATACCGATGATTTGGTTGAAGGTGTCAAACGTTTCCAAACTTGGCAAGGGCTGACACCGGATGGGGTGATCGGTCCTCGGACCCGTGAATGGCTCAACGTTTCACCACAAATGCGTGCTTCATTGCTGGCGTTGAATATCCAACGCTTGCGCATCTTGCCTGGGCATGTGGACACCGGCATTATGGTGAACATCCCTAATTATTCTTTGGTTTATTACATTAATGGTACTGAAGTGCTCTCTTCACCGGTTATTGTCGGTAGACCGAGCCGGAAAACGCCATTGATGAGTAGCGCGCTGAATAATGTGGTGGTTAACCCGCCATGGAATGTGCCAGTCAAGTTAATCCGCGAAGATATCGTGCCAAAAGCCATGCATGATCCCAGCTATTTCCAGAAGCATGGCTATCGCGTGTACTCCGGATGGAGTCATGATTCGGAAGCTATCGATCCGGCAATGATTGATTGGAGCATTACTTCTCCGCGTAACTTTCCTTATCGTATTCAACAGGAACCTGGCACCAGTAATTCGCTCGGGCGCTTCAAGTTTAATATGCCAAGTTCGGATTCTATCTATCTGCATGACACGCCGAACCGTGGTTTGTTTGCGAAAGATATTCGGGCGTTAAGTTCGGGATGTGTCCGTGTTGGCAAAGCCTCAGATTTGGCTAATATGCTACTGCAAGATGCCGGCTGGAATAACACGCGGGTGTCATCAACGCTTAAACGGGGCAACACCACTTACGTCAATATTCGCCAGCATATACCGGTTCAGCTCTATTATCTGACGGCTTGGATCGCTGATGATGGCAAGCCGCAGTTCCGCACAGATATTTACGACTATGATGTGACAGTAAAATCCGGGGTGCAGATTTTGGCTCTGGCTGAGAAGTTGATGCAGTAATATCCCTTTCCCCAGTAGGGTATTTGATGACCTGACTGGGGAACCTCTTTCTTAAACCCATGATACCTATCGGGGTGATAGGCGAGTCTGCTTTGGCCCCAACAGTTATGCGTTTTTTATACAGCTTGAATGGCAACACAGTGCGCCATTTTTTTTGTTAGAGCTTGTAAACGGCGGTGTATCGCGGGTTGACTCAGCTTGCGCGTGCGGTTATGGTGCTCACTGCTTGTGTTTTTATACCCAGGATGTTTCCGATTATGCACAAGTGATGATATGAATCATCTTGGGTATATATTTTGATATTATTGTCGAGTTTAAAAAGGATTATGGACAAAATTGACCATCATCGCCGTAAATGGCTGGCGTTTGGTATGGCCACCATGGGCATCGCACTGCTCCCTGGGCAGGCGCTTGCCAGCTTTTCAACTGCTCGCCCGCGTATTCTGCTGTTGAACAACCTGAATACAGGGGAATCCATCAAGGCTGAATTCTTTGATGGCAAACGTTATAACAAAGCAGAATTGGTAAGGCTGAACCATTTATTCCGTGATTATCGCGCCAATAAAACGAAAACCATTGACCCGGGTCTGTTTGATCAGCTTTATCGCCTGCAGGTGATGCTGGGGACCAAAAAACCAGTACAACTGATTTCTGGTTACCGTTCACTAGAGACCAATAGTGAAATGCGTGAGCAGCGTCGTGGTGTGGCTAAACAGAGTTACCATACCAAAGGGCAGGCGATGGATTTCCGTATTGAGGGGGTCCAATTGAGTAATATCCGCAAAGCGGCGCTGAAACTGCGCGCGGGCGGAGTAGGATATTATCCACGCAGCAACTTTGTACATATTGATACCGGCCCGCTACGTACCTGGTAATCGGCGCCTAACTCAAAAATACCCATCGCCATTCACGTTGCTGTTCTCCGGTAACCTGAATTGCGATGGGTTTATCGTTATTGGAGTGTTATGAAATACCACATTATTCCTGTCACGGCATTCAGCCAAAATTGTACACTGCTCTGGTGTGAGGTGACCAAACAGGCCGCCTTGATTGATCCGGGTGGTGATGCAGACAGGCTCAAGGCTGAAGTCGCCAAAATGGGGGTGCAGGTTAGTCAGATCCTGTTGACCCATGGGCACCTTGACCATGTGGGAGCCGCCGTTGAAATGGCACAACACTATCAGGTGCCTATTTATGGCCCCGATAAAGAAGATGCTTTTTGGCTGGAAAACTTACCTGAACAGAGCCGCATGTTTGGCCTTGAAGAGTGCCAGGCGTTTACCCCAACCCAGTGGTTATCAGAAGGGGACAGTGTGCAGATTGGTGAGCATTCGCTGAATGTACTCCATTGCCCTGGCCATACACCGGGCCATGTGGTGTTTATCGATGCAAAATCTCGTCTGGCATGGGTAGGGGATGTGTTGTTTAACGGTGGTGTTGGCCGCAGTGACTTCCCACGCGGTAACCATGAGACGCTGATTAACTCAATCCGCACTAAATTACTGCCGCTAGGCGACGATATGGCGTTTATTCCTGGTCATGGACCAATGTCTACATTTGGTCATGAGCGCCAAACTAACCCCTTCTTGCGCTCAGAACCGGCCATTTGGTAACTGACTTAGCCAGTAAACAATTAACCAGCCGATAAAATCATATAAAATTAAAGTTAAGTTAAAACCAAGGGGGCGCATTTGCGCCCCCTTGGTTATTACAGCATGTTATTGCAGCATGGTGCTGGTGGTGCTTATAGGACAGCCACAATAGCTTCACACAATGGCGCCATATTGTCTGGTGTCATGCCAGCAACATTTACACGGCCAGAATTCACCGCATAGACACCAAATTCGTCACGTAGACGCAGCACTTGCTCTTTGGTTAATCCGCTGAAAGAGAACATGCCGTTTTGGTTGATGATAAAACTAAAGTCCTGCTCAGCGCCTTTCTCCTGCAAGGTATTGACGAACAACTGGCGCATACGGTGAATGCGCTGGCGCATATCTGTCAGTTCTTGTTCCCAGATAGCACGCAGCGCTTCATTACCTAGAATGGTGGCAACCACAGAAGCACCATGAGCGGGCGGGTTAGAGTAGTTGGCGCGGATTGCTGCTTTGACCTGGCTGAAAGCTCGGTCGGCAGTTTCAGCATCGGCTGCAACCAGAGTACAAGCACCAACACGCTCGTTGTACAGACCAAAATTCTTCGAGTAGGAGCTGGCAACCAGCAGTTCCTGATGCTTGGCGGCAAAAATACGCAAGCCTTGAGCATCTTCTTCCAGGCCTTTGGCAAAGCCCTGATAAGCGAAGTCAAACAGTGGTAACCAGCCGTTGGCTGCAGAGAGCTCAGCTAACTCTGTCCACTGCTGTTGAGTAGGATCGATGCCGGTTGGGTTATGGCAGCAGCCGTGGAACAGCACCACATCGCCAGTACGGGCTTGTTTCAGGCTATTGAGTAGACCAGCAAAATCCAGAGAGTGATTGGTGGCGTCGTAATAGTCATATTCCAGAACTTCCAGCCCAACTGCGGCAAAAACATTTTTATGATTTGGCCAGCTTGGGTTACTGATCCAGATACGTTTGGCCGTGGTTTGGTTGGCGATAAAATCTGCCGCTACTCGCAGGGCACCAGTACCCCCCGGGGTCTGCGCAGTGCGGGCACGCTTGCTGGTAATGATCGGGCTTTGCTTGCCAAACAGCAGTTCTTGGGTATAGAAGGCGAATTCAGGGATACCTTCGATGCCAAGATAATTCTTGGTGGTTTCATTTTCCAGCAAGTATTGTTCAGCCTTCTTGACGCTGGTTAATACGGGTGTTTTACCGGTTTCGTCTTTGTAGACACCAATGCCTAAGTTAATTTTATTTGGGCGGGTGTCCGCACGGAAAATGTCAGTCAGACCCAGAATGGGATCAGCGGGTGCAGCGGTGATTTTTTCAAACATGTCAAATGCTTCCATGGCCTAGAGTTAAGCAGACAGAAACATTAGGTTAACGCCAGTTACGGGCTTTGCCAACTGTTTACCACAAAAACACTGTGATCTTGTGATACAGGTTAATTCAGCATAAAAAATGGCGGCAAAAGGCGGCATCGACGGTATAAAAATGGGTTAACCCCATTAAAACAAAAACAGGGCCGAAGCCCTGTTTTCTAACTTAACTGGCAACGTAAAGCTGCCATTAAGTGCAACAACTTAGAACTGGTAAACCAGACCAGTTGCTACGATGTTGTCAGTAGCGATACCAACAGCTTTGTAGAAGTTGTTGTCGTTGTTGTTCAACAGGTTGATTTTGTAATCAACATAGGTTGACATATTTTTGTTGAAGTAGTAAGTAGCACCGATATCAACATACTTAACCAGGTCCTGGTCGTTGCCTAGGCCGGAGTTAACGTCTTGATCCAAGTTTTTACCTTTAGATTGCAGGTAAGCGATGGATGGGCGCAGACCGAAGTCGAATTGATACTGAGCAACCACTTCAAAGTTTTGAGTTTTATTAGCAACTAAACCTTGTACATCGCCGAATGGAGTCATGTTGCGAGTTTCGGAATACATGGTTGCCAAGTAGACGTTATTAGCGTCGTATTTAGCAGCAACAGTCCACAGGTCAGCAACGTTACCATTAGAAGTAGTACCGCTATACTTATCAGTTTGCGGGTTATAAGTAAATGTTGATTTCTGAGCCAGAGTACGGTTAGAAGAGGTATAAGCAGCACCGAAGCTCAGACCGGTATCCATCAGTGCGTAGGTGGTAGAAACACCTACACCGTCACCGTTTTGCTTGTTGATATCACGGTTTTCGTTTTTGCCTTGGTATTGCAGAGCAAAGTTCCAACCATCAACCAGGCCGAAGAAGTTGCTGTTACGGTAAGTAGCAACACCGGTAGCACGTTGGGTCATAAAGTTGTCAGTGTTGGTGTAAGTATCACCACCAAACTCTGGCAGCATATCAGTCCAACCTTCAACATCATACGCAACGCCATAGTTACGGCCGTAGTCGAATGAACCCATATCGCCGAACTTCAGGCCAGCAAAGGCCAGACGGGTTTTGTCACCGCTTTGTGAAGACTCAGCATTGTTACCTGCAAAGTTGTATTCCCACTGACCGTAACCGGTCAGTTCGCTATTGATTTGGGTTTCACCTTTGAAGCCCAGACGCGCGTAGGATTTGTCGCCATCTTCGGCTTTATCACTAGAGAAGTAATGCAGACCAACAGCTTTACCATATACGTTAACTTTGTTGCCGTCTTTGTTGTAGATTTCTGCTGCGTTAGCTGCACCGGCTGCCAACAGAGCTGGGATTACTACTGCAAGAATGTTGCGCTTCATCATCGTTGTTACCCTCATTAGTGTTATTCGGACACCTGCCACTGCCGACAATAATTCTTAGGGAACTATTGTTGCTAGATTGGTGTCGTCCTGTGTCTGCACGCAGTGTTCCATTCACGGGCTCGTTAATCTAGAGCGAAAGTGCTACTAATGTCGAAAATTGATTTCACAAAGAAACAATGTGTAACAGAGTGTGTAATATAGGGAACTTTGTGACCTGAGTCAATAATAAAAAAAGACAAAGGCCAGCATTGCTGGCCTTTGAAAAGATAACGAATTGATTAAAAAGTATTCTATAGATGACGGGGTTTAGAAGCTGGCATTACGTGGAGTACGTGGGAATGGGATCACATCACGCACGTTTTGTACGCCAGTAACATAGGCGATTAAACGCTCAAACCCTAAACCAAAGCCTGAATGGGGCACAGTGCCGTAACGGCGCAGATCACGATACCACCAATAATCTTCTTTATTCAGCCCCATTTCTGCCAAACGCTGATCCAGCACCTCAAGTCGCTCTTCACGCTGTGAACCACCGATGATTTCACCAATGCCAGGTGCCAAAACATCCATGGCAGCCACAGTTTTCCCATCCTCATTCATGCGCATATAGAAGGCTTTGATATCTTTCGGGTAGTTTTTGACTACCACTGGCGCTTTGAAATGCTTCTCAGCCAGATAACGTTCATGCTCAGATGACAGATCAATTCCCCAGGAAACCGGGTTTTCGAAACTTTGCCCGCAGGCCATCAGGATATCAATGGCCTCGGTGTAATCGACCTGGGCGAAGTCAGAACAGACAAAACGCTTTAAACGATCAACGGCATCCTTATCCACTCTTTCAGCGAAGAACTGCAAATCGTCTGCGCGCTCGTCGAGTACTGCCTGGAAAACATACTTCAACATTTTTTCCGCCAGGCTGGCGACATCATCCAGTGTGGCGAAGGCCACTTCAGGTTCAATCATCCAAAATTCTGCTAGATGACGGCTGGTATTCGAGTTCTCGGCACGGAACGTGGGGCCGAAGGTGTAGATTTTAGACAGCGCGCTAGCATAGGTTTCGCCATTCAACTGGCCAGATACCGTCAAGAATGCCTCTCTGCCGAAGAAATCCTGGCTGAAGTCTACTGCGCCTTTATCGGTGCGTGGCAGGTTTTCCAGATCCAAGGTAGAAACCCGGAACATTTCACCGGCACCTTCAGTATCCGAAGCGGTAATCAGTGGGGTAGAAACCCAGAAATAACCGTTTTCGTGGAAGAAACGATGGATAGCTTGCGCCAGGGTATGGCGAACACGTGTCACAGCACCGATCAGGTTGGTGCGTGGGCGCAGGTGAGCCACTTCGCGCAGATATTCGATACTGTGGCGTTTGGCGGCCATAGGGTAGGTATCGGGATCATCAACCCAACCGACGACTTTGATGGCCGTGGCTTGCAGTTCAAAACTCTGGCCTTCGCCAGGGGATGCGACGACAGTACCGGTGATTTCAACCGAACACCCGGTGGTTAAATGCAGCACTTCATCCTGATAATTCGCGAGAGAGTGATTAACCACGGCCTGTAACGGGTCAAAGCAGGAACCGTCATAAACGGCCAGAAAGGAGATCCCGGCTTTAGAATCTCTCCGGGTACGTACCCAACCGCGCACGGTGACTTCACTGCCAACCTCGGCACGACCATGCAGTACATCGACTACAGGCACTACTGTCATAAATTTCTCTCTTATATATAGGTGTGGTTCACAAATAGTCATCCCCATCGTCTTGCCAGTAGCAAGAGGGGGTATTCATTATTTATTCGGCTCAGCCCACGCTGCCTTGGTTTGATAACCAGCGGCCTGGAAAACGGAGATATCACTATGTTACTTGCCGCATTATGGAGCACAAGCAGAAATCATCGCCATAACGCAACATTTGTTCAGTCACAGCAAAAGAGTGACATCAGCAAGATCTGTCGCTTCTATATATAGAAAGCGACAAGCAAGTCGTATTGGCTCACCTGTTGCTCTGTTAACTGGCTTTTTTTACCAATGGCAGAGCAAAGGCTTTGCGTAAGGCTTTTACAAATGCCGGGTCCTGGCAGATAGTTTTACCGGGGCTGTCTGACAGTTTGGCAACGGGTTTGCCTTTGCACTCAACCAGTTTGATCACAATATTCAGTGGGTCGACACCAGGGATATCACAAGTCAGGCGTGTACCGATACCAAAAACCAGATTGATGCGTTGATCAAAGTGCCGATATAGCACCAAGGCCTTATCCAGATCCAGGTTGTCGGAAAATACCAGTGTTTTACTCATGGGGTCGATACCTAGCTGCTGATAATGGGCAACCGCTTTCTCTCCCCACTCAACCGGGTCACCAGAATCATGGCGTAACCCTTGATAGTGTTGGGCAAACTGCAGACCAAAATCACGCAGGAAGGCATCCATAGTAATACAATCGGTGAGCGCAATACCTAGCTGGTCTGGATATTCGTCTAGCCAGACTTGCAATGCGACACGTTGGCTGTTGGCCAGAACCGGGCTTATCTGCTGATGTGCCTGGAACCATTCATGGGCTTGTGTACCCACCGGAGCCAGATCCAATTGATGAGCCAGATGGTAGTTACTGGTTCCCACCAGATAAGGGAACGCCTCTTTTAAGCTATGGACAATAGCGTACTGCACATCGCGGGAGAAGCGGCGGCGGGTACCAAAATCCATCAACTTGAAACGCGAGATATCAATATCACTACTGGCTTGTTTGAACAGCGTCAGTTTGCTCTGCAATTGAGTGACCGCCATCTCCGGTGTCACTAAGGGTGAACGGTGGCGATGGACAACCTCACTGATCACCGCCAGTAGCGGAACTTCCCACATAATTACTTCTTGCCAGGGGCCAGCGATACGGATCTGTAGATGACCATGGTGATCACTAATCGCTACTTGTTGCGGGTCATAACGAAAATCACGTAACCAGTTTAGGTAATCCGTGCAGAAAAAAGGAAGACCAGAAAGATAGCGATATTCAGCCTCAGTCAGTGCCAACTGGCTCATCATGGCAACCTGATGACGGAGCTCGTCGGCATACTCACCCAGTAATTCGTTGCCACGGCAACGGAACTCCGCAGCGACAGTAACGTCAGGGTAACGGTGGAACACTGCTTGCTGCATATGAAGTTTATAGGCATCAGTATCAAGCAGTGAAGTCAAAATCGGGGAGGCGTATAGAGTCATAGCGCGTTACAGCATCCTCGTCAGGCGCATGTCCAAAACCGGATAAGCAAAAAAGTGTTGTGAAGTATACCCGGATTATCCTGTTATTGAAGCCTCATCACATCACAAATGGCAGGTGTTGGTCGAGGATTAAATAATGTCTTTATTATGTGTAGCATTCGTTGTGGGGGAAACGGCTAAACAGACAACTTGAATGGTGAGTACAGGCTTCTGATGGTTTTTGCCCCGGCTCCTGCCAGTAATCCGAACCGTTTAGGGGATAAAACCCTGACTGGTATAGATGCTGACCCGGTTTCGACCGCTTTTTTTACAGTAGTAGAGCGCTTCATCAGCTTGTTTAATGGCTGAAGCGAGCCCCTCAATATTGTTAACGGAAGCGATACCACAACTGATGGTAAAACGTACCCGCTTACCGGTTGGCAGTTCTAGGCAGAGTTGTTCAGCCAACTCACGGAGTTGATTCATCAAGCGGGATGCCTCTTCCTGTGAACATCGGTTGAGCAACACTGCAAACTCCTCGCCACCGTAGCGGCAAAAAATGTCGCTGGCGCGGAAATGGTTGCGTAATAGTTCAGCGAACATCACCAACACACGATCACCAACATCATGACCATAAGTATCGTTGAGCCGTTTAAATTTATCGATATCAATCAGACAGAATGTATGGGGATAGCTGTTGGCAGGCAGTAAATTGTATTCGATAAAAAATTTGCGACGGTTATAAATATTGGTGAGTGGGTCAAAGAACGATGAAAGCTCAAGATCTTTGATTAATTGATGTTTTTCCTGCTCGAGTGCCAGCTTTACCTGATTGTACTGCTTCAGTTGGGTGACTGCATCGTTGATAGCCACCAGTTCTTGGCTATAAAACACCTCATTATTATCGATGCTTGTATCACCTTTAGACAGACGTAGAATATTGTTATGCGTTTTTGTCAGCCACCGAGTGATTCTTGAGCAGAAAATCAATAGCGGTAACAAAACAAACAAGATGATAATCCCTGTTAGGGCGATTAAACCATAAATAGTGGTCTGGCTGTGGTACAGCTTATTTTGCGTGGCGGCAATTTGCAGCTCAAAACTGCGCTGATAAAGCTGTTGAGAAAGCTGGTTGATTTCGTTGATGTATTGATAAATGGAATCAGCGTTATAACTGCTATTGAGATCAATCGCTTGGTAGAGACCTTGAGAGATATAGTTAAGTTGATCACTTGAAATGTATTTTTTTATGCTATCTACTAAGCTAGATATTTTCGGGTCATTGTAAGTCTGTTCAATAAAGGTCAAGCGGGTATTAAGCGATTTGATAACCCCGGTTAATTGGATGGCCTTAAGGTAAGCATCTTTACGTTCCAAGCTACTGAGGTTGACATCGATAATCTGATCAATTAATTCAGTCAGGGACAGTGTTAAAAGATTATTGAAAGAAATAGACTCGATAAACAACAGTGATTCTGCATTGATCATTTGGGGATCATAACTATATTGGTAAAAGGCTTTATTGGCTTGAACGATGTAATAGGCACTGTTGATATTGAAAAGATGAGCTGTGGCGGGATTATTGCTCTGTAAAATCTGCTGTACATCATTATCCAGTAATTTTTCTAGCAGACTAATCATCGACAGTAGGGTGAATTTTTGATTAACACTTTGAAAATTTTGGTTTTTATGTTCAGCGTGTGATTTTATGATGGCTATTTTATCATGAGCCTGTTCATCAGCATCCCGCCATTGGGCTTCGGTAATCGTCTGGTTGATCTGACTGAGTCTTTTTAATCGGTGAGCCGATAGTACAGCCTGGAATGCTTCAGAAATATCTTTAGTTCGCCGGAGTTTATAGAGGTTGCTTTCATTTTGAACGTAATGGGTATTTGCTATTCGTAGTGCATTGAAAACAAATAGGGAAAAACTCAGCATAATGGCAAAGGTAAATAGATAGATTAGGTATTTTACTTTCATGCCAGCCTGCTTCCCCACAGAATAACCGGCTGACTATAACATTGTGCTTATTGGCTTGTCCCCATAATTTTACTGATGCCAAATTGAGGAATAGATAATATCAGGTTGTTTCAAGTCATGCGTGCTTGGCTTGATGATTGGGGTGGCACTTGCTTGCTTTGTCACTTGAAGCAACCTGATAGAGTAAAAGGCTATTACAGTACATGCTGTACTAACTGATTGATGGCACCTCCGCCAATAACCAACCAGATAAATAGCAATGTTGCCAGCAAAATGGGTTTTACACCGGCTTGCCGTACCGCGCTGATATGGGTGGTCAACCCCAATGCCGCCATCGCCATCGCCAGCATCCAGGTATCGAGGGTGATCAGTTGCCGTACCACCATGGTTGGCAGCAAATTTAACGAATTCAACCCGGCCACCGCGATAAATAACACCGCGAACCAAGGGATAGTAATGGCAGATTTTTCACTCTGGTTACCGTTGCTATTACGGCGACTAAGGTAGCCGGATAGCAGCAGTAGGAAAGGGGCCAGCATCATCACGCGGATCATCTTGGTGATCACTGCCGCATTTTCTGCATCCGGTCCAATGGCATGACCCGCCGCCACCACTTGGGCGACTTCATGAACGGTAGACCCAATATAGATACCGAAGGCTTGCTGGTTGAACGGCAGCCATTGAAAGTGCTGGTTGAGATGATACAGCCAGGGGTAAGCAAAGATAGCCAGAGTACCAAATACCACCACGGTAGAGACGGCGACCGCCACTTTGCTGGAGTCAGCTTTTAATATCGGGTCAGTAGCCATCACGGCGGCGGCACCACAGATACTGCTGCCCGCACCGATCAGCATGGTGGTCTGGCTATCAATGTCAAAGACTTTTCTGCCTAGCCAGCAGGCCAGTAGAAAGGTAGTGCCAAGGGTAAGTGCATCAATAATAATGCCAGCGGCGCCTACATCAGCAATTTGCTGGAAGGTTAAGCGGAAACCATAAAGAATAATCCCCAGGCGCAGCAGGCGCTGTTTAGCCAGTTGGACGCCAGCATGACAACGGGGTTGCAACCAGGGATAAACCGTGTTGCCCACCACGATGCCGAGTAAGATTGCCAGCGTTAGGGCACCTAGCCCCAAATCAGCAACCCAGGGAATATTGCTCGCCCAGACTGCCAGTGCGGTTAATGCGCCGGTCAGCAGCAGACCCGCGATCAGCTTGGTGATGCCAAATTGGGGGAAATGGCGTGCAGGGCAGGCTGGGGTGGTATCACTTGCCATTAATCAATCCTCTATCAATTTATTAGCTGGAAGGATAAATGCTGGTGATCTAAAAAAGAAATTGATTATATATTTATAACCTATCGGAATAACTGGTATAGAACGGTCGTTGTTTGACCTTGAGGCAGAATATGCACATCACCTTGCGCCAACTGGAAGTCTTCTGCGAAGTGCTAAAAGGGGGCTCAACCACACAAGCCTCTGCGGTATTGGCTTTATCACAATCAGCAGTTAGCGCGGCTCTGGCTGATCTGGAAGGGCAATTGCATGTGCTGCTGTTTGACCGGGTGGGCAAACGCTTGGTCATTAATGAACATGGTCGTTTGTTGTACCCTAAAGCCCTGGCGCTGCTGGAACAAGCTGGCGAAATAGAGCAACTGTTTCGGCATGATAGTGCTGCTTTGCGTATCGCGGCCAGCAGCACGATTGGTAACTATATGCTGCCAGAGATGATGGCCCGCTATCGGAAAGATTTTCCTGCGACGCCATTGGAGTTAAACGTCGGAAACAGCCAGGATGTGATTGTCGCAGTCGCTGATTTTCGTGTTGATCTGGGCTTAATAGAAGGGCCATGTCATAGGCCGGAACTGGTGACTCATCCCTGGCTGGACGATGAGCTGGTGGTCTTTGCCGCGCCAGATAATCCGTTGTCGCTACATCCCATCACGTTGGATGCCCTGGCCCGTGCGCCCTGGATCCTGCGTGAGCAGGGTTCCGGCACGCGAGAAGTGCTGGATCATCTGTTGCTGGCAAAATTACCCCATTTTCAGTTGGTCATGGAGTTGGGTAACTCCGAGGCGATTAAGCACGCCGTGCGTTACGGTATTGGCATTAGCTGCCTTTCACGGCGAGTGGTTGAGGAACAGCTGAACAGTGGGGTACTGGTTGAACTCAAGATCCCATTACCGCCGCTGAGGCGGACGCTGTACTTGATCCATCATCGGCAGAAGCATCTGTCTCATGCATTACAACGTTTCTTGAATTATTGCGCGGTCCCGCTAGCGGATCTTGAGCGCCAGTGAAGGGGGAAGTTAGCACATTAGGGTTTTGCTAATAATCAGCGTTGGATTATGAAGCTATCTTATATTAGCGCATTGCTGCTAGTGCCTTGGCGGGTATTTGCTACAATCTGCCCCTCATTTTTGACATACCAGTATAAATATAGGGTAAGAAAGGCTCGAATGGATATAAAAACAACGGGGCAACCAGCACCGAGATTACGCCGTGAGTTGAAAGCGCGGCATTTGACCATGATTGCCATTGGCGGCTCTATTGGTACCGGTCTATTTGTTGCATCAGGGGCAACAGTTTCTCAGGCTGGTCCTGGGGGGGCACTACTTTCTTATGCGCTTATCGGCCTGATGGTCTATTTCCTGATGACCAGCTTGGGTGAATTGGCCGCATTTATGCCAGTTTCCGGCTCATTTTCCACCTATGGGGCCAAATATGTTGAAGAGGGCTTTGGCTTCGCCCTCGGTTGGAACTACTGGTACAACTGGGCCGTGACCATCGCAGTTGACTTGGTCGCTGCACAGTTGGTGATGAATTACTGGTTTCCAGATACGCCGGGCTGGATCTGGAGTGCACTGTTCCTTGGCGTGATGTTTCTGCTGAATTACATCTCGGTTAAAGGCTTCGGTGAGGCAGAATATTGGTTCTCACTGATCAAAGTGAGCACCGTAATCATCTTTATTGGCCTCGGCATGCTGATGATTTTCGGCATTTTACGTGGTGGTGAAGGGGCTGGCTGGCATAACTGGACCATTGGCGATGCACCTTTTGCCGGTGGTTTTTCAGCCATGATCGGGGTGGCGATGATTGTTGGCTTCTCCTTCCAAGGGACCGAACTGATCGGGATTGCAGCGGGTGAATCAGAAGATCCTGGCAAGAATATTCCCCGTGCGGTGCGGCAAGTGTTCTGGCGTATTTTGCTGTTTTATATCTTTGCGATTCTGATCATCAGCTTGATCATTCCTTACACAGATCCTAGCTTGCTGCGCAACGATGTGAAAGATATCAGCGTCAGTCCGTTTACCCTGGTCTTCGAGCACGCCGGTCTGCTTTCCGCAGCAGCAGTGATGAATGCGGTGATCCTGACGGCGGTGCTCTCCGCCGGTAACTCTGGGATGTATGCCTCAACCCGTATGCTGTTCACTTTGGCTTCCGAAGGGAAAGCACCACGTATTTTTGCCAAGTTATCTAAAGGGGGTGTACCGCGTAATGCACTGTATGCCACCACCGTGGTTGCAGGGCTTTGCTTCCTCAGCTCCATGTTTGGCAACCAGGAAGTCTATCTGTGGTTACTCAATACCTCGGGGATGACCGGTTTTATCGCCTGGTTGGGGATTGCTATCAGCCATTACCGCTTCCGCCGTGGCTATGTGGCACGTGGATTAGACCTTAACGATCTGCCCTATCAATCCGGTTTCTTTCCGTTAGGGCCTATTTTTGCCTTTGTACTCTGCTTGATCATTACCTTAGGGCAAAATTATCAGGCTTTCCTGCAAGACAGAATTGACTGGTATGGAGTGACGGCGACTTATATTGGTATTCCGCTGTTCTTGGTGATCTGGTTTGGCTATAAGTTGACACGCGGTACCCGTATTGTGAAATACGATGAAATGGAGTTCCCGAAGTGGGATGCTAATAAACAGTGATTTGCTGGTGATGGCGGTGTGTAGGAGGTCGTTCTGCGACCTGCCGCAGCTCTGTTAATCACTAAAATAGTTTGTTGTAAAAAGAGTTTGTCGTAAGGGTTTTCAGGGCTTGTTTTTCAGCAGCCAAATGTGCAAAATACACGAAATGCAGATAACCGACGTTTTAACGCGTCGGTTATTTTTTTGCATTGCGTAACCACTGTGAATTTCACACACCAAGCGAGGCCGGACATCGAGCCGGATAGATAAATAGTTTGTCACGATCAAACAAAACTTTATGGTCGTGAATCATGAGGATAAGAATAATGGGGCACTTTTTCACTTTAGTACCGGTACTCACCGGTTTCCGCTGCCGTGGCAGCGACTATGGAGCAATCAAGGCAATTTCGCCTCGTTATCCTGCTTCTCTTGTCCCTCTTTTAGAATTCAGTCGTCTGTTGCGATGTTTCCCCGCAACCTTAAGTCTTAGGGTATTAAGTATCCGTCAGGCTCAAGGTAAGGGGAGGCTGCGCAATGTCCGATAACATCATCAACGGCGCACCCGCCGGCCAACGTGTAAAACTGCGTAAAACGCTAACTCTCGTCCCAGTGGTGATGATGGGCTTGGCCTATATGCAGCCAATGACTATCTTTGACACTTTTGGCATTGTTTCTGGCCTGACAGATGGCCACGTGGCAACCGCCTATGCATTTGCATTGTTGGCGATCCTGTTTACTGCGTTGAGCTACGGCAAACTGGTGCGGAAATATCCTTCTGCCGGTTCTGCCTATACTTATGCGCAAAAAGCCATCAACCCTCATGTCGGTTTTATGGTTGGCTGGTCATCCCTGCTGGACTACCTGTTCATGCCGATGATCAACATCCTGCTGGCAAAAATATATCTGGAAGCGATTTTCCCAGGCATACCATCCTGGATCTTTGTAGTGGTGTTGGTGGGGTTGATGACCTTTTTCAACCTGCGCGGCATTAAATTGGTGGCAAACCTAAACTCCATTATTGTGGTGGTGCAGGTGGCGATCATGGTCGTGTTTCTGGGGTTGGTGGTGTATGGCCTTTCCCACGGCGAAGGTGGTGGTACGTTAGTCAGTAGCCGCCCGTTCTGGTCTGATAATGCCCATGTTGTGCCAATGATTACCGGTGCAACCATTCTCTGTTTTTCGTTTCTTGGTTTTGATGGCATCAGCTCATTATCTGAAGAGACCAAAGACGCTGAGAATGTGATCCCGAAAGCGATCTTCCTGACGGCATTGATTGGCGGCATCATCTTTATTGTGGTGTCTTATTTTGTCCAGCTTTACTTCCCAGACATCTCGCGTTTCAAGGATCCTGAGGCTTCACAGCCAGAAATTATGCTGTATGTGGCCGGTAAGTTCTTCCAGTCAGTGATTTTGGTATTCTCTTGTGTAACCGTACTGGCATCAGGCATGGCTGCTCATGCGGGGGTTTCCCGCTTGATGTATGTGATGGGGCGTGATGGCGTGTTCCCGGAGCGTTTCTTTGGCTATGTGCATCCAAAATGGCGTACACCTGTCCTCAACGTATTGCTGGTTGGTGTGATAGCGCTTTCTGCCATCGAGTTCGACTTGGTCACTGCAACGGCATTGATTAACTTTGGTGCATTGATTGCCTTTACCTTTGTGAACCTGTCCGTGATCTCACAGTTTTATATTCGTGAGAAACGTAATCGGACGGCAAAAGATATCTTCAATTACCTGATATTACCGCTGATGGGGGCATTGACGGTGGGTGCGCTGTGGATCAACCTGGAAGCCAGCTCAATGATATTGGGGCTGATTTGGGCATCCATTGGTTTGATCTACCTGGCGTTTGTTACCCGCATCTTCCGTTTGCCAGTGCCGCAAGCCTGCGAGGACGTAGTTTGATTGGAGGGGCTCAGCAATAAATAAGCTTGAGCCCTATCAATTGATATTCACCCTGTGCGGTGGCTGGGTTTATCCCACCAATTGTTTACCGTAATCAAACAGCGCTTTCAGTAGCGCTGTTTTCTTTTCATCCCCTTGGTACTGCTGGTACAGCGCGTCTAATTGCAACAGATACTCTTGTACCCTATCGATATTCAGCACATCCTGGCGGTGTAACAGCCAACGGCGTTGTTCGCTATCATCCAGGGTCTGCGGGTAATTACGTGCGCGGTAACGGAATAACAGCGCTTTGATTCTACTATCGCCGAAGGTCAAATCCAGCAGCGGCAGATCCTGCGGCTTGGTTTGCTGAATGATCTTCATGGCTGCTTTGTCGGCATCGCTAAAGAAACCTTCATACAACTGAGCATCAACATTGTTACTCGGGGTGAAAGTCGGCGCCTCGGCAAAAAGTGCGACGACTTTTTCACGAATTTCCGGGTGTTGGCGCAGTACCTTCAGGTTCTCAAGGCAGGCCTGGCGATCGATACCTAAGCGTTCGGCATTTTCTGGCAACAAGGTTTTGGCAGGAGCCAGTACCGGGCATTTATTGATATGCACCAGTTTGATGGGTATTGGTGCCTGATCTGCCGCCAAGCGATTGCGAGGGGTATAGAGGCGTTCCCGCAGCTCATCGGCGTTCAGTGTCAACAAAGGGGTAATATCACCAGCCAGATCACACATGATAACGGCATTTTTGTTATCCGGGTGCCAAGCAAGTGGTGAAACCCAACTGGTGTTACCCCGTGCCGCACCAAACATGCCGGAAACATGGACCAAGGGGGTCATTTCTGCAATATCAATCAGCGTATTCAGTTTGTGCTTATTACGATGCTGCAACAAATAGTCAAATAATCTGGGCTGTGCCTGTTTAACCAACTTAGCCATGGCGATAGTCGCATGGACATCGGACATCGCATCATGAGCCTGTTGGTGCTCTACGCCATTGGCCGCCGTCAAGTGCTCCAGGCGGAAACTGGGCAAGCCATCTTCATTTTCTGGCCAGTGGATACCTTCTGGCCGTAGGGCGTAGCAGGCGCGCATCACATCCAATAAGTCCCAACGGGAATTGCCATTTTGCCAACTATAAGCATAGGGATCGTAGAAACTGCGATAGAAAATATTGCGGCTGACCTCATCGTCGAAACGGATATTGTTATAGCCTAAAATACAGGTGCCGGGAACACTGAATGCCTGGTGGATTTGGCGGGCAAACTCGGCTTCATTAACGCCTTTAGCTAGCGCTTGCTGTGGAGTAATACCGGTGATCATGACCGCTTCGGGATCCGGTAAGTAGTCATCGGCAGGCGCACAGTAAACAACTAATGGCTCTTCGATAAGGTTGAAATCTAAATCAGTGCGCACCCCGGCAAATTGCGCGGGGCGATCCAGTGATGGACTTTTACCGAAGGTTTCATAGTCATGGATATAAAAAGTCGGGTTTGCCTTACTGCTCAAAATGACATCTCTTCAGTGAGATAAGAATAACTCCTATTGTAATCGCACAAAGGATGAAGCCAAGCAAATCTGGATATTGATTTTACCCTAGACTGATAATGGCATTACCGCTGTGCATCAAGAATGGCCTGTGGAGCACATGATGACGGGGCATTCACGATGACATCCATTGTTATTAACAGCGGGGCAGTGTGTTAATTATAGGTAAAATACGTCAATGACAGTTGTGCCTGACGACGACAAACCTGTATCTTGGTAGCATTGTGTGCGTATTCAATTGAATCTGTATATTACTAAAGCAAGGGTATAAAGATGGATAATGCAATTAAGCCGAGTTTTCAGAACGTGCTGGAGTTTGTGCGTATGTTCCGCCGTAAAAACAAGCTACAACGTGAAATTGTTGATAACGAGAAAAAAATTCGTGATAACCAGAAGCGGGTACTGCTGCTTGACAACTTGAGCGAGTACATCAAACCTGGCATGAGTATTGAAGACATCCAAGGCATCATCGCCAATATGCGCAGCGATTATGAAGACCGTGTTGATGATTACATCATCAAAAATGCGGATCTGTCGAAAGAGCGCCGTGAGCTCTCCAAGAATTTGAAAGCCATGGGTGAAGTGAAGTAATGCAAAGTAAGCAGGGTGAGTCGTAACCGCTAAGGTTTGCCCTGCTGACCAGTACCCATGTGGCTCAAACTGTCAGGCATGACATCGCTATGATTTCTGCTGTTTTGATTGCTTTGTCATTCAGTGACCGTCTGGCGGGATCCTGTGCGCCACCTATTGATATTTAGCCATAAGATAGCAAATTGCTTCAAACCCGCTACGCTAGTTTGTGTGCAATAAAAAGGTATGTGCGATAAAAAGGTGTGTGCAATAAAAAGGTATGTGCGATAAAAAGGTATACGCGATAAAAAAGGTTCTTGCCCTGAATTGTTATCTGTTTTTTGAGCTTTAATTAAATTAGCATTATTCAGTTAGCTGTTTGGCTGGTCAGCTTTAGGGAACGGGTTCTTTTTATGACAGAACAACAGATTAAAACATTACTCAATTTGGATGAAAGCACCCAGCCACCCAGAGTTTCCGCATCTGGAGATTGGGTATTAGCGAATTATCGCGAGTTAGAACCCGCGGTCAGGCAATTGCAAAACCGCATTCATTCCGGAGTGGTTTTTGATCTTGGCCAGCTAGGTATTCTGGATACCGCCGGAGCGGCATTACTGGTCAAACTGCTGGGAGAGCAACGAATATTCAATCTGCAACAGATTGCCCCTTCGTTGCCTGCCGAGCGGCGAGTTTTGCTGGAAACAGTCGGCCATGCTTTACACGATTTCCACCAACCAGCTGAAGAAAAAGCACCAGGCCTAGTGACTGAATTGTTGGCCACAGTGGGGCAGTCGATGGCCAATTTCTGGCAAAATCTGGTTGAATTACTCGGGTTTATTGGCCTAACACTAAATACTTTGGTGGTCAGCCTGTGGCGTCCTTCCCGTTGGCGTATCACTTCGCTGGTCGCCAATCTGCAGCAGATTGGCCTTAACGCGGTACCGATCATTATGTTACTCACTTTTCTGGTGGGGGCGGTGATTGCCTTTCTTGGCTCAACGGTATTATCAACCTTTGGCGCCAGTATCTTTACTGTTCATCTGGTGGTGTTTTCATTCCTGCGCGAATTTGCGGTGCTGTTGACTGCCATCTTAATGGCTGGCCGTACCGCGAGTGCCTTCACAGCAGAAATCGGGCTGATGAAAGCCAATGAAGAGATCGACGCTATTCAGACGTTGGGGCTCAATTCGGTTGAGCTATTGGTGCTGCCGCGGGTGTTGGCACTGTTACTGGCTTTGCCGATGCTGACCTTTATCGGCATGATTAGCGGGATTTTTGGCGGGTTGATAGTCTGTGCGTTGACTCTGGATATCTCTCCCACCATGTTTTTGACCATTATGCAAAGTAGCGGTGGTTTTCAGCATTTCCTGGTGGGGATGAGTAAGGCACCGGTGTTTGCATTCCTGATTGCTATTATTGGTTGCCTGGAAGGTTTTAAGGTGACTGGCAGCGCTGAATCGGTGGGCTCTCACACCACCGCCAGCGTCGTACACTCAATCTTTGTGGTGATCCTGTTGGATGCGGTCGCTGCACTGTTTTTTATGGAGATGGGATGGTGAACCAGTCAACGCCGGAAGCCATAATCCGTATCCGCAAATTGCGTAACTGTTTTGGCAAACAATGTGTGCACGAAGATCTGGATCTAGATGTGCGCCGTGGCGAGATACTGGGTGTCGTGGGTGGTTCGGGTACCGGGAAATCCGTGTTATTGCGCACTATTGTTGGCTTGCGCCGCCCAACTGCAGGCCAAATTCAGGTTTTCGGTGAGGATCTGATGACGCTGACCGGGGAGCGGCGTTCAGCGGTAGAACGGCGATTTGGTGTGTTGTTTCAGCGCGGAGCGTTGTTCAGCTCATTGACGGTGACAGAAAATGTGGCGTTGCCGTTAATGGAATATGGTGGCTTGCAGCGCCATGATGCGGAGCAATTGGCGCAGGTCAAGCTGGCGCTATCGGGTCTACCCGGCAATGCGGGTAATAAATACCCGGCTTCACTGTCAGGCGGTATGGTTAAGCGTGCGGCATTGGCCAGGGCATTGGCGCTCGATCCGGAAATCCTGTTTCTTGATGAACCCACCGCCGGGCTTGATCCTATTGGTGCCGCTGCTTTTGATAACTTGATCCGCACACTGCGCGATGCCTTGGGGTTAACGGTGTTTTTGGTGACCCATGATCTGGATACTCTCTACACCATTTGTGATCGCGTAGCGGTACTCTCGCAGAAGAAGGTGTTGGTGGTGGACTCACTGGACGTAGTCGCGGCAACGGATGATCCCTGGATCCAGGAATATTTTCACGGCCCGCGTGGGCGAGCAGCACAGCAAGCCGTCATGAACATAGCAGAGAGGCAATAAGAAATGGAAACCCGAGCTCACCATGTACTCATTGGCTTATTCACGCTGATCATTTTTAGTGCGGTGTTGTTTTTCAGCGTGTGGCTGACTAAATCTGGCAGTGATCGCGAGTTTACGCTGTACGACATCGTGTTTAATGAGTCAGTTAACGGCCTTTCCCAAGGTAGTGTGGTTAATTACAGCGGGATCCGCGTGGGGGAGGTGGTGCAATTACGCCTGGATAGAGAGGTGCCCACTAAGGTCTGGGCGCGCATCAGGGTAACGGCCTCGACCCCGATCCGCCAGGATACCCAGGCCCGCTTGGCTATGGCTGGAATAACCGGCACCGCCAATATTCAACTGAGTGGTGGTAGTGAAAGCAGCCCGATGTTGACGGCGCAAGGGGGTGATATCCCGGTGATTATCGCGACACCTTCGCCATTGAATCAGTTGCTGAGCAGTAGTGAAGATTTGATGACCAATATCAATGAAGTATTAATCCGCTTGAATCAGATTCTGACGCCAGATAACCAGCGGCGGCTAACCAATACGTTGGAAAACCTGGACAAAATTACCGATACCGTGGCTGGTCAGCGTGATGATATTCGCACCATATTGCAACAATTGGCGCTGGTGACCAAACAGAGTAATGACGCGCTGGTACAAGCCAGTCGGCTGATGCGCAATGCCAACACCTTATTGGATGGTCAAGGGAAACAACTGGTGAGTAATGCTGCCAATACCATGGCATCACTGGAGAAGACCAGTGCCATTCTGAATAAACTGGTGAGTGAAAATCAACAAGCACTGAGCAGTGGTGTACGCGGATTTAATGATATTGGCCCTGCGATGGATGAATTGCGTAGAACCTTAGCGGCTTTACGCTCTTCCATTAATCGTCTGGAAGAAAACCCCTCCGCCTTGCTCAGGGGGCGTGAACGTACCAAGGAGTTTACACCTAAATGAGTTACCTTAATGCACTACCCAATTACCTGTGGCGTTCCGGGTTACGACTGATGGCACTGATGGCGGTTATGATGCTGGCGGGTTGTAGCATTTTGCCGGAAAGCCCAATATCGCAGGTCTACTTGTTACCGGCTAATCCTTCTTCCTCGGCGGGGGGGCCAGAGTTAGGGCAGTCGCTGCGTATCGTGCAGCCTAACACCAGCCAGTTCCTTAACGGTTCCCGTATGGCCGTTCAACCGCAGGGTTCTGAGATCACCATTTATAGTGGTTCGCGCTGGAGTGATCCTACCTCAGTATTGGTGCGCAACCGTTTGATCCAGGAGTTTCGTACCGCGGGTCGCTTCTCCTCTGTGAGCAGTGACGACGACAATCTGCAAGTCGACTATGAGTTGAGCGGGGATCTATCTTCATTCCAGACGGTCTATACCGCCGGGCAGGGCGAGGTAGTGATTCGGTTTGATGCGCGTCTGGTTCGGCTCTCAGATCGCCGAGCGGTCGCTACCCGTAGCTTTGTGGTGCGTCAACCCATTGATGGCAGAAGTATGGAGCATGTAGTGACAGCCTTTGGCGCAGCGAGCGACCAGTTAGCGGCACAAACGGTGGCCTGGACACAACAGCAGGTTGCCAGTAATCGTTAAGCGGGAACTTGCCTTACTCAAGCGGCATGGTAGTTGATGCGCCATGTCGCTTGAGTCAATACGGATATATGCCTATTGCCATTTAAACCGTTGCTATTTAAATAATGGATTTCAGTTAAAACCAGCCATCAATAAAGGCAACAATATCAGTGGGTTGCATTATGGCATCTATTAGAATGCAATTGACTCGTTTCTGATCACCCTAAGTGGGGTTTTTATCATGCCCACCAGTAGTAATTCGGAGCCTTTATATGAACCCTTCTTTGTTATCTATCCCTTGTATGACCCTGCAGGGTGAATGCAAAACGTTGGCAGACTTCCCCGCACGGGTTTATCTGGTGGCCAACACTGCCAGCCAATGTGGTTTTACCCCACAGTATCAAGGGTTAGAAAACCTCTGGCAGCGCTACCGCGAACGTGGCTTGGTGGTACTCGGGTTTCCCTGTAATCAATTTGGTAAACAAGAACCGGGTAATGCCCAAGAGATCGCCGACTTCTGTAGCCTGAATTACGGCGTTAGTTTCCCACTTTTCAGCAAGATCGACGTTAACGGTGCCGATGCCCACCCGCTGTTCCGTGAGTTGAAGCGCAGAGCGCCGGGAATGTTAGGTAGCCAGCGCATCATGTGGAACTTCACCAAATTTCTATTTACCGCCGATGGTGATCAAATCATGCGTTTTGCCCCGTTAACTAAACCAGAGAGCTTGTCAGAGCACATCGAAAAGCTGCTTTAGCTTGAGCAGGAGATCTCCAGATGCTTGCCCCAGTCTGGCGGTAACGCCGCCAGATCCTCATACTGCGGGTCATCAGCAAAGGGTTGTAGCAATGCCTGGTGCAGCCGAGCCAGTTTATTGACCTCATCTTGTTCCGCCGCCTCGATTGCCTGCTGAGCCAGATAATTACGTAAAATCAACTGCGGATTCACCGCCTTCATGGCTTGCTGACGTTCGGCATCGCACACCTGTTCTTGCTGCAAGCGCAGGCGGTATTGCTGGTACCAATGATCAAACCCAGCGCGATCGATAAACTCATCCCGCAGCGGGGAGTGCTTGTTTTGCTGTTCAACCGCGCTCAATAAACGGAACGTACGCGTATAGTCGCGCCGTTCCTGCGCCATCAGTTGCAGCAGCTCAGTCAGCAACTCGTTGTCTTGGGTAGACGATGTTAAGAAGCCCAGCTTGGCACGCATCTGTTGACCATAAGCCTGCATCAACGCCGGTTCATAGGCGGCTAGTGCAGTCTGTAACTGCTCGGTGGTCATCAGGCCGGAAAGCGTTTGTGCCAACCGGTGCAAGTTCCACAGCGCAACGGCGGGTTGATTATCGAAAGCGTAACGCCCCTGATGATCCGAGTGATTGCAGATATAATCCGGCTGGTAATCATCAAGGAAACCATAAGGCCCGAAATCCAGAGTCAGGCCGAGGATCGACATGTTATCGGTATTCATCACCCCGTGCGCAAAGCCGACAGTCTGCCAATGGGCAATTAAACGTGCGGTCCGTTCGACGACATCAGTAAACCACAGCCAGTAGCGCTCATTTTCTTCGGCCCATTGTGGCCAGTGATGAGCAATCACAAAGTCTGCCAGTTGCTTCACCTGCTCTGGCTGCCTGCGATAATAAAAATGTTCAAAGTGACCAAAGCGGATATGGCTTTCTGCTACGCGTAGCAGCATCGCCCCCCGCTCAGGCTGTTCGCGAAATACCGGTTGTTCACTGGTGACGATGGTCAGCGCCCGTGTGGTGGGGACACCTAAGTGATGAAGCGCTTCTGAAGCCAGAAATTCGCGGACAACCGAACGCAGCACCGCCCGGCCATCACCCATACGGGAATAAGGCGTCAAACCGGCTCCTTTCAGGTGCCAGTCCATACTGCGGCCATCCGCCAACGTCTGTTCACCCAATAAAATCCCGCGGCCATCGCCTAACTGCCCGGCCCAAACACCAAACTGGTGACCACTATAAACCTGTGCCAGCGGCTGCATACCTGGCAACAGGGTTTCCCCCGCCCAAACGGGTGTTTTTTCCGGTGTAAACCAACTGTCATCCAAACCTAATTCACCGGCCAAGGGTTGGCTGTGGTACAGCAAACGGGCCCCGTTAAGTGGCGTAGGATGCAACTCGGTGTAAAAACCGGATAACTGCTGATGATAGCTATTTTCAAACTGTGGCATAAGCCCTCCATTACCTTCAGTGTAGAGCCTGAACAGGCAGATTAATACGGAGGAGTTGTAGGGATAATGCGTAGCAGGCTGTTAAGCACTGAACGTTGCCGAATAGGCCGTATATCGGAAAGAAGTTTCCATCAATATGTGAAAGGGTTATTAGCGGCAGAATGGTAAGTTGCCTGGGTGGTTAGCTAATGCGCTGCATCGTCATTTGCTTGATGACTGCTGTTTGGCTGTGATAATGGCAGTAGCAATAATGGATTATATGGAATATCCTTATTTAAGATAATCTTATAATTTATTGCGGAGGTTGAAATGACTACTTCCCATGATGTAGTGTCTTTCCCCACTTTGGTTGGGACACCACAGGAAGTCCGAATCCGGCTCGATAGCTCCAAGGCTGACCAAGTTATTGTCGTGACTATAGATCACTCGGATGCTCGACATGCTGACCAGATAGCTCATACATTGGCGAATATCGTCTCCTTTATCGATCTAACCTTGCGGGGACAGCGTGAGAAGACGATTAAAGCGCTGGTTGATGCTCTGGTACCGAAGGTGCCACCGACACCGAGTTTGCTTAAAGAGGCGACCATGATGGCGCGTTCACGGAACTCGGTACTGGAAGGTGCTGACTGGCTGACCGCAGCCCAGGTTGCTGAATTGGCGGGGCTGAGTGCCAGCAACCCCAGCACGCAGCCCAACAAGTGGAAACGCCAGAAACAAATATTTGCTATCACACATAATGGCGTTGACTACTTCCCAGGCTACGCGCTAGACCCGACTACAGGCTACCGGCCGCGCAAGGTATTAAAACCTATTCTTGAGGTTTTCGGTGAGGCTAAGGATGGGTGGGGGCTTGCGTATTGGTTCCTCTCGGCCAACAGTTTCTTGGGTGGGAAGCGCCCACAGGATGTGCTGGCTATGCGGGCAGAACACGTCATTGCTGCTGCCGAGGATGAGATAAAAGAGGTTGCCCATGGTTAAACGGAAGAAAGCCATTTCTGAGGGCGAACATCAGTTGGAAGAGGCCAATGTAGAGACACCACCACCGACTCAGCTTCACGTTACGCTTTGGCGGTATTAATTTTGAACAAAAAAACACCCTGTCAGCGCGTTGCTGACAGGGTGTTTGGGAGGATAACATCCAACCTTGCACCAGATTCAGTATTCGATCACCCGTGGTGACGCATACCGACCGGATTAGAAATTATATTTAACCCCCAACATCACGCTGGTATCGCTGTAGCCATCATTGCCCACTTGCTGACCGACATTGCCCCAGAGGTTCAGTTGTTTATTTATCTGACCTTCCGCACCCAGTTTGATTTCTGCCACATTTTCTGCGCCCGCTTGTTTCACGGTGACGCCGTCGACTTTAGTAGCAAAATCTTTAGTGTTATGGATCCAGTTAGTTTCGATAAAAGGCTTAAATTGCGAGCCGTTGTTGGCTTTATCTATGTGCTGCAGGATAAAGCCTTTGACACCCAGACGAGTCTGAATGTTGTTATTGCCTTCACCCGTGACAACAGTCCCATTACTTTCTGTATGAGAGTCAGCCTCCACACCCATCCAAGTGATTTGTGCTTTTGGCTGAATAAAGTAACTGCGGTCAGCACTTTCACTCACATTGAATGTATAACCACTCTCTACTGAAGCAATGAATCCTTGTGAGTTGTATTTTTCAGCCGCTAAATCCTGCCCGCTAACCTCATTGTTAAACCAGTTGTATTGCAGTGATGAATCGACATAGGCACCGGTTTTGTTCTCACCATCAGCAAACCAAGTTGCATACATACCCACGCTGTAGCCATCTACGGAACCGGTAGAACGATAACCGGTATTCTGAGCCACAGTTGAGCTACTGCTGTTGGCATAACCCGCCATTACACCCACACGCCACAAGTCCTGTGAGTTAAGACTCCATTGCGCGACATCCCCACCCAATTGTATAACGTAGCGGTTATCCTGTGTTTTTAACTCGCCGCTACCGTCACGGGAACGGTTATGACTGCCTACATTGCGTAGCCACAAGCTGGTAGTTTTCTTTTCACCGGTAAAGACGTCGGTGTACAAGGTTTCACCGGTGCGATCAGCAAGGTTACTGACGAACATGTTGTTCGCCGCTGCCAGGTTCGCGGTGTAGCTTGCCGGTTCTGGGCGACGATCATCCGCTTGGGTACGCAGATACCAGTCACCATCAGTCGGTGAACTCAGCCCTCCCTGATACAGGAAGTACTCATAAGCACCGGCAACCGCACGTCCTTGAAGGGTAAACTCACCCGCGGAATTACCTATGACATTGATGATTTTAATACCTTCATTGGTGCGTGCACCATTACCACCAATATTGTTTACCGTGACATAACTCTGCCCGGCGGTATCACCGGTAATCAAGAGTCGATCGGTGACTGCGGAATCTTCGCCCAGAACAGTGTTGAAGACTACCGTTCCCTGGGCACCAGTATAATTACCGTTAATGGTGAAAGTGCCGAAATCACCGCCAGTCAAGGCATTAGGCATAATCAGATTGCCGCGGTTCTCTACATTCCCGGTCACCTGACCATACCCCCCGAGGGAGCCAGCGGCGGTGATCAGGACATCACTCACCAGATTAGCGTCATTCGATGCCAAGGACATGAGCAGTGCATCGTCAGAAGGGGACTCTGCCAGTGACAGTGTTGAAGTCGCCGCAGAGCTGCCTAACTGCAACAGTCCTTGCTCAATCGTCGTCAGCCCAGCACTGACCGTGCTGCCTTCGATGATTACCGCGCCAGTGCCACGTTTGATCAGCCCACCATTACCACTGATAGTGTTGGTTAATGTCCACTGTGATGCGGTATCCAGTACTAAGTCACCGTTGTTCACAATGCTGCTGCCACCCAGATTCTGGGCATTATTGGCGGTTAAAGAGGTTCCGGCATTGGTGGTGAACACGCCAGAATAGCCACTGTTGTTACCCGCCAACAGGACATTGCTACTGTTGGTCAATAACACATTGCCGTTGCTACCCGTCAGGTTATTTGACAATACTCCGGTGCTGTTATCCAGATTCAGCATACCGTTATTGTTGATTGTCCCGCTGCCTAACCCTTGCACCTGGTACAAATGAGCCGTTGCGCCACTGGCAATATCAGTACTACCGGTAAAGCCGCTATTACTTTGGGTTATGCTGAGTTCCCCGGCAATCAGGGCAAGTTCGCCGTTACCCACCAGGGAACCATCCACCTGCCCCCCGTCCGTGACCGACAGTTTACCCCCGTTGAAATTCAGTGTACTGCCGATTTCCGTAGCTAATTCGCCAACAGTCTGCTGAGTCCCGTTTAGGTCTACAGTGGTCTGGTTGCTCATTGCCAGCAGAGAGGTTTTCCCAAGAGCTGAGTCAGCATCCAAGCGTAAGTTAACTGAACGAACCCAAGTTGCGCCGGTGTAATCGTTGGTCGAATTCGATAATGAGGCGATGCTACCATCATTGGCTGAAACAAAGGCCAGATCACCTTTACCGGTAATTTGCGCCGAGAGATCATTTGACTGCATGCCATTATTTGCCAACGTCGCTGTCAGCACCAGAGCGTCATCACCGCTACTTAACAGATCCAACACTTTCAGCCCATAATTGACATACAGACCATCATAATTATTACCGGTGGTGATACCGTAATCAAACGTGCCCATTGCAGCAGCGGTATTACTACCATTGTTATAAACCCCCTGATACACCGAAGCACTGAGAGGGTCACCATTCTCGTTGGCCAAGGTCAATTCTTGTCCACTACCGGTGGCTGCACCCGTTGCCAACGCGACGATGATACTACCTTCATCCAGTTCCATCACCGACAAACCGTCCAGGCTAGGTTCGACATTGTCAGGTAGATTAACCCGTACAGTACCGCCCGCGGTGGTGTCGATATTATTGGCAGCGACAATCCCTGCAGAACTGAGTACGCCCGAATTATCAACCAGATTGTTAAACAGTATGGTACCGCCGTTCATCATTAACTTACCGATATTCTGTACACCATCGGCTACCGAGACCAGACTGCCATTGGATAATTTCAGGGTGGAATTGGTCAACGCAGAGGTATTCAGCCCATCGAGATTAAAGGTGGTATTTTGCAGGTTCACCACACCACTGAACGCACTGCCTACCGTGCTACCAAAGTCGAACACGGTATTGGCATCAGCCTTCTCGACATTCAGCGTGCCGTTGCCGGTCAGTTGATGGTCGAACAGCGCGATATCCGCCAGATTCAGTTGTGCATCGGCAATATCTACCGCCACGGTATTGGCGACGGCGTTACTGTTGGTCAACGTCACCGTTGAACCAGCGTTAACCTCCAGGATACCAGTACCGCTGACGGCATTGGTAAAGGTGCCATCAAAGCCGCTCAAGGCCAGAATATCTTGTGCCCCGGCCAGCGTTACGCTGGATCCTGCTCCCAGGTTGTTCGTGGATGCGACGCTCAACCGACTGTTGCCCGCCAAGGCATACTGGCCGATAAAGCCACTATTATCCCCCGTCAGCGCGAGATCGGAACCGTTAACGATATCAACGGTTGACCCCGTCACACCGCTCAGCGTATTGGCAATGCTGTCACTAACGGCATCCAGCACGAGGCGAGAGGTAGCCGTATCCAGGTTCACCGTGGCTGCGGCCGCCCCGAGATTGCTGGCTTGACTCACCGTCAGAACACCCGCCGCCCCGACATGGTGTGCACCGCTAAAGTTGCTGTCGCCGCCCAGGGTCACTGCCGCATTAGTATTGATATTACCATTGCCGCTCAGCGCATTAGTCAGTGTATTGGCACCATTCAGATTCAGGTCGCCAAGTACATCGATGCCACTTGTGCCCAGTGAGCCTGCGCCGCTCAGGGTTGCCGAAGCACCCGCTGCAATGTTGGTTTGCCCAGTTAACCCGCTGTTGGCGGCGCTGATGGTCAGATCCCCAGCATTGATGTTGAGGATACCGTTCCCAGTCAGGCCACCCGTTGCCGTTGAAGTACCGCCTTCATCCAGGTTTAACGTCCCACCAGTCAGATCAAGAGTACCTGTATTGGTCAGTACGCCGCTGTTCAGTACACCATCCTGACCCAGGGTCACTGTACCTGCGTTGGTCAAGGCACCCACTGTCTGGCTGTACCCGTTGATATTGGCACTGGCCCCGCTAAGCACATTTAGCAATGAAGTCTGGCCAAAGGCACCATTTGCCCCCAGAACCAACTCACCAGCATTGACTGCGGTGGTCCCACTGTAGCTGTTATTGCCATTTGCCAGAGTCAGTGCGCCATTAGTGGCATCCACCTGCAAACCACCGACACCCGAAATCACCGTATTCAGCACCTTATTGGAAGATGCACTGCTACCCGTCGCCAATAACAAGCCATTACCCTCATTGGGCAACAGGTCCAGGGATTTCAGGCCGTAATTGACATACAGACCTTTGCCGCCAACGCCATCAGCGCTGGTCAGTCCATAATTATAAGTTGCGGTAGCCACCGTGGTACCGCCCTGCTGGATATTGGACGATACCGCCTGGGTGTCGGAAGTCACCAAGGTACCGTTGACCATCAACTGCAGGTTGTTGGTATCGCCGCTCACGTTGTCTGCGTTCACCAGGTCCATCATGATATTACCGAGGTCCTGATCGAGGATCGACAGATTCGGATCTACCACAGGGTTGGTGTTATTCCAGTCCTCGGTACCGGTTACGCTGATGGTCCCGCTATTCAGCACCAGATCGGTCACCGTGACGACGCCAAGGGCCTTCGACTGAGGTGCCGCTCCGTCAAAGGTTAGGGTGCCGCCATTCAGCTCAAGCTCGTTCAAAGTACGGTCTACGTTACCCACCGTGGTCTGGCTACCTGCCGACAGTTTCAGTGTGGCATTGGTGAGTGCTGCGGTATTGGTGTCGTTCAGAACGAAAGTACTGTTCTTCAGATCGACCGTACCAGCAAAGTCGGTACCGGTATTAACCCCAAAATTGAAAGCGCTATTGGCTGAATCAACATTCAATAACCCGTTGCCAGTCAGAGTATTATCAAACGTTGTAATGCCATTCAGATTTAATGTGCCTTCCAGCGAGAACTGGCTTGCCCCCATTTGATCATTATTGCTGGCGGTCAGCACACCCCCCTGATTAATCTGCCAGAGTCCGGCAAAAGTATTCGCCTGACTGAGGGTGACATTGGCACCGTTATTCACGATGGCTGAACCATCACCACTGACCACATGCCCTAAAGAAGCATTCAGTAGGCCATTAAAGGTGCTGCCAAACAGCAGTTCACTACCGCTATCGATATTCATGACACCACTGCCCACGTTGGTGTTAGAAGATAGGGTGATAAGGCTGCTGGTAAGATTGATATTGGTGAAGCCTTGCAGTGAGGTGTCGGCTGACAGAGTATCAGTTGACGTATTAAAGTTGAGGCTATTAGTACCGGAACCTGCGTTCAGTAAACCTAAATAGGTACTGCCCAGTGTCATATTATTGATGGTGAAAACATCATCACCAACCCCGGTGGTAATGGAGGCCACTTCAGCACCATTCTCAATAGTGACGCTATTATTGCCATCACCCAGATTAATTGGGCCGTTACTTTGCGAGAGCGCGCCAAGCGACAACGTGTCATTACCAGCACCGCTGGTCAGTGCATCATTTAATATCCCATTGTTATTAATGGTATTATCAGCTGCGCCAGCAAAGGTAACAGCACCATTCAGAGTGCCGTTATTAATTAATGTTTTAGCCGTGGTGCCGGTAAAATCGATTGCTGTGGCACCGGTGGCATTTATTTGTGTATTAGCACCAATCGTGGTGGTCGTGGCAGCACCATCGTTTATTTGCAGCGCCGAACCACCACTGTTGGTGACATTAATATTCAGGTTGCTACCTGATAAATCAACGCCACCACCGGTGACGTTGATTCCAATCCCTGCACCGGACACATTGATATCCAATGCCTGTGGATTCAGCGTGCCCAGATCGGTGTTGGATGCCACAATCCCAGTACCCGTCCCCGTAACATTAATGGTGTTACGGCCATTGGCGCTACTGGCGAAGGTTAGACCGCTCAGGCTGGTTAACGCAGTATTATTTATGGTGTTGAGGACCACATTACTCAATACCAGATTGACGCCTGCAGCTTTGCTGAAGGCACCACCGCTGCCCCCCAGATTGATAATCAAATCTGTCAGGGAATGGCTATTCGTCGTGCCGGCAAAAGTTAACCCACTGGCGGTACCGCTGGTATTAATTGTCCCGCCAACCAAGTTTAACAGCGCATTTGTCAGCACATTAATCCCGGTGCCTGCGGTGGCATTAATGGTTCCGCCGCTATTATTAACATTCACGGTTTGGGCTGAAGAAGAAGAGATTGCAATCCCTGCAACGGTGCTGTTGATAATGCCTTTATTCGCAACATCAATGGTTGCCGTCCCGCTATTGGTAGCGGAGATCCCGGTGCCAGCGGTAATTACACCAGCGGCTTTATTTTCCAGCAGGATGTTGCCATTACCAGCATGAGAAGCAGAAATACCGGCACCAGCAGTACCGGCATTAATGGCCGCGCCAGAACTGATATAGATCCCACTATTATTGGCTACACCGGTTTTGCTGGCCAGAATACCGTTGCTGGCCACCGCAGATACATCGATTTTCGAACCATCTGCCAGATTGTAAATTACATCGCCAGTTTGCGCCGCGCCATTTCCCATGCCTGCGGTATTACCACCACCCACGTTAGTGATCCCATTACCCGTGGTATAAGCCCCACCATTTTGAGCGGCAAGTTGTAATATTGCGCCGCTACCAAAGCCGGTAAAGAGATCGGCACCGATAATCTGGCTCGCGTCATAGCTACCGATCTCCAGGCCATTATTATCAGAGCCAAAAACATTCTGTGCCGAGTTTAAAACAAATTTAGCACCATCTTCCAACGTATATTGATAGAAACCGTTCCCGCCAGCACCATTAGTCAATATTGGGGTGGTGATGGTGACATCTGCGGTGCTGTCAAAATACATACGGCTGTAGGCATTGGTCGAGTTGGTCCAAAAAATAGCCGGAAAGCTACCTGTGGTAGCGGTTAAATCAAAGTGCCCAGTAAATCGGATGTTACTGGCTTGCGCAAGCTGGTGGTTAACGCCAAATGTTAATGATAAAGGGTTGGTAAAGTTCCCAATAATTAACTGGCTGTTTAAGTTTGGCGCACCCCCTGAACCCATGACACCCAAAACAGCCAGCATGCTGTCGGTCATATTGCCAATATTATCGACGGTAATGTTTATCGCACTGTTATTAGCATCCATCTTAAAAATAGTATATCCACCTGCGGTAGTGGAGTTGAGTGCTGCCAGGTTGGACAAGGCAAACGAGCCCGGCCCCCCCCAATCAATGGAGTTACTCTGGGAGGTAAAGGTAAAGCCGTAAAGTCCGCTGTTCAGGGTAAAACCGCCGCCGTCGATCACCAGATCTTTCCGATTACTGGCCGCTTGGTTAACGGCAATATCCCCGGTCAGCGTAATATCATTCAACATCAAGATGGTGGTGGCCGTTCCCCCATTTAGGGCAGTTGTTAATTCAGCATAGTTACTCACTGCCACACAGCTGGATCCCATGCTTGCACAATCCGAAGCACTGATGGCAAACGCAGGCTGACTACCGAGAACACCCATAATAGTGGCAGCCAGTAAGGCAAGCCTTGCAGGAAGTTGACGAGACGATGACTTGGTTGGTTGGGCGAGTGTGGCTAGCCGTTGCCCCGTTTTAGATTTTTGCCTTCCTTTGGCGAACTCGCAAACAGCAACCCATGTATTCAAAGATACATTCCAAATTACTTTATAAATTAAATTCATAGGTACATCCTTGAATAGTAAAAGTTACGTTATAACCTTAACTGAAAGTGCGGGTTAGTATTTAACCCTAATCTTAAGTAATATTAGCACTGGATTTGGCAGGTTGAGTCCCTTAGCGCTAAGAAATGTGATGAAAAATGGCATATTATTGGGTATAGGCAGTTTATATTAAGACAGTTGGTGATGAGTACGGTGAAATAAGTTTCTGCATCCAATGTGGATTATTCTTAAATCATTGAATTTAAAACATCTCCCCATCGACTAGGAATTTATAACGCGGTATATCTATCAATGCATGGCGACTTGCAGAAATCCCTTGCCATCGATGCTGTTGCGGACAGAAATGAAATAAATCGTGTTGATTTTGGCAATGAATTTTTCCCCAAGAATTGAACGGAAATATTCAAAAGTTTCGTCAATACGGATTGAATGCGTGCACAGACGCGTGCCACCTTTTCCAGCATTTTGCCTTCTGGTCTATGAATACGACTAGCCTGAATTGTCACAACTGTCGCAACTATTGCAGCAAACAGCAATATCCGCAGCTAGTCGCCAGTACTAACATCATGGTGGTGCCCGATATGACGTTGCTGCCCATAAAACTCGATTTAGTGCCTCCAGCCGCAGAATGAGGCTGGCTGCGCTGGCGTATTTTTCTACCGCCCTAAGCTGCATATGGGTGCGATGGCGAACAGACCTCAAAATACCAGGACGTTACTATTAGCCGGAGTATGCACCCAGCGCCGACTTTCCGGTGCTATGCATCCTTCTGAGGAACCACCGCATGAAAAACCAGCTTTTGAGTCGCGCTCTGCCTGTTATGGCACTGTCTGCCAGCCTATATGTTGCGCCTGTTGTGGCGCAACTGGTTGGTTCCACCACCACCGTGGTGGATGTCAGCGTCATTGAATTGACACAAGACGCAATGGGTTGGAGCGTTAAAAATTCGCTACTGGGCAAGACCCTGTATAACGATGCTAATCAGCCCGTGGGCAAGGTCGAAGACCTGATCATCGCGCCGAACACCAGCGTATCGTACGTCATCGTCGGTGCTGGCGGTTTTATCGGCATTGGTCGCCACGATGTCGCTATTCCGGTTAAGGCGATCAAGCAAGTGGGGAGCAAGCTGGTGATGGCCGGTGCGACCAAAGATTCGGTGAAGGCGATGCCAGCCTTCAACTACGCCACCGACACCACCACGCGTGACCAGATCATCGAGATGGCTGACAAAAATATTGCCCAGGGAAAAGCAAAAATAGCTGACCTTCAAATAAATGCCGCCGCTGCCGCTACTGACTCCAAGGTGAAGATTGAAGCGCAGATCGAAGCGCTAAAGGCGGATGTGGCAGCGGTTGAAGCCAAATTGGTCGAATTGAAACAGGCAAATGCGGCACAATGGCGGAAGTTCGAAGCCAGCGTGAATGACGCTACCGCACAACTTCGCAAGTCGATCTCCAAGGTCGGGAAGTAACAACGGCGTGGTACTTAAGATGAAGATCTTGGGTACTTCCGCAACCCCTCGGTCATTTCTCAACGCGCCGCCATGCCGAGTGCTACACAAATGAATGCACTCGGTGATTGCGTGCTGCAGTACTGAGCGCGAACGGTGAGATTACCTTAACAGCCAGCCTTGTTTTGGGGTTTGTTGCAGAAAGCTTTGGGGCTTGTTGCAGAGAGTTTTGGGGTTTGTTGCAGAGAGCGTTGGGGCTGGTGCAGCAAGGTCTTGCAGGATAACTGAAGGATCTCGGTATCCCAAAGTGAGAAAAAAACCGCCAGAAGGGTAGCTAGACCAACCTACTGGGCAGTATCGAATGACAGATTTATAGCCAGTGCTGCGGTGATGGTAATAAAAAGAAAAAAGCCCCTGGCCGTGAGGCGCAAAGGCAAATTAATTCAAGAATCGATGGTTACGTAGTGGGTGCCGAGTTCACATTAATAGGAACATTCTGCACCGGGACCAGCAGCAGATCGGCCCGAGTCCCATAGTGATTAATGACTTCCTGAATGGCATCCACAATAAAGAGCAACTGACCGTTTAGCGTAATGGTTGCGCTCAGAATGATACGCGCATTAGGCTGAATGTCCGCTGGGTTATACGGCAATACAAAATTGAACGGTGCCTGTTGACCCTCGGTACGCGTCACCAACTGTGCAATGACTTTTGATGGTGCATCAGCCAGTGATGCATCAGACAACGTGACCGTCAATACGGCATCCGCTGGCAATGCAATACGCTGACGGATATTAACCGAGCCGCTCACCGAAGGGCCTTGTAGCTGCGCTTGTGAAACTGCTGAGGGATTCTTGGATGATGTTGTTGGGACGGTTGAATTCTGGCGGGTACATCCTGCCAAAGTCACCGTCAATACGGTAATCCCCCCTACTAGTTGCCAGAGTTTCATAGATCGCTCTCCTCTATGTTTAAAATTAAGGTTAGAACTAAAAAATTAAAACCCATGACAATACCGTTAAGTTATCGAAGATATTGTACCTCGAGTAAATATTTCTTTTAGCAACCCGTTCTGTCTTTATAGCTAAGAGAATAGTCATTTAACCCTGGGTCGTAAGCCTCTTTCAAAAATCACGGGAATAATAGCAATCAATCCCACTTGCCCATTTTTGATTTGCCATATCAGGCCAGTCATTTTTATCAAAACCAGGTGCATTTTTCAAAATGTCTTTTTCAATATTTAAAACAAACTGTTTATTGAGTGTATCTAACGTCAATGCCCTCCAAGGCAATGCAAAAAGCTTGTCCCCCAAACCAAGGAAACCGCCGAAACTTAATACGGCATAACTGATCTTGCCTTCATGTACATTGAGCATTATCTCTTCAATTCGGCCTAGCTTTTCGCCTTCGATATTATAAACATTGTCCCCAATTAAAGTATGAGCTCCCATCAAACATGGGCCTGGACCTGCTTTTTTATGTTCATCTATGTTCATGTGATTACCTCTTAAAAGTGAGTATATTGGAAGGAATAAAAACTTGCCTGAAGAGTAACGCTATTACCTGCTGTTATCTGTACGATAGCACGCATATATATACTAATAATTCATCATTGACTTAGCGTGAACAGTTTATTCAGTCACTGCCAGAGCGCTGGTTGAAAAATATCCGGCAATGTAAAAGCTCAGCAGAGTTAAAATCATCAATTTAACAACAACATATTGAAATTTCTTGGCTGTCTGTACGCTTGCGTACAGAAGCTTTTTTACTATTAACTTATATTTGACTTGGCAACAAGATAAGTCAATGACTGAAACCCAGGAGAATAACATGAACATGCTGAAAATAAATGCACTGCCGATTATGGCTATATTATTGTTGGGTTTGACTACAGGGAACGCTTTTGCTGCCTCTGCTGAAGATTTGGATAGAGATGCAATGCAGTCACTCAAAATCCTTTACCAACATAATCCCGTGGCCGAAAAAATAGCGAAACAGTCACGTGCAGTTTTGGTATTTCCTAGCGTTATTAAAGCTGGTTTGGTATTTGGAGGCAGCTACGGAGAGGGGGTGCTGTTAAAAAATTCTAAACCGGTTAATTATTATAATTCTGTGTCCGCCTCTTGGGGGTTACAGGCAGGTGCACAGTCTTATAGCTATGTTGTATTCCTGATGAATGACAGTGCAGTAAATTATCTTCAAACATCAAATGGTTGGGAATTGGGTGTTGGGCCGACAATCGTGGTTGTGAATGAAGGGATAGCCAAGAATTTGTCTTCATCCACGTTGAAAGATGCAGCCTATGCTTTTATTTTTGATCAACAAGGGCTTATGGCCGGTGTAAGCATTGAAGGGACAAAAATCTCTGTTATTAAACGCTGATAAATCTGTCTATAGCCTCAACTTCAAGTCAAAAATGTGTAGGCTTTAATTACTCACCTTATCCTTGAAGTTCACTCCTATCGGGGCCGCTGCAAGCAGCGTTCAAATCCGCACTAAGCGGATTTGTCGCTCATCCCACGAGCTACCTCTTTTAACATGGCATCACCACCCTTGACTGGAACCAATGGGGTCATCTTCCACCGTCACATTTCTCAATGCATAGCAAAATATTTCAATAAAATTCAATTAATTTCTATATATTTCGTTATGTGCGGTAGCGAACAGTACCGTAGCCATATATGTGTAAGATAACAGTCATGTATTCATCGGATCCCTTCCACGTCACAATAGTGACACGCCAGGAGATTCAGCTATGTGCAACGATATTGAGTCCATCCAGAACCATTTACTTGCTTCCCTTCCTCCCGAACAGTGGCACCGGTGGAAGCCGGACTTGGAAAAAGTGGAGCTGACTCTCGGTCAAGTAATCTACGAGTCTGGCCGTCTGATGAGCCATGTGTATTTTCCTACGACGGCCATTATTTCTTTGTTGTATGTGTTGGAGAATGGAGCATCGGCGGAGATCGCCGTCGCCGGCAACGAAGGTATCGTCGGTGTGTCGCTATTCATGGGCGGCGGAACCACCCCAAGTCGAGGGGTAGTGCAGAGCGCTGGTTATGCATATCGGCTGAAAGCGAGTGCGATGCAGGCTGAGTTCGACCGTGGCGGCCCGGTATTACATCTTCTACTGCGTTACACCCAGGCATTGATCACCCAGATGACCCAGACAGCGGTCTGCAACCGTCACCACACGCTGGATCAGCAACTCTGCCGCTGGTTGTTGCTGAGCCTGGACCGGCTACATGGCACGGAGTTACGTATGACGCAGGAGCTGATCTCTAACATGCTGGGAGTGTGCCGTGAAGGCGTAACACAAGCAGCGTTGAAGCTACAGAATGCCGGTCTGATCCGCTATACGCGAGGCCCCATCACTGTGCTGGATCGTGCTGGTCTCGAGCATCGCTCCTGTGAGTGTTATGCGGTGGTGAAGAAAGAATATGACCGGTTGCTTCCAGACACTTGGGCTTCCTAGCGCTGAAGCAAAGTCATAGACGTTAGGAAGTTGGTTTTCAGTTTTGTGCGTATGAGCGTCGTTGTCTATAAACGCCGCAGTTCCTATATCGGCCCGTGGACGAACCGCCAGGCTCGATTTAATAGCCTTAGACTGTGTGGTTGGTTTTCTGTCAATCAGTGATGGAACACAAGGTCACACACAATAAGTGATGAAAAACCGTGCCAAACCATCAAAATAGCCTTATCGCGTTGTTACCCCACCAAGAGCGGCGGCATCTTCTGTCTGTTTGCGAACAGGTTGAACTGACGTTTGACCAAGTCATGTGTGAATCGGGAGTGCCTATGCTCTATGCTTATTTTCCCAGTGATGGGGCTATCTCTTTGCTTGCGGCCATCGACAGGCATGCAGGCCTTGGCGTTAGCATGGTGGGTCGTGAAGGTATGCTCGGGACGCACTTGATGTACGGAGTTGTTAACGCTCCATTGCAAGGATTGGTGCAAGGGACTGGCGTTGCTTGGCGCGTGGACCATTGCGTATTTCTGAGCCAATTGATGCATAGCGCAGCCTTACAACGCATTCTGGCACACTACACTTATGTGACGATGGCTCAGTTTGCATTGTCGATTGGTTGTCAGCGTTTTCATGAGCTTGCCGCACGACTCGCCCGCTGGTTGCTGATGCGACATGATCGCGCGCTATCTGACAGTTTTATGGTCACGCATGAATCATTGGGGCATATGCTGGGGGTACGTCGTGTCGGAGTGACGATCGCCGCTGGTGCCTTCCAAACACAAGGGCTCATAGGTTACAGCCGGGGAACACTGACGGTACTTGATCGCCGGGGGCTTGAGCAGGCAGCGTGCAGTTGCTATCTAAGGGATCAGTCTCTTTACACAAAATATATGTCATCGGCAACGAATATAAAGACACAAACTGGCGATAGGTTTAGCTGATGAAAAAGCGAACGTGTGTATATAGACTGGTTGTTTATCCAGCACATTCGATGTGGTGTATTGATAAACCAGCAATGGGTGCTCTGTAGCAAAGTTTGGTGATAAGCCACTTTTGGGTGAGCGGCGGCAGACAACTCAATATCCACCACCGGTAAGGTTTTTAGCGCGGGTTGCAAGGACCCCAGCAGTATCAGGTGCCCTTGGTGTAGCAGCGACTCCTCGAATCGGTTTGCGTTATCAACCAGAAAATTTCTATTAATTTGTTGATTCCTGTTCCTTCCTTTTAGCAACTTATTTTTCGCCGCAATAACAGATCTTAGAACTGGACCTTAGATCAATTTTTTATCCAAAGCTTAGGTTATTTGGCGTGGTGGTTCTGTTGGGATTTGCCATAAAGCCCCCCCGCCAAGCCGCCCAAGGCACCACCTACCGCAGCGCCAACAACCCAGTTGCCACCTGTCAATGCGCCAATGCCAGCACCAGCACCTGCGCCGATGGTAGCCCCTGAAAGGCCGCCCTGCTGGGTTCTCGACATATTGGATCAGGCCACTGGGCCGGCAAAAATCACCAATGCCAGTATGCTGATCATAGTAATTTGTTTCATCGTCTTATCCTTTTCTACCTTGCGCTATTACAGGTTTTTTTGTTTTTGACTTTTCATGACCTCGCGGATTCGCTTGGGAGTATCTTTTGCAGCAGCAGGTGAAGTCGATTCGATTCTGGGCTGCACCAGGTTAACCCACAACACTTCAAGGACAAGTTTGTCTTTTTCGCCAGGGTTATTGGAAATATAGCGGTTTACATTGCCGCGCAGACTATTAATGCTCATGCCGTCCATGCCCTGCGCCCAGGTGCCGATCATACTTTGCGAAAGCGGTAAAAGGCCCTTTTGTCCTTGCCATTCTTTTTCCAGCTCAACAATACTGACTAAACCCACCAAAAAAGAATTTTGCTCCTGTTCAGAAGATTCGCTCCAGTCCTTCAGGGTAACAACAGGGGCTGTGGCCGCTTTAACATCCGTTTCTGCCAGCGCATGGCCAGAAAGTCCCATGGCAACAGAGAAGGTTAATATGCCAAGGTAGTAACTCATGTGTTTCGGTACTAATTTGGTCATTATATTTTCCTTATATATCGTTTTAGCGTTATGTGAATAAAGGGACGGTAAAATTATCGCTAAACTGCACAATTAAATTACCGTTACACCTCCATGTGCTTAACGTGTGAGCACCCACTAGAGCTGTTGCAACAGCATGTAGATAAAAGTCAATATATACGCCAACTCTGGAAATAATGATCTGGCTTTAGTAACAGGGGGAAATAATCGGATAACAATAAAGCCAAGACCATTGCAAAGCGCTATTTGTATGCTTTTTGGACCGTATTTCTACGGAATACGTCTATTTCACTACTTGCAAATTATTGACAACCTGTTTTACGCCATGGGTCCGTTGCGCTACGGTAGCGGCAAGTTGCGCGTGCTCTACACTGTTTGTTGTGCCAGAAAGAACCACAACACCCTCTTTGGTATCCACACTGATCTGCATGGAAGAAAGCCCTTTTTCTTTCAGGATGTTGGTTTTTACCTTTGTGGTGATAAGCGCATCATCCATATATTCGCCTGAGGTTTGGCTGGACGTCGTATCAGCCGCTTCAACGCTTTGCGGTATACCCATGCCCAATGCACTTATGGCTAAAAAGCTAAGTAATACAGATAGTTTTATTGTTTTCATGATATATGTTTCCTTGTTGAATTGGGGAGGGTTGGGGTATTTACTCCACGTTCCCTAGGGACGAAGCGAATAAATCATCACATTTAAAACCCCCACTTTTTAAGTGATTTAATTTTAGAATATAAATACTTCACTCTAATATTTAATTTCACCAGTTAGAATCTTCACTACGTTTTTTGTATCTTGTGACTTGCATTGTAAAGCGACTTGTCGAAATGATTAAATTCTTCTGCGTTGAATAATCCGCAGGAGAATAATAATCACAGCCACCACCAGCAGTACGTGAATAAATCCACCCATGGTATAGGAAGGAACAAGGCCCAAACCCCATAAAACCAATAGGATGATAGCTACGGTCTCAAGCATACATGCCTCCATATTTATCTACGGAATGACTAAATGACTAACTGAAACGAAATAACAATAGCCGTATTTATAAAACCTGTCGGTGCGTTACAGCACTTAGCCATTCATCATTATACCTGATGACCCATGATCCTCAGTCATCGTCAAGCGCCGATATGACATCGGTGGGTTTGCCACGACCTATGAGCCAATTGAACACCAGGATAATTAAATGAATAGAATGAATATTATCTTGTAAATAATTCGAGTTATTTGAAGTGTGACGAGTATCAACGTAGCTCTCTGGTTTTCCTGTCTTTTTTAGGTTCATTCCTAATGAAAACCGAGAGGCCATTTGTATACAGCCCGCCCGTTGGTCGCACTAAAGAGATGGCAGGGCAGATACCCAAGGCCAGTTGCCACTCTTTTCCATCATGGCAGTATTTGAGATGTCGATGGTCTTCGGGCTTAAATGCAAAACCCCGCTTAGTTGCCTAAGCGGGGTTTCTAAATTTGGCTCCTCTGACTGGACTCGAACCAGTGACATACGGATTAACAGTCCGCCGTTCTACCGACTGAACTACAGAGGAATCGTGTGAACGGGGCGAATAATAGCGGGGGGAATTGCCTTTGTCAAAGCTCTAGCATGGGTGAAATGTGCGTTTGCTGACAGATTGAGCATATTGCCTTGTTTTTCGACATGGTAACTCAAGTTAAATCAAAATCATGCAGGGGACTTATCACACGGCCCTTGCGCGGGCTTGCTCCAGAACAAGGTCTGGTCAGCATCATTCACAGTTGTTATGGCGGTCATCTGGAGATATTGAATCCACGTTGTACACCATTGCCAAAACTAATCATGGTTAAATCAAAAAAGCCACCTTACAGTGCAAAAATTATACGTTTTACTAAACTAATACATAAATGTCTAAATAATTCGCGGCAACCTTTGTTTTCCTTTTTTCCTTTTCTTTTATTAATCCGGGTGAATGGCTTACCACTCGTAAGGCTCAAGCCTTTTTTGATATTTTTCTCAATGGGTTAAAGGAAAGGGGCAATGCGTATCGTGAGTGATGATGCAACCAAAGAATCGAGGGTTTACAGGCAATTTTACAGTAGCAACGTGATTTTTTGGTAGGCCTGGATTTAGTGTTCATGCTGAATTTTCATCAAAAATAAGTTGTTAAATTGCACTTATGTTGGCAACTGTGAGGTGATTAACGATGAATAAGATCTATAAAGTCATTTGGAGTGCAGTTTTACATACTTGGGTTGTCGTCAGTGAGTTGGTCAGCCTACACAAAAAATCTGCCACCGTAGGCTTGGGGCCATCACAAGCGCAGGATGTAATAGCGAGAGAGGGCGATAATTTAACCAAGAATAAGAACATAATGACTTTGTCACCACTCGCATTATTGCTCAGCGGTGCTTTGCTGTTGGCCGGATCTTTCTCAGTGTTGGCAGTGGATATGACTGCTGGGGGGAATGGGGGGGGGGCAACTGGGGGGATAGGCGCCTCCAGTTCCGCGACGGGTTCGGGAGGAAGTGGTGCTGCTGTCATTGCTGGAAGAGGTGGCGGTGGCGGTGGTGCCGGTGTTATCGGCGGCAGTGGGGCTACTGTTAATGGCTCGGTCGCCGGCGGTGCCGGTGGTTTGACACCGGGGGCTTCGGGCAGCAATGGTAGCAACTCTGGATCTTTTAATGTCGGCGGCAGTGGCGGGGGCGGGGGGGCTCATGCCTGGGTCATTACCAGTGATAGTAGTGAATCTGGTTCTTATACTGGTGGCAATGGTGGTAATGGCGGTGGTACCTGTAATGGTTGTTCTGCGAATAATGGAAGTGGTGGTGGTGGTGCTGCTGGCTTCGGTATTGTTGCTAATGGTAGCGGCATAAACCTAAGCGTTGAAGGTACCGCGCTGATTCGAGGAGGAAATGGTGGCAATGGTGGGCTTGCTCTCTCTGGTGCAGTCACTTCTGGCGGTGGTAGTGGGAATGGCGGTGAGGGGGGAATTGGCCTTTTCTTTACCAGCAATGGGACGCTTGATAACAGCGGTAGGATTGTCGGGGGCAATGGTGGCAATGCCGGTAGTGCCTCAGCCCTTGCCAACCGGGGTGCCAATGGTGCTGGGGGCGCGGGAGTCGCTGGCGCAAATTTATTTATTACTAATACAGGGACCATTACCGGCGGCAATGCCGGGAATCTGGCTTCACCGTTTGATTCTGCTGCGGGTGCCGGGATCACCGGTTCGGATTTAACCATCATCAATATTGGTACGATTAATGCTGGTCTTGACAGCCTCGGTACACGAGGAGATGCCATTGCCTTTACTGGTGGTAGCAATATCTTTGAATTGCATTCAGGCTTCTTGATTAACGGCAATGTCATCGCATTCAGTGCTGCGGATACCCTTCGCTTGGGGGGAACCGTCGATGATACGTTTGATGTCTCCACTGTTGGTACAGGGGCGCAATACCAGGGTTTCGGCAACTTTGAAAAAACCGGTAGTTCGACGTGGACGTTAAGCGGAACCACTACAGCTATCACTCCTTGGACTATTTATGATGGAATATTGGTTATTAATAGTGCTCAGGCGCTTGGAGATGATGCGGGAACATTGACCATCCTAAATGGTGCCAGGCTTGCGGTGACTGCACCAATGACCATCTCACAAGATATGGTGTTGGGCAGTGGTGGTGGTGTAATAGATTTCGGACTCGCGGTAGGGGCACCTCTCGTCACTATTGCCGGGGCAATAAGTGGGACCTCTTTAACTAAAGTGGGTGTAGGCGAACTGCAACTGACTGCGGCTAATACCTATATGGGAGGAACGACGATTACTGACGGCACCCTGAGGCTGAGTGGAGCTGGGGAGCTCAGCAGTAGCGGTACCATAGATATTGCCACCGGGGCTACCTTTGCCATTGACCAGACCAGCGCCAATGGCGGTAATTACACCTTTGCCAACCCGTTAACTGGGTCCGGGTTGCTGTCAGTGGCGCTGCAAAACGGCAGCAATAGCTTTGATTTTACTGGCACCACCGGTTCCGTCTTTACCGGCACCTTGGCGCTGGGCAGCAGCAGTTTTAACCTCTCCGGCAGCAATACTACAGCACTGAACCAGGCTACGTTGGAACTGGGTACCGGCAACGTCACCACCATCGGAGTGGGCGATCAGGCGGTAGGTAATCTGACCTTCAATGGCGGTACCGCGCGTTTTACCCACTTACCTACCGGTCAGGTGACCACCGGGGCCTTGGCTCTGGATGCAGGTGCGGTACAGGTGGACCCTACCACGGCCGCTGACAGCTCGGGGAGCCTGCTGCAACAGGATGAAGGGGCACAAGAGCGGTTGGTGGCTGCCAGTAGTGTCACCGGCGTAGCTGCTAACTTGAGCTTGATTGATTTGAGTGGCGCGGCCCTGTCGACAGCCGCGGTGAATATCCTTCAGGGCGGCAATATTGTCGCCATCGGCGACTACGGCTACGCCTTGACCAACGATATGACCGGGTTATTTATCAATGTGGTGTTGACCCAACTGGCGCTGCAAGACAATCAAACCCTGACCTTGTCGGGTGATAGCCTTACGCCAGCGGGTGCCAATAACATGACGGCGTTGCTCACCGGTTCAGGCAACCTGGCGATTGATGCTACCTCCCTGATTGAACTCAACAATAGCAGTAACAATTATACCGGCACTACCACCGTGGTCGGTGGCACCTTGCTGTTGGGCTCAGATAATGCGCTGGGCAACACCCGCCAACTGGCGATTAACACCGGCACCACCGCCGATATCAACGGCTTTACCCAGACTGTGGGCAGCTTGGCAGGGGCGGGGCTGCTGGCAATCAGCGGTGGCAACCTGACGGTCACCGATGGCGGGCTGTTTAGCGGTGTAGTGTCGGGGACAACCGGCTCTTTGACCGCCGCAACGGGCACGCTGGTGTTCACCGGGGCCAACAGCTACAGCGGAGTTACTGCGGTTGACAGTGGCGCGACCTTGCAAATCGGCAATGGGGGCACAGACGGAAGCTATGCGGGCAATATCAGCAATGCGGGTTTGGTGCTGTTCGACCGGACTGATGCGGCGAGTTATGCCGCGGTTATCAGCGGTAACGGCAGCCTGACCCAGAACGGCAGTGGTATCTTGACCCTGACTGGGGTGAACAGTTACATCGGCAGTACCACGGTGGCGGACGGCACCCTACGGCTGACGGGTTCTGGCGCGATCAATGCCAGCAGCGCGGTTGATATTGCCGCTGGGGCGACCTTTGCCATTGACCAGACCAGCACCAATGGCGGCAATTACAGCTTTGCCAACCCGTTAACCGGGGCCGGGGTGCTGTCGGTGGCGCTGCAAAATGGCAGCAATACCTTTGATTTTACCGGCACTGCCGGGTCTGCCTTTACTGGTACCTTGGCGCTGGGCACCAGCAACTTTACCCTGTCGGGTACTAATACTGCCGCGCTGAGCCAGGCCACGCTGGCGCTGGGTGCTGGCAACGTTACCACCATCGGGGTGGGTGATCAGGCGGTAGGTAGCCTGACCTTCAATGGCGGTACCACACGTTTCGCCAACTTACCCACCGGGCAGGTGACCACCGGGGCCTTGGCCCTCGATGCGGGAACGGTACAGGTTGACTCTAGTGGGGTGGCAGACAGTACCGGTAACCTGTTGCAACAGGATGATGGTGTTCTACAACAACTGGTAACGGCCACTAATGTTACGGGGGCTGCCAACAACCTGAGTTTGACGGACCTCACTGGCACGGCGCTGTCTACGGCGGCGGTCAATATTCTCCAGGGTGGCAATACCGTGGCCATCGGTGACTACGGCTATGCCTTGGCCAGTGACACCAGCGGGCTATTTATCAATGTGGTGTTGACCCAACTGGCGCTGCAAGACAATCAAACCCTGACCTTATCGGGTGATAGCCTCACCCCCACCGGTGCCAATAACATGACGGCGTTGCTCATCGGTTCAGGCAACCTGGCGATTGAGGCTACCACCCTAATCGAGTTGATTAACAGCAGTAACAATTATACCGGCAGCACTACGGTGACCGGGGGCACCTTGCAGTTGGGCTCAGATAATGCGCTGGGCAACACCCGCCAACTGGCGATTAACACCGGCACCACCGCCGATATCAACGGCTTTACTCAGTCCGTGGGCAGCTTGGCGGGGGCAGGGCTGCTGGCAATCAGCGGCGGCAACCTGACGGTCACCGATGGCGGGCTGTTTAGCGGTGTAGTGTCGGGGACAACCGGCTCTTTGACCGCCGCAATGGGCACGCTGGTGCTCACCGGGGCCAACAGCTATAGCGGTGTCACTGCGGTTGATAGTGGCGCGACCTTGCAAATCGGCAATGGCGGGATAGACGGTAGCTATGCTGGCAATATCAACAATGCGGGTTTGGTGGTGTTTGACCGTGCTAATGCGGCGAGTTATGCCGGGGTTATCAGCGGTAACGGCAACATGACCCAGAGCGGCAGCGGCACCTTGACCCTGACCGGGGTGAACAGTTACACCGGCGGTACCACGGTGGCGGAAGGCACCCTGAGGCTGACGGGTTCTGGCGCGATCAATGCCAGCAGCGCGGTTGATATTGCCGCTGGGGCGACCTTTGCCATTGACCAGACCAGCGCCAATGGCGGTAACACCACCTTTGCCAACCCGTTAACCGGGGCGGGGGTGTTGTCTGTATTGCTGCAAAATGGCAGCAATACCTTTGATTTTACCGGCAGCACCGGGTCCGACTTTACTGGCACCCTGACGCTGGGCACCAGCAACTTTACCCTGTCGGGTACTAATACTGCCGCGCTGAGCCAAGCCACATTGGAACTTGGCACTGGCAATAGGACCACCGTGGGGGCCGCTAACCAGACGGTGGGCAACCTGACTTTCAATGGTGGCATATTAAGTTTCGCTGATTTCCCTGCCAGTCAAATCACTACCGGGGAGTTGACCTTGGCATCGGGTTCAGTACAGGTTGATCCCACCGAGGTGGCCGATAATACCGGTAACCTGCTGCAACAAGATGAAGGCGTGCTGGAGCGGTTGGTGACCGCCAGTAGTGTGACGGGATCAGCTGCTAATCTGAATCTGACGGACCTCAGTGGAAGCGCGTTGGCGACTTCAGCGGTTAATATCCTTCAGGGCGGTAATATTGTCGCCATCGGTGACTACGGCTATGCCTTGGCCAGTGACACCAGCGGGCTATTTATCAATGTGGGCCTAACCCAACTGGCGCTGCAAGACAATCAAACCCTGACCTTGTCGGGTGACAGCCTCACGCCCACCGGTGCCAATAACATGACGGCGCTGCTCACCGGTTCAGGCAACCTGGCGATTGAGGCCACCACACTAATCGAGTTGATTAACAGCAGTAACAATTATACCGGCACCACTACGGTGACCGGGGGCACCTTGCAGTTGGGCTCAGATAATGCGCTGGGCAATACGAGCCAACTGGCGATTAACGCCAGCACCACCGCCGATATCAACGGCTTTACCCAGACCGTGGGCAGCTTGGCAGGGGCGGGGCTGTTGGCAATCAGCGGCGGTAACCTGACGGTCACCGATGGCGGGCTGTTTAGCGGTGTAGTGTCGGGGACAACCGGCACCTTGACTGCCTCAACCGGCATGCTGGTGCTGACCGGGGCCAACAGCTACAGCGGAGTCACGGCGGTTGACAGTGGTGCCACTCTGCAAATCGGCAATGGCGGGATAGACGGTAGCTATGCGGGCAATATCAGCAATGCCGGTTCGCTGGTGTTCAACCGAACTAATGCGGCGAGTTATGCCGGGGTTATCAGCGGTAACGGCAGCCTGACCCAGAATGGCAGTGGTACCTTGACCCTAACCGGGGTGAACAGTTATAGCGGCGGTACCACGGTGGCGGACGGCACCCTACGGCTGACCGGAGCTGGCGCACTCAGCAGTAGCAGCACCATTGATATTGCCACCGGGGCGACTTTTGCCATTGACCAGATCTCCGCCAATGGCGGTAACGCCACCTTTGCCAACCTGTTAACCGGGTCTGGATTACTGTCGGTAACGCTGCAAAACGGCAGCAATACCTTTGATTTTACTGGCACCGCCGGGTCTGCCTTTACCGGCACCTTGGCGTTGGGCACCAGCAGTTTTAACCTCTCCGGCAGCAATACTACCGCACTGAGCCAGGCTACGCTGGAACTGGGCGCTGGCAACGTCACCACCATCGGAGTGGGCGATCAGGCGGTAGGCAATCTGACCTTCAATGGCGGTACCGCACGGTTCGCCAACTTACCTACCGGGCAGGTGACCACCGGGGCCTTGGCCCTGGATGTAGGAACGGTACAGGCCGATGCGAGTACCGTTGCTAACAATTCAGGGAACCTGCTGCAACAAGATGAAGGCACCCAAGAGCGGTTGGTCACTGCCAGCAGTGTCACCGGAGTTGCTGCTAACCTGAGTTTGACTGACCTGAGTGGCGCAGCCCTATCTACGGCGGCGGTGAATATCCTTCAGGGCGGCAATACGGTAGCCATCGGCGATTACGGCTACGTATTGGCCAACGATGTGACCGGGCTATTTATCAATGTGGGTCTGACCCAGTTGGCGCTGCAGGATAATCAAACCCTGGCCTTGTCGGGCGATAGCCTTACGTCAGCGGGTGCCAATAATATGACGGCGCTGCTCACCGCTTCAGGCAACTTGGCAATTGATGCCACCACCTTGATTGAACTCAACAATAGCAGTAACGATTATACCGGGACCACCACGGTGACCGGGGGCACCTTGCTGTTGGGCTCAGATAATGCGCTGGGCAACACCCGCCAACTGGCGATTAACACCGGCACCAGCGCCGATATCAACGGTTTTACTCAGTCCGTGGGCAGCTTGGCGGGGGCAGGCCTGCTGGCAATCAGCGGCGGTAACCTGACGGTCACCGATGGCGGGCTGTTTAGCGGCGTGGTGTCGGGGACAACCGGCAGCTTGACCGCCGCAACTGGCACGCTGGTGCTGACCGGGGCCAACAGCTACAGTGGAGTCACTGCGGTTGATAGTGGCGCGACTTTGCAAATCGGCAATGGCGGGCTTACTGGCAGTTATAGCGGCGATATCAGCAATGCCGGTTTGGTGGTGTTTAACCGAACTGATGCGGCGAATTATGCCGGCGTTATCAGTGGTAATGGCAGCCTGACCCAAAGCGGCAGTGGCATTTTGACCCTGACCGGGGTCAACAGTTATAGCGGCGGTACCACGGTGGTGGAAGGCACCCTGAGGCTGACGGGTTCTGGCGCGATCAATGCCAGCAGCGCGGTTGATATTGCCGCTGGGGCGATTTTTGCCATTGACCAGACTACCGCCAATGGCGGTAACACCACCTTTGCCAACCCGTTAACCGGGGCGGGGGTGTTGTCGGTGGCGTTGCAAAACGGTAGCAATACTTTTGATTTTACCGGCACCACCGGGTCCGACTTTACTGGCACCCTGGCGCTGGGCACCAGCAGCTTTGATCTGTCGGGCACCAATACCGAGGCGCTGAGTCAAGCCACGTTAGAATTGGGTACTGGCAACATCACCACAGTGGGCATAGGCGAACAGCTGATTGGCGGTTTGCAATTTAATGGCGGTGAATTGAAGTTTGATGCCACTGTGCCTGCGCAACAACAGGCAAATGGCATGGTAACTGTCGCCAATCTAAACCTCACTGGAGTCGGACGTATCGCTATCGATCTTCCCCCCGCCCCCGGTGTCATTAACCCACCGGTTTTGGACAATACCAATATCCTTTCACAAGACGATGGGGGCGCTTATACCCAACTGATTGCACTGACATCAAGGGGAACGCTTAGTGGCCAGGGGGGGGCTTTGACCCTGGTTGATCAAAGTGGCAATGCGCTTTCCAATAGTCAGAGCGTGTCGATTGCCGAAGGGGGTAATACGGTCGCGGTAGGCACTTACGATTATCGGTTGAATACTGGGGCGCTGAATAATGGCCTTTATGTTGCTTATGCTTTAAAGCAGGTTGATCTACTTTTTGGGCAAATCCTGACCCTGACGCCTGATGCAACAGCAACCGGCAACGCACTTAATTTATCTGCTCAGATAACCGGAACAGGGAGCCTGGCAATAACTGGAGTGGTAGGACAGGTGGTGACTTTAGCCAACGCGCTGAACAATTACAGTGGCAGCACTACCGTCAACAGTGGCACGTTGCAATTGGGGTCGAACAATGCGCTGGGAGCTACCAGCCAATTGGATATTGCCACGGGCGCGGCCACGAATATCAATGGGTTCACCCAGACGATAGCCAGCCTGACCGGGTCAGGTCTGCTGGAGGTTAATGGCGGGGCTCTAACGGTGGCTCAGGGTGGGTTGTTTAGCGGGGTGATTGCTGGCACGACGGGTACCCTAACCGCCTCCAGTGGTACCCTGATATTAACCGGGGCAAACAGCTATAGCGGGACAACCACGGTGGGGAGTGGCGCGACCTTGCAAATTGGCAATGGGGGTATTGACGGTAGTTATGTCGGTAATATCAGCAACGCCGGTTTAGTGGTGTTCGACCGAACTGATGCGGCGAGCTATGCCGGGGTTATCAGTGGTAACGGCAACCTGACCCAGAATGGCAGTGGTACCTTGACCCTGACCGGGGTGAACAGTTACACCGGCAATACCACGGTGGCGGACGGCACCCTACGGCTGACGGGTACCGGGGCGCTAAATAGCAGCAGTGCGGTGAACATTGCCGCTGGGGCGACCTTTGCCATTGACCAGACCACCGGTAATGGCGGTAACGCCATTTTTGCCAACCCGTTAACCGGGGCGGGGTTGTTGTCGGTAGCACTGCAAAACAGCAGCAACACATTCAATTTCACCGGCTCGGCGGGTTCTGCCTTTAGCGGTACATTGGCGCTGGGCTCCAGCAGCTTTAACTTGTCAGGCAGTAACACCTCAGCATTGAGTCTTGCCACCCTAGAGATAGGTACCGGTAACGCCACCACGGTAGGGTTGGGGAATCAGGCTATTGGTAATCTGACGATGAATGGCGGTGCATTACGTTTTGCTAATCTGCCTAGTGGGCAAGTCACCACCGGTGCTCTGGTATTGGATGCCGGCTCGGTGCAGTTGGACCCGACGGTGGTGGCGGATAACGCGGGTAATCTGCTGCAACAGGATGAGGGCGTTTTGGAGCGGTTGGTGAGCGCCAGTAGTGTCACCGGTTCTGCATCCAACCTGACGCTGACGAATCTTACCGGCGGCAATTTAACCACCTCGGCGGTCAATATCTTCCAGGGGGGCAATATTGTCGCCATTGGGGATTACGGTTATACCTTGGTGGCCAATGCGACCGGGTTGTTTGTTAATGTCGGCTTGACTCAACTGGCGTTACAAACTGGTCAGACACTGACGTTCTCTGGTGATAGCACCACGCCTCCAGGTGCCGATGATATGTCGGCACTGATTACTGGGGCCGGCAATCTGGCCATTGCGGCGACCAGCGTGATCACCCTCAATAACAGTAGCAACGACTACACCGGTAGTACCACGGTGACCAGCGGGACTTTGCAACTGGGGTCAGATAACGCACTGGGATCCACTCGCCAATTGGCCATCAATACCGGGGCCGTGACTGATATTCATGGTTTCACCCAGTCGGTCGGTAGCTTGATTGGTACCGGCACGCTGAATATCAATGGGGGGGCGTTGACTGTCGACAATGGTGGGTTCTTTGCCGGGATCGTTGCGGGTAGTGACGGATTATTGACGGTATCAAACGGCACGCTGTTTTTCACCGGGACCAACACCTATATCGGGGAAACCCAGGTTAACAGCGGTGCTTACTTGCAAATAGGTATTGGCGGGACCGCGGGTAGCTATGCGGCGAACCCGGCCAATGGTAGTGCGCTGGATATCCTTAATGATGGCACCGTGGTATTTGATCGTAGCGATGCGCTGAGTTATGACGGCATCATCGGGGGGAGTGGCAGGCTGGTGCAAGACGGTAGTGGTACGCTGACCTTGACCGGTGCCAATAGTTATACCGGTGGCACCACCGTGGCTCAAGGTACCTTGAGGTTGACCGATTCTGGGGCCATCAGCAGTAGCGGTACGGTGGCTATCGCACCGGGGGCGACGTTTGCCATTGACCAAACTACCGCCAATGGCGGGGACTACGTTCTTGCCAACCCGCTAACCGGTGCAGGCGTGCTCTCAGTGGCGTTGCAAAATGGCAGTAATACCTTCGATTTTGCCAGTACCACGGGTTCGGCCTTTACCGGTACTTTGGCGCTGGGGCGCAGTACCTTTGATCTCTCCGGCAGTAACACCACCGCGTTGACCCAGGCAACCCTGGTGGCGGGGGTTGGCAGTGACATCGTGGTCGGAGAAGGTTATCAGACCATAGCCAATCTGACCTTTGCCGGTGGCAAGGTGGATTTTGATGCCCAACCCCCGGCGACTAACCAAGCCAATACCGTGATTGAAACTACGGGCACGCTGGATGTCTCAGGCACCGGGACCGCACAGGTAGCGGTTCCGCCGAGTTTCTCAGTGGAGCCCCCTACGGTAGATACCAGCCTGTCCATTCTGGAGCAGGATGATCAAAATCTGCTGGTCAAATTGATCCAGGCCAATGGTGAGGTCAAGGGAAGGGCAGGCAACATGACGTTGATTGATCAGGATGGCAATGTTATTACCAATGAAACCATCATTGGTCTGACCAATACCGATACCGGACCCATCGTGGCGGAAGGGCACTATGACTACCGGCTGACGGCAAGTCATGAAATCACTGGCCTTTATATCAATTATGGGCTGTTTGAACTTGACCTGATGGGGACCGGGGCCAATGCGCTGGTACTGGCACCGCGGGCGGGTGTTACTGGCGATGCTGCCGACCTCACCTCATATATCACCGGCTCGGGTGATTTGGCGATTGCCGCTGTTCCCGGTGACAAGGTATCGCTATCCAATATCAGTAATGACTACACCGGAGCCACGCTGGTACGTTCCGGCACCCTGCGCCTGATGGCGGATGGAGTACTTGGGCAGACCTCTGATCTGGCACTGAGTGCCAATGCCCTGGTGGATATTAATGGGTATCAGCAAACCGTGGGTAAGCTGAATACAGCGGTGGGGAGTAAGCTGGATCTGCAGGGTGGCACCTTAACAGTCCGCAATGGTGGCCTGAATGACGGCGAACTGACGGGGAGTGGGGCATTGCAACTGGACGGTGGCACGTTAGTGGTGACCGGGCATAACAGCAGCATGAGTGCCATGACCACCATCGCCGCCACCGCCACCGCACAATTGGCACAGACCGATGCCCTGGGCACTGGCGGGATCGATAACCGTGGCACGCTCGATTTTAAAGGGGCGCAAGGGATCCTGAGTAATGTTCTGCAAGGCGCGGGTGTCACGCTGTTTAGTGGGGCGGCCAATGTGGCGTTGAGTGTTGATAACAACGCCTTTACGGGTATTTTCCGCACTGAAAGTGGTACCCGCTTGAGCGCCAGCCAACCCGGGCAACTCGGGACGGCAAGTATCGACAATAACGGCACGCTGCTACTGGACGTCACACAAAATTGGCTACTCACCCACTCGGTCACCGGCAACGGTACTTTGGCCAAACAAGGTGACGGCAGGTTGCAGATTGCCGGAAACAATGTTCAGGCCAACATGACCCGTATCGAAGCTGGGTTGCTGTTGCTGGATAGCAGCATTCAAAGTAGGGCAAGCAGCGCCGCAGCAACACCTGTTCAACTCAACAGTTCAGTACAAATCCTTCAAGCGGGTAGCCTGGGGGCATCGGGCGTGATCAATGGTAGCCTTGAAAATGAGGGGCGCGTACTAATTGGGCAAGCCGCTACCGGCGGCAGTTTTGCCAACCTGACGGTCAATGGCAACTATACCGGCAACAACGGCGCGCTGTTGTTTAATACCACATTGGCGGGGGATAACGCCGCCACGGATCGGTTGACCATTAATGGTAGTACTAGCGGGCAGAGTAAAGTGATCGTCAATCAGGTAGGGGGCAGTGGTGAACAAACGCAACAAGGTATCCTGCTGATTCAGGTGAACGGCCAATCTGCTGGGCAGTTTACGCTGGAGAATCGGCTGGTTGCCGGGGCGTTCGACTATAACCTGTATCAAGGGACCCCGGCGAATCCGGGTGAGGGCTCCTGGTATCTGCGCTCAACCGGGCCGGATAACAACACCCCAGTCTATCGCCCGGAAGCGGGCAGTTATCTCGCCAATCAGGTGGCGGCACAAAACCTGTTCGCGATGCGTCATGAAGATCGTGGCCAGCGGGTGGCGGGCAGTAATATGTGGCTACGGCAGGTGGGTGGGCACAGTACCTTTGATGATACCTCGGGGCAAATCGATAACCGTACCAGCCGCTTTGTCACGCAAATAGGTGGTGATGTCTATGAGACAGAACACCTAGTGGCGGGGGTGATGTTTGCCTACGGTACCGCCCATTCAAACAGCCGTTCCAACCAGACGGATTACACCTCTTATGCGGATATTGATGGTACCAGCCTCGGGGTTTACGGCACCTGGTATCAGAATGGCCGTAACGCAGATGGCCTTTATATTGACGGTTCGTTGCAATACGCCTGGCTACAGGGCTCAGTGCAAGGGCAACAACTGCAAAAAGAGGATTACAGAATGTCTGGGGTTATTGCCTCGGTGGAAACCGGTTGGCGTTTGCCTTTGGCCCACTACGCTCATGGCAAGCTCTACCTTGAACCTCAGCTACAACTGACCTGGAACGATATCTCCGGCGGTTCACATCAAGAGCAGAACGGGACACAAGTGGATCTGAACAACCAAAGCACGCTACAGGCGCGTATTGGTGCCAAACTGGGGTATGACATCGCCATTAAAGACAGCGACCAACCGTTAACGCTTTATGGTGCCATCAACTTGCCTTACCAGAACAAGCTGACGCATGTGCGGATGGATGACAGTACTCTTGAGCAACAAGGGGGGCGGCGTAGTGGGGTAGAACTGAAGCTGGGGGCAGAAGGGAATATCAACAAGAACTTCTCTACCTGGGGCAGTGTATCGCAACTGTTTGGTCAACACAGTGTGACGGATACCACCGTAATGATGGGGGTGAAATATACCTTCTAAAACAGACTCTCACTGATAGCAAAACTATGGATTACTTGCCTGGCCCAGGGATGGGCAGTGCCCCAAAAAAGGCCATCTGCTAGCCATAGGTTCTAATAATATTTGCAATAAATGTAAATATGAGATTAATATCTGCAAGCTATATTCAGCAACCTTGTTGGATACATTTAAGACCACCACCTTCTGGAGCCATTAGCGAAAAATGAATATTCACACCTGTTGATATCTTGCCCCATATCCTGCACACCAGTGCGGTAGGGGATATTTTTGATTTCACTCAGGAGTGCTTATGGCTCATTTTGCGCAATCCCCTTATTTTGTTTTACACCAGTTAACCTGCCAGTTTGCCAACGGTGAAACGCTGTTTGGTCCTTTTAATCTTGCTTTTGAACAACAGCATTATGGGTTGGTAGGGCGTAATGGTGTCGGGAAAACACGCCTATTACGTATGATTGCTGGGTTAGATCTACCTGCTGATGGGCATATTGAAGCTAAAGCTTCCTTTACTTATGTCGCACAACAATCGTCTATCATTGAGCAGACCTCACTGTCGCAATTACTTGGCTATGAACAGATTTTTGCTGCACAGGCTCGTCTTGAGCAGGGGTGCCCGCAATTGGACGATTTCGAACATCTTGACGGGCAGTGGGATCTGGCTGAACGCCTTAAAGTGGTGTTTACCGCTGCAGGTTTACCTGCTTTTGAACCACAGCGGCCAGCCAGTGATTTGAGCGGTGGCGAACGTATGCGAGCCATACTGTGCGGCGCGTTTTTGACCAAAGTTGATTTCATATTGCTGGATGAAACGACCAACCATCTTGACGCTGCTGGCCGTGAATGGCTGTATCAGCAGATTGCAGCCTGGCGAGGGGGTTTATTGATCGCCAGTCATGATCGGCAGTTACTGACTCGAATGCAGCGGATTGTGGAACTGACTCCTGACGCCTTGCGCAGCTACGGGGGTAATTACCATGATTACTATCGACAACGAGAACAGGAGCAGCAAGCGGCACAAGCTCAGTTGGAACATGCGGTGTTGGAAAGGCGGCGTACCCGGGTTCGGTTACAGAAAAAACATGATGAATACCAACGCCATGCCGCCCATAAGCTGAAAAAGGTAGGCACACTCAACCTATCCTCTCCTGAAAAATCAGCAAGTAAAGCGGCAGCCCGTGATGTTATGGGCTCACTGCGCAAGCAACATCAGGGGCAAAAAAATACCGTGGATCAGGCCGTACAAGCCGCTCGTGCAAGGGTTGAAGAGGATAATCCGGTGATGCTGACCTTACCGGGTAGTGCGGTGGCTGCGCACAAGCAGGTATTGGTACTTGAACAACTGCAATTACCTTTTACTACGATGTCACCACTCAATTGGCGAATGAATGGCCCGATGCGCGTGGCACTTACCGGACCAAACGGCTGTGGCAAGTCCACACTGCTGAAAGTAATTCTGGGTCAACTCTCCCCGAGTGGTGGCAATTGCCGTTGTTCGGTGACGGTGGCCTATCTCGATCAAGACTTGTCTCAACTGGATCTGACGCGCTCGGTGCTTGATCACCTTGGCTTGCAGAATACGCCGTTAGCCGAAGGGGTATTACGTAGCCAATTGGCCCAATTGCAGTTGAATGCAGAACAAGTCATGCTGCCGTTAGCGTCATTGAGTGGTGGAGAAAGGCTGAAAGCGGCGCTGGCCTGCATGCTGTGGTGCCGTGAGCCAGCCCAACTGTTATTGCTGGATGAGCCAACCAACCACTTGGATTTGGTATCGACCCAAGCGGTGGAAGCGGCATTAGTGAATTTTCCTGGTGCCATGCTGGTGGTATCGCACGATGATGATTTTCTGCAGGCGCTAAAATTGACCCATCGCCTGTCTTGGCACAGAGGCAGTTGGGCCTAAGAAGACCATGACGATCTTGCTGTGGCGCATGGTGATAGCACCGTATAGCTTCAGGTGAGCCATTTTGCCGAACATAAGCTGATGCATAATTTGACATGCAGGTAATTACCTGCATATAATTTCTCACGTTTCACACCTCACACATAGACAACTAATGGACACTGACAAAGTTTTCAAAGCGCTGGGCGACCCGACACGTAGAAAACTGCTCGACTTGTTGTGCGAGAACAATGGGCAGACGCTGGGCCAGCTTTGCGAGCAGTTGGACATGAGGCGGCAGTCGGTCACCCAGCACATCGGGATTCTGGAAGAGGCCAATCTGGTTAACACGGTTTGGCGGGGCAGGGAGAAGCTGCATTTCATCAATCCGGTACCGCTGCATGAAGTCTATGAGCGGTGGGTGCGTAAATTCGAACGTCAGCGGCTCAGCCTGCTGTACGACCTTAAGAAAGAACTTGAAGGGGAATAACGATGAGCAAAGAACAGACGAGTTTCGTTTATGTGACCTACATCCGTTCGACGCCGGAAAAGGTGTTTGAGGCCATCACCAAGCCGGAGGTCGCGCAGCGCTACTGGGGGCATGAGAACCTTTCCGACTGGAAGCCCGGGTCGGACTGGGAACATGTGCGTGCCGACGAACAGCGCGACGTCAATATTGTGGGCAAGGTGGTTGAGGTGGTGCCGCCAGTGCGCTTGGTCATCACTTGGGCGAGCCCCTCGCAGGCCAGCGATCCGGCCAACATCAGCCGCGTGAGTTTCGACATTGAGGATTACGACGACATGGTGCGCTTGACCGTCACCCACGATGAACTCGAGGCCGGCAGCGGTATGGCTATGGGCATTCAGAAGGGCTGGCCAATCGTGCTTTCCAGCTTGAAATCGCTGCTGGAAACCGGGCAGGGCATTGACGTCTTCGCTAAACCGAAGGCGACCTCAAACGGGAGTCACTTATGAACCAACCTTATACCGGCGGATGCGCGTGCGGTGCGATTCGCTACACCACCAAGCACGCACCCATCTTCCAGAATCATTGCCAGTGTCGCGACTGCCAGCGGCGAAGTGGCACCGGGCATGGCTCCTGGCTGACCTTTCCCGCGCAGGGCGACATGACGATCACCGGCGAGGCGACACACTGGGAGGTGGCGGGCGATAACGGCAACGTGAAGAGCCATGCCTTTTGCCCGGTCTGTGGAACGCCTGTCTACTTGCGCTTTGCCGCTATGCCAGAGTTGATCGCCGTCCCGGCCGGTAGCCTGGATGAGCCCGGCCGTTTTGCACCACAGGTGCTTACCTACCACGTCCGTGGCCTGGAGTGGGACACCATCGATCCCTCATTGCAGGCATTCGAGCGGATGCCATCCAGTTAGGGTGCGTTATCAATTGACCAAACGGCGGCGGCCTTTTGTTTCAGAACCACTTTTGTTTCAGAGCAAAGGGCCATTTTTTCCAAGGGCCCTTATTACGATGCGTATAGCCATCCTCTTCAACCCGTTAGATTCATCGATGAGAGTAGTCATCTTTATTATTGCAAAGGCATTTCCTACGGTTGGTTCAGTTGGGCCAGGTTGTCAGGATTGCGAACAATGCATAGTAATGATAAGTCTGGCCGAGGTGCGTTGTGCATAATCCTCGGCCATTAGGCGGTAGGGACGTTATCGGCATCCGTATAGGTTATGGACGGCTGACGATACGCTCCAGATTGCCCAGTCAATAAGGGGAAAGCCTGGTTCAGTGCTCCTGTCAGTGGGCTGCCTTTAATAAGACCTTGTTGGCGGGAAATAACATTTTAAGATCAACGGCCTCTGCCATCGCTCGGTTACCTTCATCGCCAGGATGGAGCCGGTCACCAGAGTCAAAACGCGGCAGCAGGCGGGTAGGATGCACAGGGTCACGTAACACCGCATCAAAATCAATAACGGCATCAAAGGTGCCACTCCGGCGTATCCAGGCATTCACTTGTTGGCGTAAGGCCTCTTTATCCGGCTGGTAGTAATTGTCCATCGGCGTACCGGGCAATGCCCCTTCGAATGGTGTCAATGTAGCGCCGATCACCCGCAGGCCGCGAGCATGAACCTGCTCAGCCAGTTGGCGATAACCCGCTGTTAATGCCTCGAATGTGGGTTTTGGGCTTTGCGGGGCGAAAATGGTACCCGGCCAGGCAATATCGTTAATCCCTATCATGACAATAACGCTTTGCACGCCTGGTTGCGCCAGCACATCGCGCTCTAACCGTGCCAATGCATTGACCCCCATACCGTCAGACAGAAGACGAGCACCGGAGATGCCAGCATTGATAACACTGACACCCTGCGGGGCAAGGCGCTTAGCCAGGAAGTCTGGCCAGCGGCTGTCTTTATCGAGACTGGCAGTATTACCATCAGTAATGGAATCGCCGAGCACCACAACGGCCTGTGCCGTTTGTTCAGTTTTGACCTGAACCCCCACCAACAGCGGGCGTGCCGTGGTGCTCTGGGCGGAAGCCTCTGTCACCTTAAGTTCCAGCGCCGAGGTTTGATCGCCTGCAACAATCCAGCTAGTCTGGCGGCCATCCCAATGGAAGGTACTCATAGGGGTAGCTTTCGGTAGATAAACGCTTACTGCCACCTGATTCAGGGCGGGGATGGGTGATGCCACAGGATCGCTGACCAACAAAGCACCGGGGAGGATCGTCGCTGTTTCTTGGCCACCAAATGTCACCGTGCGTAAGCTATCGGCAGCAATGCTATGGTTGTTATGCGCCTGTGCGAAGGTGACTTTGCCGACGGTGAGCGGTTGGCTGCCATGGGTATTGGACAGCACGAGACGAAAACGCTCGCCACCCAGGCTGATGCGCGCTACCTGGCGCACTGTTTGATCATGCAGCTCAGTGGGAATATTGGTGGGAAGCGGAAAATCTGACCCCCATACTGGCTGTGGGCTGGCCCCCCAGGTTGCCACCCAAGAAGGCGAGGCCGCTACCGCAGTGGTGGTTACTGTGACAGCACTTATTACCAGAGCCCAAGTAAGAACTACCCGGGATGAAGTGGTAAAAAATGATTTGAAGTGGTTTTTCATACTAGTGAACTCAAAATTAAATTGTGTATTAATTGTGAATTAAAAGACACTGTGGCGATATACGGCTTATTGGAATAACATTTGTGAATTAACTTCATTAAGGAGGCAGCCATGGCCCGCCAAGAAGTCAACCGTTCCGGCGAATTGGAAGTATTTGTGCGTGTGATTGAGCTAGGTGGTTTTTCTGCCGCCGCCCGTGTCTGTGGCATAACCCCCTCAGCAGTCAGCAAGCTGGTGGCACGACTGGAGCAACGGCTAGGTACGCGGCTAGTGAATCGCTCCACACGACAACTGCAACTCACACCAGAAGGCTGTACCTACTACGAACGTGTAGTGCGCATCCTGGCTGATTTGGACGAAGCAGATCGCTGTGCCAGTGAAAACACCACGCCACGTGGCCGGTTAAGGGTCAATGCCAATGTGCCCTTCGGGCATCACTTCCTGCTGCCGTTGATACCTGAATTTCTGGCGCGCTATCCTGAGGTTATGCTGGATATTATGCTGACCGATGAGGTCATTGATCTTTTGGAGGAGCGTACCGATGTGGCCGTGCGTGCGGGGCCGCTCAAAAGCTCTAACCTGATGGCGCGCAAATTGGGGCAGACAAGCAAGATAATTGTTGCGTCGCCTGACTATTTGGCTCGCCATGGTACCCCAGTGACGCCAGAAGATTTATACCAGCACAATCGTCTCGGGCCGAATTACGTGCGTGCCCAACCTGGCTGGTTATTGCGTCAGGGTGACAAGGATACGGTGATACCCATTAGTGGTAATGCTCAAGTCAGTGATGGTGAGGCGATGCGTCGCCTCGCTTTGGCTGGGTTAGGGTTGGCGCGTCTTGCCGCCTTTCAGGTGTGTGAGGATATCGCTGCTGGTCGGCTGATACCGGTACTTGAAGATTGCAATCCTGGCTATATCGAAGAAATCCATGCCGTGTATGTCGGGCAGGGTGGTCATCTGCCGTTGCGTGTGCGCGCTTTTCTGGATTTTCTGGCTGAACGAGTCGATATCAGTAGCCGATCAATCAATTCAAAACCGCCTGGTAACCAGTGAAAATAGGGTATCTCGGCTATTATTTATACCCTAAATAATTCGAGTTGCTTGTAGACGGCAAGTGATGGAGTCCCAGGAGCATAGCCGACTATGTGACAGAGCTGATAGCGTGTTGCTAACACCCAGCAGCTTGAAATATGACGAGTATATAGCGAGAAATAAAGGCAGCTTATAGGTTTAGAGGAGTAACTTCATAGCCACAAGTGTATGAAGAACTGTTGTGCTGAAATGTTCATGCTGAGCATTGAAATACTGCCTAAGGCTTGTTTCGTTTTCGCGCTTTGATAGATTTAGGTTCAATTGTCATTACCCGCAGTGTGCCCAGAAAGCCAAGTCGTTTTAAGTGGAAGTCTTCTCAATCGTGCCCTCGTCATAGTGGTGTCAGGCTGATACAATTCGGAGCAATTTTTTGTGCATCTAAAACCATCAGTCATGAAGCGTGGTGTTGGCGAGATGCCCCCCTGAAGCCACGGTTTCAGACTCTTTTCCAAGAGCATTGATGTGGCCGATCCGAGAGGCCAAGACAACGCTCATGACTGACTTGTCGCGTTGATAAAATGCACGCTGAGCCTACCTCAGCGTACTGGCGACCCAATTTATGGCGGTGCTGGATTTAACCGCTGCGACAACAAAAATCGAGGAACAGACTAAACAATGCCGTCCCAAAAGCTCACACTCGCCCGCCTGGAAAGTCTGCTGCTTACCGCATGCGATGACCTGCGCGGCAACATGGACGCCAGCGAACCAGATTGGTGAAGAGGGGGTACTGATGGTCGGACAAACGGCGTTCACAGCAGACCGATCTGTTGACTTTTCACTGTGTCGACGTGGAAACGCGAGTTTCGAAGATATCAGGCGCTATGGTTTGTCGATGGGTGATATTTTAGTTACGAGGGTGTTTGCAACGGTGCAGGGGGTAGGTCTGCCAACGCTGGTCCCAAAGTTGCCTGAGCCAGCTGTTTTCGAATCAAATATGATGAGGTTACAGGTTAATCCACTGCATATTTTGCCTGAGTTTCTTTTTGAATGGCTACGTTTTCCAATTGCGCGCAAGTATGTTTACGCAGGTGCTAATGCGTCGAATCAATGCAGCGTTAATCAGGGAGTGTTAAATCCCATGCCAATTCCGCGCCCCGATGAGAAAGAGCAAGAAAGGCTTGTCACCAAGATCCAACATTTTGATAAATATATTTTTTCTGAACGTGACAGTTTGGAAAATCTAAAGAGCCAAAAACGTGGCCTAATGCAAGGTCTGCTTACCGGCAAAGTGCCAGTGCAGCTTGAGAAATCCGACACGGAGGTAACGGCATGACACCAGAGCGCCCGGCTTCATTGTCCCCAACGCCCAGCGGCTATGCCGATTGGTTGGCTGACTTGAAAGGACGCATCCACAGTGCTCAGCAGCGTGCCGCATTGGCGGTCAACCGCGAACTGGTGGGGCTGTATTGGCAGATAGGCCGGGATATTCTGGCGCGGCAGGCCGAGCAGGGCTGGGGGGCCAAGGTCATTGAACGGCTGGCGCATGACTTGCGCACTGCTTTCCCCGAAATCAAGGGTTTTTCACCGCGCAACCTCAAATACATGCGTGCATTTGCCGAGGCCTGGCCGGATGCGGAATTTGTGCAAGCGGTGCTTGCACAATTGCCTTGGTACCACCAACTGGCATTGCTGGACAAATTGACCCATCAGGAGGAGCGCTGTTGGTATGCCGCCAAGGCCATTGAACACAACTGGTCGCGCAATGTACTGGTGATGCAAATTGAAACCCGCTTATTGCAGCGTAGTGGCACCGCAGTGACCAACTTCGAGGTTAGCCTGCCTAAGGCGCAGTCCGATCTGGCGCGCGAATCACTGAAAGACCCTTACCGTTTCGATTTCCTCGGCCTAACTGAGCAAGCACAGGAACGTGAGGTGGAAAACGCGTTGGTCAAGCATGTGACTGAGTTTCTGCTGGAACTAGGCGCGGGCTTTGCTTTTGTCGGGAGACAGGTACTGCTAGACGTGGGCGGCGACGAGTTCTTTATCGACCTGCTGTTCTACCACCTGAAGCTGCGTTGCTATGTGGTGATCGAACTTAAGGGTGGCAAGTTCAAGCCCGAACATCTGGGGCAGTTGGGGTTCTACCTAACGGCGGTGGATCGACAGGTGAAAAGCGCGCAGGACAACCCCACCATCGGCCTCTTACTGTGCAAGAGTAAAAACAAGGTAGTTGCCGAATATGCCCTAGGTGATAAGTCTCAGCCTATGGGGATTGCGGAATACAAATTACTCGAATCCCTACCTGCGGAGTTGCAAACCAGCTTGCCCAGCATCGAGCAACTGGAGCGAGAGTTGGCGGGGGATGCGCAAGAGGGTTCTGTGTGAGCGAATGTAGCGAAGTTGAAAAACCTTTTCTGAATCAACTGGCCGAGCAGGGCTGGACGGTGATCGACCAGGGTAGCGGCATCCAGCAGCATGCTGGCCCCAGCCTGCGCAGTAACTTCCGCCAGTGGCTGTTGCCAGAGGTGTTTGATAATGCCGTGCGCGCTATCAACTGTACTGACGATGGTCGGGAATGGTTAACGGACCAGCAACTGGAAGACCTGCGCAGCCAACTGTTGAGCCAGCCCAACCGTACCCTGTTGGAGGCCAACGAGGCGGTGCAGGCATTGCTGTTTAAAGCGCAGGTTGATGCCAACAAACTGACTGGCAACCGACCCGGTGGTGCGCCTGATTGACTTTCACAACCCCGCAAATTACCAGTTCCATGCCATCAACCCGTTCCGCATCGACATCCCGGGTTGCGTGAAGGCATTTATCATTCCTGACATTGTGCTCTTCGTGAATGGTATCCCGTTGGCGGTGGTGGAATGCAAGAAGGGCTCGGAAACCTGCGCCAACCCGATGCAGGAAGCCTTTGTACAGTTGCAGCGCTATATGCGTCGACGTAAGGAAACCGCCAACGCGGGCCTGAAAGAAGGCGAGCCGCGTCTGTTCCACAGCAACCTGCTGCTGATCCGCAGTTGCGGCTTGGAGGCAGATTACGGCAGCATCACCTCGGGCGAGGAACATTTCTACGCCTGGAAAACGCTCTACCCGCAAGATGATGCCACCCGCGTAGGTTTGAACGCCCTGCAGCAACTGATTGCCGGGATACTGAGCAAACCCAATCTGCTGCATATCCTGCGTACCTGCGCGGTGTTTATGGATACTGACGGCGGGCAGCGCGTTAAAGTGGTGTGCCGTTATCAGCAGTTTCGTGCCGCAGGCAAGATTGTCCAGCGTTTGCGCAAAGGGGGGACGACGCTAGATCGCAGTGGCGTGGTGTGGCATACCCAGGGCTCGGGCAAGTCGCTGATCATGGTTTTTCTGGCACGAATGATCCGCGCCAGCGGCGATCTGAGCGATTACAAGATCGTGCTGGTGAATGACCGGCATGATCTGGAGGAACAGTTGTGTGACACTGCCAGCCTGATCGGCGGACGGGTAAATGTGAGAGACGTATACCAAGGATACATAACTAGCCGATTCGAGTCCTTGTTAAGCCCAAAAACGCCGGATTTCAGCACGTCTAATATGGAACAGAGTGTAATTTGATTTGCAAAAGGGGATTTTAAAATGGAAACGCCATGGACAACTGTAGCTGTCCATGGCGTTAAATTTGGCTCCTCTGACTGGACTCGAACTTTGTTTTAATTAATTGATTCACATGCTATTAAAATTGTATTTTCATCGTTAAGTCCACAATGAAGCCCTAAATTTTTCATAGTAATAAATGCGATGAATATCTCATCTTAACAGTGACACTACAGTGAATAATCCTTTTCGAACGACGGAGTTTCTGCTCCGCCTGAGAAATTTTACCGATCTAGTTATTATTGGCATCCTGATGATTCAATAAAGTGAAATGAACGGAAGAACAAATAGGTTTTTAGTAATGGCAGTTAAAGTGGCAGTATCAGGTGAGCATTGGCGCTAACACTCAGTCAGTAGAACTTTAATGCTGAAATATCGAGGGTCTGGTGGTTGTTTTTATATTGGCCATTTAGAACAGAGGACAGAACAGAACCTCTTACACCGTAAATGGCAGAAATCATGGTGCCCAGGTTATAAATGAATCATCAAGTAAAACTGTAGAGGCGGTAGCTAAAGTCGTATGCTCGATGATATACTCCTTAAAAAACAGCCTGATCAGAGCGAAGTGCTGTGCTAGTTAAAAATCTATGGGGTTATATATGATATCAAAAAGCAGGTTCATATTTGATTTTTCTTTATCAGTTCTTGAGAGAACGGAAGCGAGCAAATTCATTAAAGAACATGAAAAGAAAGAGATGATAAATCCGTATGATTTAATTTTATACGTAAAGAAGGCTGCTTTTATTGTACTGGCATTCAGTGGCCTAATTATCTTTATGATACTGATGTCATTAATCTTTAAAAAAAACCAGGATGCTGCATTCTTGGACAAACAAAGAGTTTTTTCTATTATTGCGATTTCTCTTTTTGTTTTTTTTATTTTGCTGAATGAAATTCATGATTACATTTTCAAAATAATGACAAAAAACAATGATGAAAAAGAAAAAGAGGATGAAGAGATTTCATTGAGAATAAAAATAAATAGATTTTATATAGAAACAATACAACACAATGGGAGCGGGAAAGTATACTGGGATTATATTAAGCGAATATACAGAAAAGAAGGGTTTATTTTTATTCAAATGAAAGATAATCGGTGTATTGTGATACCGGAAAGAGTATTTTCATCTGAAAATGATATCCTACAGTTATATGAATATATAAAAAATAAAATATCAATTTGTCAATAAATACGTGAGGGCATAGTAAGTGCTTGTGAGGTTTTTTTGACTGATCGGATAAGTGAATTATTAGAGTTCCTCACTATTTGGAGCCCTGTTTACCATTAAATAGGTGGAGTAATAATAACTCTTAAAGTCACACTAAGAATTTAATGGCAGGATATTACCCTGCGAGATGAGCCTCTGCTGCAATAAACAGAGGCTAAAACTTTTCAGTTGGAAAATAAAGTTAATTACCTATAAGGCTGCTTTAAATTCGATAAGAGTGTTCATGATAATGTCTTTACCCTTATTCCCCCTTCTGTTCCCTTTTGGTCATTATGCCGAAGGTAATGACGAGTTCAGCCGGATTATTCGGTGCTCACGATGTTGCATTTCGTTTCAATTCTGATTCAACAGTAATTTCTGCTGGTTGGTGTTTGTGACGGAAGGAAGGGATTGAAGACTGTCATTCCATTTAAATTGAATAAAAATGAGAGTTGAGATCAGTGGTTAATGTTCAATCCGACATTACATAATATGAACTACTACGCAAGTTCTACAGTTTCAATCCCTTTAAAGGCAGGTGCCGTTATTACACTATTTCTGCATTATATGCAGCTGCGGGGTCAAGTCTTAATCCCTTTAAAAGCAGGGCACCATTATTACTCACCTACGACGACGATACAATGGTTATTTCAGTCTTAATCCCTTTAAAAGCAGGGCACCATTATTACACGAGGCGCTTGAGAAGTACGGGTTTGATACAGCGTCTTAATCCCTTTAAAAGCAGGGCACCATTATTACTTTACGCAGAAGAGAATGGCTACGATCCTGATGTGTCTTAATCCCTTTAAAAGAAGGGCACCATTATTACATGATTTCGCAATCATAACGGCGGTGTAAAATGGGTCTTAATCCCTTTAAAAGCAGGGCACCATTATTACATGTTCAGCGGGATGAAGACGCAAAGTTTCAATAGTCTTAATCCCTTTAAAAGCAGGGCACCATTATTACGGAAGCGCGTTGTTGACCATGATGTGACCTTTGAGTCTTAATCCCTTTAAAAGCAGGGCACCATTATTACAGAAAAAAGCACGTAAAGCAGTAGCCGAAGTTAAGTCTTAATCCCTTTAAAAGCAGGGCACCATTATTACATATAGAAAATTTTTACATAACTTCAATATTCTGTCTTAATCCCTTTAAAAGCAGGGCACCATTATTACAACCCACCGTCTGAAAATATCGAACTTGAAACAACGTCTTAATCCCTTTAAAAGCAGGGCACCATTATTACAAATGAGCTACAAAGTAGTTTGGAAGCCACTACCGTCTTAATCCCTTTAAAAGCAGGGCACCATTATTACTTATATACCTTTATGCAGAAAACACGGTGTTTACAGTCTTAATCCCTTTAAAAGCAGGGCACCATTATTACGCTATTGCTCGCTCAATCCGAGACAAAGACGAAAGTCTTAATCCCTTTAAAAGCAGGGCACCATTATTACCAAAAGAGAAATTTAAAACCGTCACAAATTTATGGTCTTAATCCCTTTAAAAGCAGGGCGCCATTATTACGCTGATGGCGCAGGAACGCTGCCCGTGAATATAGTCTCAATCCCTTTAAAAGCAGGGCACCATTATTACATAATATAGATTTTGTATTTATAGATGAAGCTGAGTCTTAATCCCTTTAAAAGCAGGGCACCATTATTACATTGTCGCCAAGGAATTAAATAACCCGCTGGAAGTCTTAATCCCTTTAAAAGCAGGGCACCATTATTACCGAGGCATTACGCAGAGCTGGCATATTCTTTATGTCTTAATCCCTTTAAAAGCAGGGCACCATTATTACCATTAAATGGATGAGGTAATGGCAAAACTTGAAGAGTCTTAATCCCTTTAAAAGCAGGGCACCATTATTACATAAGATGCAGGAAAACAGGGGATGGTTATCTGGTCTTAATCCCTTTAAAAGCAGGGCACCATTATTACCTTCGCGAGCTGCCCTTAACCGCCGTGGACCACGAATATCATAACAAGCCAGATAATGACGCATTGTCTACCTTTAAGTTGCCTGCTTGGGGTGGTTAAAGTGTAGTTAATAAATGGCTATTTTCTAGGCGAGATGTTCAAGGTCGGTATGATACTAATGACCTAGGGCCTGTGGCACTCGGATTATTAACCCAATTGTTAAAGAGCGTAATCAGCGTCTGACAATGTTCATTGCCAATGGTTGCGAGTAAAACCGTTACCATCCTACACCGTTTTCAAGCAAGGCAAGTGCCATGCTACAGACTATTTATGCTGCCTTGTTATCTGTGGCAACACCTACAAAAACCTCGGTTCTGCCATTGGCAAAATAAGGGTGAAAAAGCTGACTCTGTAAGATTTTGCTGCATAAGCAAAAGTTCAATTGACCATTCAGTTAAAAAATACTAATAATTCTTCTATTGATCCAGCATATAATTTGCTGCGGATATGACTTTGAGGCCACTGGTGGTGTGTTGACCTTGACGATGGTCATACCTGAGCAAGCCAGCATAACAAGGAGGTGAATCTGTGATCCACAAACTGGAAGCGACGTTTATTCTTTCTGCTCCTCTGATTATGTCCAGTCATTCTCCTTTAGAAACGGGGGAGTTATTGAGATTGCCCTCAATTAAGGGATCCTTGCGTTTTTGGTGGCGCGCCTTACAGTGGCCTACCGTGCGCAGCGAACATGATAGTGAGAAGAATGCGCTAAGGGATTTACACCTACAGGAAGCCAAACTGTTTGGTTCTACCGCAGGTGGGAGTGGCACACAGTCACTGATCCTGCTGAGATTTAAAGGCAAACCGTTATTGGATCGGCGAACGAACCTACCACACAGCCAAGGAGAGAAGTATTTACGCGGTCAAGGACTGAGTGAGCGTATTGGATTGTCAATGTCATCTTCATTTTGTTTGTCGCTGCTATGGCGAGAAGATATGCTCACTAAAAAGCAACAAGATAGTCTGATCTTGGCGATACAAGCACTTGGCTTGCTTGGAAGCATCGGGGCAGGGGCACGTAAAGGGTTTGGTTCTTTGTCATTACAAACGCTCTATCTTGATGATAACCCATTGTCCGTTCCGGGTAATCGGATTGAACTGAAAAAATGGTTCGCTGAACTGCCTCGTGGTCTCTGTACTGACTGGCCCCCATTTACCGCTTTTAGTCCCCATAGCCGCTGTTGGATGCTTAACAAACTCTCTGCTACAGACCTGCTTAACCAATACGGTGAGAAGATGCGTTGTTATCGCGGGACAAAAAACACCGGTAATAATAAGCAAAAACCGGGGCTAGGATTATTCGAAAATGATATTCGCAATCTGCGAAAATTGTTTGAAAACGAACCTATAGAACAAGCACCAAGCCGCGCTATATTTGGCTTGCCGCATAATGTTCAATTTCTTCATCACGGTACGGTAAAGGTCAATGTTGAGCCGTGCTCTAAAGAGCGAAGAGCTTCGCCTTTACTGGCTCATGTGCACTGTTTTCCAAACGGTGATCAGGTGATGCTGGCGACACTGCTACCGGCGCAATTCCTGCCCGATGGAGAGCAACTTAAAATCTCAGCAGACAAAAAGTCGCAACAACTGGCTTTCCAACCGCCCTGGTCAGTGATCGAAGATTTCATTATCTACTGTGGTGGTGAGGAACTGACAGTATGAGCCAACACCATTTTCACTTTACCCTCGGCCCAGTACAAACCTTTGTGGCCCAAGCACGCACAACCCGCGACTTTTGGGCAGGGTCATTTTTGCTGAGTTGGCTCTCCTCTGTCGCTATTCAGGCGGTTCAAGTCCAAAAGGGGGAGATTCTCTTTCCTCAACCGCAGGTCGGCTATATGGACTGGCTCATCGGCAAGGGGGTGGGCGATCCACCCAGACAAGGTAGTATTCCCAACCGTTTTAAAGCAAAAGTTGATAGTGATGTCTTTGATCCAGCTCTGGTCTGTAGCAGTGTGCAACAGGCTTGGCAGGCACTTGCAGAGTGGGTCTGGCAAGGGGATTTTGTCCCGCTTGAAGCAAAATTAGGGCCAGAACAATTCGCCCTGACTCGCGCGATTTGGCAACGCCAAATCAGTGGTTTTTGGGAACTTAACTGGGTGCTGAGTGATGATGACGGTGCCAGTAATCTGCTGGATCGTCGCAAGAATTGGCGCAGCCACCTGCCGCCACAAGAGCCGGGGGTAAAATGCATGCTGATGGAGGGCTGGCAGGAGTTATCCGGCATCGCTACACCACATCGGGAGGGGTTGAACCTGTTTTGGGAGAAGTTACGCAGTGGTCCTAGTGGTAGACTGCAAATAGACCTCCGAGAAGGGGAGGTCTTATGCTCGCTGGCGTTTATCAAACGTCGTTTCCCGCGTTACTTCGCCCAATTACAACACCCTATGCCAGGGGGATGGACACTGCACGGTTGGCCTATGACCAACGGTGTGCCGAGCTTGGCCCATATTGCAGCAGCCCGCTGGTTAGAAAAATTGGTCACCCAAGCCGAACAACGCGGAGAGCGGCCTAGATTGGAGCAATTGCTCCGTCAAGTTGAGGCGGCAGCTAACGAACGTGATTCAGCTTTGCCACAGACGCGGAAACACGCCGAGCAACACAGGCTTACCCAGGTAGCAGAACTGGATGGCTCGTTGTGGTTTGCCAGCCAACTGGCGCAGCAGCGGGATGAAGGCATGCCCATCACCCAGGAGCACTGGGCAGATGAAGCGCTCATAACGCTCACTCACTTGCAAAAGGTTCCTCAGATTGGTGTTCCGCACCCCTATTATGCGGTACTGATGATGGATGGTGACAATTTAGGTCAACAAATGAGCGTGCCTGACAAACAGCAAGGGATTAGTCAGGCGCTTGAAAAGTTTACGCAGCAAGTGCCGGTTATTGTCGAAAAACACAATGGTTTTTTGGTGTATGCAGGGGGAGATGATGTGCTCGCTTTGCTCGGTGTCAGCGATGCGCTCGTCTGTGCTGCTGAACTGCAGCAGTGTTATACCCACTGCTTTAAGCAAGATGACAACATTATCAGCACACTTTCTGGTGCGATCAATATCGGCCACATCAAATGGCCGATGCGCGCATTACTGTCAACCGTCCACCAACTGCTCGACGACGTCGCCAAAGAGAAAGCCGGGCGTGATGCCCTAGCGATACAGGTGTGGAAGCACGATAAACCGCATCTGTGCTGGAGCCAGCCCTGGAAGGTGGTTCTTCAGGATAACCTGCTGCAGCAATTACAGGATGGTTTTTCGCAAGGGATCACTAGCCATGGTTTTCTGTTCAAACTACAGCAATTGATCAATCAACTTCAACTGGATAAGCCCCACAAATTTGAGGGCAGCATATTAACGAACTTGCTGCGAGCAGAATACCTGCAAAGCCAGGGGCGAGAACCTCAAGAGGCGCTACCCGCCGAAGCGTGGTTTGAAGCGTTGATCACACTATCAACCCCACACACGCGTAATGTGAACGGTGTTCTGGCAGGTGAGAATACGCTTACCCCCGATGCCGCTTTGCTGTTGCGGTTTTTGAAGCAGGCCAACGCCGCGACAGCCACTCCTCAGGAGAAACAGGCATGATGACGCTCGCCTTTTATCCACTAGATACCTGGTTCTTTCGCGATTCCCGTCCGATGGAAAGCCTTGGTGGCACCGCATTGGGTAGCCAGTTCCCCCCTTCTGCTGCCACCGTGATGGGGGCGTTGCGCACCCGTATCGCTGAACTGTTGGGGGTTGATTGGCAAAATAGCGCTACGCTGCCTGCATGGTGGGGGGATGCAGACCAGTGGGGGGAACTCTCGCTAGAAGGTCCATGGTTGCGAAAAGATGACGAAGATTATCTGCCAGCACCCGCTCATCTGTTGCAGAGTAAAGAAGGTGCTGCATCCTGTTTGTTGCTGCAACCGGGCAATGTCGTACATTGTGATCTTGGCCGGGTACGTATTCCTGCCTTGCCTACTGACAGCCCTATTGCGGTGAAAGCCCTTGGCGACCACTGGTTACCCCGCCAGACCTTGAGTGATGTGCTGGCTCAACAGTTGCCCGATGCCAGCAAGCTGTGTTCATTGAGCACTTTTCGGCACGATGAAAGTCGCTTTGGGATTGCGATTGACGGGCGCTCAGGCACGGTGAGTGACGGGCAGCTTTATCAGACGCGTCATGTGCGCCCTAGTGATGATGTGGCTGTGGTGGTGACGTTGCATGGCCTGCCTGAGGAACAGGAGCAGGCATTGCGCAGTAATCTGGACTGCGCACCATTGATGCGCCTAGGGGGAGAAGGCCGAATGGCAGAAGTTAAAGTCGTCGCAGATCCCCCCGCGCTTGTGCAACCTAAGGCTGTACCTGAAGGGGCTAAAGCATTGGCTGTGACCTTGGCTCCCTTAACCCTTGCACCCGGGGTGTGGCCGTTGCCTGGATTTCTTAAACAGCAACATCAGGGGCAGGATCGCTGGCACGGTGAGCTATGTGGTACCCCTTTCACCTTGATTAGTATGGCCGCCTCCAAGGTACACCGTTTGGGTGGCTGGGATCTTAAGCGTCACCAGCCAAGAGCGGTTCAAAATCTGTTACCAGCCGGTACGGTACTTTTCTTTGATGAAGGATATTTTCCCCCTCTGGCTTCGCCGTTGATTGTGTCCTTGGCCGGTCAGAACATCCCGCTGGCCTTTGGGTGGTGGCCGGATAATCAAGCTTTTGCAAGGAGTGAACGATGAATCTGTCTCTGCTTCTCGGGCTGCACGCCCAGACCTGGATCCACGCTGGCAGCGGCGAAAAGGACGGCGTGGTCGATATGCCCATTCAGCGGGAATCCCACACCAGTTGGCCAGTGATTTTCGGTTCGTCCCTAAAGGGTGCGTTGCGCAGCCAGCTAACCCGCCAGCCATCAGGCGGGTTGCAACTGACTACCTTGTTTGGCCCGGAGTCACTTCACGCTGGCGTCAGCAATGAGCAAATCTACGCGGGTGCCTTGCTGGTGTCGGATGCTCGCTTGCTTTGGCTACCTGTGCGCTCATTAACCTCGCACACACGGTATGTCACTTGCCCGGCACTGCTACGCCGCTTGCTGGCCGATCTGCGTCGCGCTGGTCAACCCTCAGACTTAATAGTGCCTAAGGTTGAGGTACAGCAAGCATTATTGGCGGTTCAAAAAACACCCCGCCTGTATCTGGAAGAGTACGCATTTAACGCCAGGGAAGCGCCTGAACTTGACAAATGGTGCGAACTGCTAGCCCAATTTACTGACATTGGGAAAGAGCAGGTCATAGAGCAAATTACCCTGATTGCTGACGATCACTTTACTCACATGTGCCAGGCCGCGATCCCTCTGCATCCGCATATTGCTATCGAGTATGAAACCAAGAGTGTGCGCGACGGCGCGCTGTGGTATGAAGAGGCGCTGCCGCCTGAAACGTTGTTTTATACTCTGCTGATGCTGACCGATGCGCGTGATAGTAGCCAGCTCAAGGCTGACGTGCTTAAAAAACAGTTGGAACAGGCTTTGTTGGGTGATGCACCCTACTTGCAGGTGGGGGGCAACGAAAGCACCGGGATGGGTTGGTTGCATTTGGTCCAGTTCAAGGTAGAGGCATAGCCATGGAACAACTGATTTCTCAACAACGGGCTGCTTTTGCGCTAGAGCAGATAGAAACAGCCTTACGCAATAAACCCGATAAGCAAAGCCAAATTCGCACCATCGCCAATAGCATTCCCGCGCAGATTCAGCGCACCGGGTTGGGGCAAACCCTGGCCTTTGCGCTGAGTAAAAAAGAAAAAGAAGTGGCCTGGGGCTTTTTCTATAACTTGTTGCAAGAGTGGTTATGCCAAAAGCAGCAGATTTATGCTGGTGAAGAATTGATGAAAAGCCTGTGCGTGGGGGAGATGCACCAGTACCAGCAAGCCCAGGCAGAAGCGCTGGCACTGCTTGTGTGGGTACGTAAGTTTGCCCGTGCCATGCTGAAAAGCAAACAAGAGGAGGAGCAGAATGGCTGATTATCTACAGCGCCTGCCCCTCTACCAGAGTGAACAGCACCGGCAATATATCGAGTTAACAACGGCCAACAAGGGGTTGCTGTTTGAACGCTGGTTTGGCAGATACGATCAAGACTGGAACGTTGATAAAAAGCAACAACCCCACCCGCTGGCTTTATTTAGCGGCACTTGCGGTCATCAACCTACCCTAGAATTCGCCCGTGATCGTCAATTGAACCTGATTGCGGCTTTGGGTGGCCAGGCAATAAGCTGTGATCTCTACTGGCATATGGTGACTGGCATGGGTGAAGCTCACCCATTGGAAAATGGTTTCCGTTGGCATCACAACTTGGCCGTGCCCTATCTGCCAGCTTCTTCCATTAAGGGGATGCTGCGTGCCTGGTTGACCTGTTGGCAAAAGGAGGTTTTCTCACCGGAGATGATCCTTACCCTGTTCGGTAACGAGCGTGAACATAATGAGTCCCAGCAAATTGGCTCGTTGATCTTTTTCGATGCTCTGCCTCTTAAGCCCACCACACTCGCACTGGATGTGATGACACCTCATATGGGCGGCTGGTATGAAAAAGGCGCTTCAGAAGCGGGTAACGCAGATACCGTGCCTGCCGACTGGCAAAGCCCAAGTCCCATCAGCTTTTTAGTGGTTAAACAGGCCAGTTTTCTTTTTACGCTGGCAGCGCGGGATGAAACAGGAAAAACACAATTACCCCAGGTGATGGAGCAGCTTGCCGAGGCTTTGGCGATATTAGGTATTGGCGCCAAAACTGCGGTTGGTTATGGCTTGATGAGCAAAAAACCAGAGAGTGCGCGTGACAGTGGTGAGCACTTGCTGAATACGCTAAAAGAGGAACGACACAAGGATCAACAAAAGCGAGAGAAAAAACTGGCTCGTGACATGATGTCCCCTAATGAGCGCAGTGTGGCCGAGTTATCCGAGAAACTGTTAGCCCGAGATGACAGAAAACATAAGGAGGGATTCAACAACGCCATTACCGATTTGGTCAACCTTGCTATCAGCAGTGGCTGGTCGGTGCACGAACGCCTGGCCCTGACAGCCTTAATCATCTCCGATAGTGTTTGGCTGCATATCAGCAAAACAGGGAAAGCCTCTGAGCGCAGAGCTCTTTTGGCTAGGCTAAAGGCATGACTATGTCTGTTGAGAGTCTGCTAAACCTTTGCCGCCGTATTGAGGTTTTGTCACTGGAGTGCCGGGTGGAAATGGCCGGGCCGGGGGCTTTTGATGATCGGGCTGGGAGTTTGATCCACGGTAGCCTGGGATGGGCGATGAAAGCGGCATCTCCCACGTTATGGCAAATCGCTTACGGTCCTTTAGAACAGGGAGCGGTGCGGCCACTCTCAATTCATCTGCCTCGATTACCTTGTACCTGGCAGCAAGGTGAATACGTCACCTTTGGTATTACCCTGTTTGCTGACTTGGCGCGGGATCTTCAGGGGGTCTTGCTTGCTTTGGGTGAGATGGGTCGCCGGGGGCTGGGTCCGCAGCGTATAGCGTTCGAACTGCGTGAACTGACGCAACGCACACCGTTAGGACGGCGCTTGTTGTGGGCTCAATCTGCCCAAGCGTTGCCGCTGATGCCGATGGCAGGTTGCCTGCCAGAAGCCATTCTTTCTGCCGCTGCATTATCAGGGGAACAGCAACCCGCACTAGTGCAACTGCGCGCACTCACTCGGCTACATATTAAAGATGCCGGGCAGGCTGTGGTACGTGCCCCTTCGGCTCTCTTGCTTGGCCGCACGGTGTGTCGCCGCTTGCTAGCGTTAGTAGGATCGCATAGTGAACAGGAGCGTCTGTCAGTGCAGCACTACCTTACGGGGTTGGATAAAATCAGTGTGTGCTGGGATCACACGCACACCTCGCCGCTCAACCGTTATTCTGCCCAGCAGCAGCAGCGCCATAGCATGGAAGGGCTTATTGGCCAATGGGCTTATCAAGGGGATATAGGTCGCTTGTTGCCTTGGTTGGCTATGGGGGAGTGGATCCAGGTGGGCAACAAGACCAGTTTTGGATATGGCAGCATTGAGTGGCAATTGGCTTGTACTGGTTGAGCCCCACCAATTGGTCGCAGCGGTTATTCCCCAAATTGGTTGCATAATGGCATCACACTAAACAGCGAGGATATTGTTATGCAAACCATTCACATTAATTTAGTTTCCGACCAATTACAGCCCAACCTGATCGCCACCTTTGCCGATCCGCATTGTGTTGGTGTAGTGCTGATATTAGGGGATAAAGAGAAAGCCATCTATGCCGAGCGGCTTGAGCAGATTTATCGGAGCAGACAATTGACAGTGACCCGGTGTGAAGGAGAAAGCAGCTTTCAGTTGGGTAAATTGCAGCAGCAGGCGCAAGAGTGCATCGAGCGTCTGGATTGTGAACACAGCGATAAACAGTGGGTACTCAATGCTACTGGTGGTACCAAGCCGATGATGCTGGCCTTTGTTGATGTGTTCAAGAACTTCAACGCTAAGTGTGGTCCTCATCGGAAGCAGGCGGCGATCCTCTATACCGATACGCAACACCACTCCATTGATTTGTTTGACCCGGTACCAAGTTTTGAGCTGCTCTGGCGTCCAGTGCTCACCTTGGAAGAGCTGCTGGCGGTCAAGGGGTTTTCCATTACCAGCCAGACTAACGATCAGAATGATCAGCCTGTCCAGGTAAGGGCTGCGTTGACCCATTATCTTTCAGGACAATTTCATGGCGTATGCAAAGACTTTCTTAGCACGTTACAGGGTACTGCTATTCGTCCCATTAAAGAGAAGAAAGATGATAAAGGCTTGATTGCCAAGTTGCATAAACAGCCCAAAGGAGATCATGCTCAGCTATGTAAACGTTTGCAGGCAGAGGGGCTACTAACGTGGGATGGCGTACAAACGCTGCATTTTACCAGTAGGGAGAGTTGCCGGTATCTGGCGGGTGGCTGGCTGGAGGAACTGACATACCTTGCTGCGCGGACATTGCCTTTTGAACAGGTGGCGATGGGGGTTACCGGCGAGTGGCAAGGCCAAAAGGTCAATCGCGGTGGCCAACAAGGCAATAATAATGAGTTTGATGTCTTGGTGAGCAATAATAACCAACTGGTTGTTATTGAGTGCAAAGCTAAAAATTGGGAAAAAAGAGGAAAGGAAAAGAAGGAGAAAAAAAGTGAGGAGATCTCTCCACAACTTGAAGTGCTCAAACTGGAAAGCCTAAGCCGAAAATTAGGTGGCTACTATGGTCAACGGCTGCTGGTGAGTGCCAAACAATTAACCCCTGCCATGCAGATACGGGCGCAGGATAACCAGATTACCGTTTGCGAAAATGCCACTGAGCAATCAATTACCCAGGTTTTGCAAGATCTATACCGCAAGATGCATAAACAATAGCGACTGATAGATAGCAACTTGAAACATTAAACCACTCTACCTCGTATTGAGAGAACTCGCGATGGAACATCTCTTATTGGCGGTCGCAGGTATGACACCACAAATCATTACCGAAACCTTGTACGGCATCTACCGCCAGGACCTGGCTAGGTTACCTTGCCGTATCGTGGTGATCACTACCCGTGATGGTCGCCAACGGTTGGCAGATAATCTGTTGGGAGAAGATAGTCCGCTACAGCGTTTGCAACAGGACTATCACTTGCCAGCGATCACGTTCACGTATGACGACATATTGGTTCCTTTAGGGGATGAGAGTGAGCCTATTGACGATGTAAGAAATGAACGTGAGCAGGAAATCATCACTGATTTTATCACCAATCAAGTGCGTCAGTTGACTGCCGATCCGACATTGGCAATTCATGCCTCACTGGCTGGGGGGCGTAAAACCATGGGTTTTGCACTGGGGTATGCCATGAGCTTGTTTGGTAGACAGCAAGACTGCTTAAGTCATGTTCTGGTTAGCGCGCCCTATGAGTTAGTGCCAGATTTCTATTACCCGACACCACGACCTGTCTGGCGTTCGGATATTGCTAAAAGAGGTCAACATGATCTGAGTCAGGCGGAGGTTACACTTGCTACCATCCCACTGGTACTGATGCGTGAAGAGATGCCGGTCAGTCTGATCACCCAGCAAACGCTGAGCTATACCCAAACAGTAGAGCGTATTAATAAAGCGAATGCACTCACCGCATCTACGGCTAGTGTTACCCTTGATTTCGATAATATGAGTCTATGGTGTGATGGCGAAGAGGTTCGGTTAGAACCTGCTTGTTTTGCCTTTTATAGTTGGTTGGCGCAAGACAGTAAAGAGAACCCAGACGAAGGAGTGGATGCTCCTCGATTGGGGATGAGTGAGAAAGAACTTAATCAGCGTCTAGAAAATTATTTTCGTTCAGCAATACATCCAGATAATCCATTTGATTGCTCATTATCATTGGAGGAGAAACTTGAACAGGTCAATGATGTAGTGAGCCGTGTTGTAGAGAATGATGAGAATGAATTGAGTAAACGTAGAAATCGTTGGTTATTACGATCTGATAAAACAACATATTTTTTGTGTGATCAGGACAGTAATCGTAACCTCGATAATTTGATAAAAAGTCATAAGAATCTATGGGATCGACTGCTGTCAGAGACGAACAGAACACTGAGCGATGCTTTTGGGGAACGACTTGCTGGCTATTACCAAATAGTGACAGTCAATACGAGCAAAGAGGCCAACCTGCGAGCGCCTTATGATTATAAGGGGATAAAACTGTTGGCGAACCATATCAATGTTATCCCGTAACGTTCTTAAAAAGAGTCGTGATAGTATGGTAATAGGCTTATTACCTTGATTTTTCTGCTCTTTAAAAATATAGTTCTGTGACCTGATTAGTAATGGGATGCATCTTATCTATTTGATTTATTAGTGTGAGTAGATATTAATAGTTAAAATGGCTACTTTGGGGGTGCTTTATGGTTTTATACTCTATGAATGGTTTTTTTTAGTGATAAATCGGTGTGATCTGCTGGATGAAATAAGGGGCTTTCAGAGTGCTTGTGCCACAAGGCCTCCAGTGTTAAGTCGGTAATAACGGTTCCCTGATTTAAAAGGGATTAAGACATATTCTCCAGGTTTTGGTTTACAAGCTCAAAGTGGTAATAACGGTTCCCTGATTTAAAAGGGATTAAGACGAATTCTGGTTTTCTTGGTATGTTTCAATGTAGGTAATAACGGTTCCCTGATTTAAAAGGGATTAAGACCTATGACCAGATCTGAAGCGGTGTAACTCAGCTGTAATAACGGTTCCCTGATTTAAAAGGGATTGAGACTTACCTGGCTTAACTAGATCAGCTTCCACTTTTGTAATAACGGTTCCCTGATTTGAAAGGGATTAAGACCCAAAAAACGATATATTTTCCCCAGCGTCATTCGGTAATAACGGTTCCCTGATTTGAAAGGGATTAAGACTGTCGCCCAGGCTGGTGTTAAACATGGCGTTGAATGTAATAACGGTTCCCTGATTTGAAAGGGATTAAGACATACAAAGGTCATATCCAGATCCCCTCTTCGGAGTAATAACGGTTCCCTGATTTGAAAGGGATTAAGACTAACACACAACACTATTTTTACTATTGAAATAATGTAATAACGGCTCCCTGATTTGAAAGGGATTAAGACTGGAATATAGGTATAACGTTCACTTCGTGATTCGTAATAACGGTTCCCTGATTTGAAAGGGATTAAGATAGATATGTCATGCCATCAGCCGGATCAACTTTGGTAATAACGGTTCCCTGCTTTTAAAGGGATTAAGACCCATAAGATTCATATATTGCGCGGATTTCTTGCGTAATAACGGTTCCCTGATTTAAAAGGGATTAAGACATTTTAAAAAACATGGGTTGTCCTCTGGACTGTTACGTAATAACGGTTCCCTGATTTAAAAGGGATTAAGACGAAACTCAGCGTAAGCCATGTTATCAGCGTTCCGTAATAACGGTTCCCTGATTTGAAAGGGATTAAGACGTGATTAATGCTGCCATTCTGATCTGCTTACGGTAATAACGGTTCCCTGATTTAAAAGGTAACCGAACGGTGAACTCGCGTTGCGTCACCCATTCCTATTCGAGTCAGCTGCATGGGCCGATCAGTGCAGGCTACCAGAAAACGAAGAATGGAAAAGTTGATCGGGTGCTTGGTACAGTCACGGTGCCATTAACCGGATGGGGGATTGTGCTACACCCAGATGATATGAATGAAGCATCTTCCAGAGATGAGTTTAATAGATGGGTTGCAGCAAATATCGCTTAGCGTACTAAGGTTAGCTTTGGTCCAACTTAGGCAATAATTCAAGATTGTACGCCATCCAGAACCGCCATAGCGGCACTTAAGATATCGATATTCTTCACCAAACCTAAATGCAAAAACCCCGCTTAGTTACCTAAGCGAGGTTTCTTAAATTGGCTCCTCTGACTGGACTCGAACCAGTGACATACGGATTAACAGTCCGCCGTTCTACCGACTGAACTACAGAGGAATCGTGTGAACGGCAAGAATCATAACGGGGTGCCGCAAGGAAGTCAAAGGAGGATTATGCATTCTGTGATTGTTTGCTTAAAGAATGCGCAACCCATTGAAGTTTTAACAGATTTAGCCTGTTAAATCCCACTTTGAAATCCATTGATAACCGGATCAGAGTGGCTCGCTGCTGTCCGCAGAGCGATAAATACGCTGTGGTCTGCCCACCTTGCCGTAAATAATTTCTGCGACCAATTGATGACTGGCGGTGAAAAATTCCAGGTAACGACGGGCAGTGGTGCGGCTCAGGCCGATTTGCTGCGCTACGCTCTCTGCGGTATGGCGCGCTTGTGGATCGTCAAATAAGGTGCGTATTTTCATTAAGGTCAGTCTATCAATACCGGTGGGTAAGGAGATTTGTTCACCACCGCGTGCATAGGTATTAAACATCTCGTCAATACGGCGTTGGTTGAGCCGTGCTTTGTCTTTTAGCGCCTCGCGCAGTTGGCTAAAGCGCTGTAGGGTTTGGGCTAACCGATCATAGGCCAGTGGTTTGATCAGATAGTCAAAAACGCCATGGCGCAGTGCTTCTGCCACGGTATCCATATCACTGGCGGCAGTAATAAACACAATCCCCCCCTCGAAGCCTTGCAGCGTTAATTCACGCAGCAATTCAATCCCTTGACCATCAGGCAAAAAGTTATCCAGCAGGATCATGTCAGGTTTGAAACGTTCGGTCATCATGCGTGCTTGCGCCAGTGTGCCCGCCAGCCAGATCTGTCGGCAGCCCCCATGTTGCTTGATAAACTCCGCATGCATTTCTGCCAGTGGGGTTTCATCTTCTACGATCAGAATGTTAAGCCATTCCATTTTCACTTCCTACAGCTTGAATTATTTAACGGATACTGATTAAACGCGATTTAATTAAACACTACCGGCACAGTAAAAACAATAAAAATAATTAAGTAAATAAAAACCATTAAACAATTTTTATACACTAAAGGGTTTGTGAAATAGGTCAATAATTAAGGCCATTTTTATGTTTAACATAGCCCTATTAGCTCTTTTTTAAATTATTACCATTATGCTTGCACACTATATCAGCAGCGGAGGTTTATCTCGCGACTGGGCAGGATAGGGCAGATGGGACTTGTTAGCTTGCTACCTAATGCGCTTTGATTTTTAAAGTAATAACGCTTTGTAAATCAATGCATTGTTTTAAATTAGTGATTTAATTTGTTTGCTATTGGTTAACATTCTTATTGTATTTTAATTGTTATTTTCAGGTTATTTTAGAGAGACCAGTATGTTAGGTGATACCCTATTTAATCGAGTGAAAAGATCAGATCACAAAAATATAACGGCGATTAATGCTTTCTTACGCAGTAACGATCTGAATATTGACACCACGGTGGAGGTTTTTATTACCGTGACACAAGGTGAACAATTAGTTGCCTGCGGGGGTATTGCCGAAAATATTATCAAATGTGTTGCCATCAGCCCGCAGATGCGGGGTGAAGGGTTGGCACTGTCACTGGCAACCGAGTTGGTTAATCTGGCCTATGAGCGCCATCACACCCAGTTGTTTATCTATACCAAAGTGCAAAATGAGGCGTTATTTCGCCAATGCGGCTTTTACCCAATAGCCAATGTGCCAGGCATTGTGGTGTTGATGGAAAATAGTCCGTGCCGCCTGAAACGTTATGCCACACAACTGGCCAAGTTGCGCCAGCCGGGGGATACCATCGGCAGTATCGTGATGAATGCCAATCCTTTTACCCGTGGTCACCAATATTTGATAAGGGAAGCCGCAGCCCGTTGTGACTGGCTCCACCTGTTTCTGGTAAAGGAGAATACCTCTCGCTTCCCCTATGAAGATCGCCGAGACCTGGTATTGAAAGGCACCGAGGGGATTGAAAACCTGACGGTGCATGAAGGCTCACAGTACGTTATCTCTCGGGCCACCTTTCCTTGTTATTTCATCAAAGAACAAGGGGTTGCCGATGATTGTTACACCGAAATCGATCTAAAAATATTCCGCCAGTATCTGGCCCCAGCGTTAGGGATTACCCACCGCTTTGTTGGCAATGAGCCATTTTGTGCCGTGACGGCGAAATACAACCGCGATATGCGCTACTGGTTAGAAACCCCCACCTTGCCGAGCCCAGCTATCGAGCTGCTAGAGATCGAACGCCTGCAATATCAAGGTACCGCGATCTCCGCTTCCTGGGTGCGCAAGCTACTGGCAGCGGGGGACTTTCACGCCGCTGCGCCATTGGTGCCAAAAGATACCTTGTACTACTTGCAGGATCTGCAGACACAGCGGCGCTCAACGGTAACAGAACAAAAAATTGAATCTGCTTAATCAGGTGAAGAATGAAAATAATCCGAGAGGCCATGGCCGGTACGTTGGAATCCAGTGATGTGATGGTTCGCATCGCGCCAGCAGAAGGCCCCGCACATGACTTGCTGATTGCCAGCAGTGTGGAAAAACAGTTTGGTGACGCCATCCGCCGCACCTTGTTGAAAGTGTTGCAGCAATACAACGTGCCGCCAGTCCAGGTCATGGTTGATGACAAAGGTGCGCTGGATTGTGTGCTGCGTGCGCGGTTGGAAACGGCATTAATGCGCGCCAGTGACACCGCCAGCCTGCCATGGGGGGATCGCCATGAAAACTCTGAATAAACACCGTATGCGCCGAAGCATGCTGTTTGTGCCAGGTGCCAATGCGGCGATGGTCAGTAACGCATTTATCTATCAGGCGGATGCCCTGATGTTCGACCTTGAGGACTCGGTGATCCTGCGTGAGAAAGATGCAGCACGTCGCCTGGTCTATCACGCACTACAACACCCGCTGTATCAGGAAGTGGAAACCATTGTGCGGGTTAACGCGCTGGATTCTGCCTATGGTGTGGCTGATTTACAGGCGGTGGTGCGTGCTGGGGTGGATATCGTCCGTTTACCCAAAACCGACACGGCACAAGACGTTGTGGATATGGAGCATGAAATTGCTGCCATTGAACGTGCCTGCGGTCGCCCCGTGGGCAGTACCGGTTTGCTGGCGGCAGTAGAGTCAGCCCAAGGTATCACCAATGCGGTGGCTATTGCTCATGCATCCCCACGGCTGGTGGGCATGGCTCTGGGGGCAGAAGATTATGTGCGCAATTTGCGGACCGAACGCTCGCCGGAAGGGGTAGAACTGCTATTTGCCCGTTGTTCCTTGCTACAAGCCGCCCGTGCCGCAGGTATTCAAGCCTTTGATACCGTCTATTCCGATGCCAATAACGAAGCGGGCTTCCTGCAAGAAGCGGCATTGATCAAACAGTTGGGTTTTGACGGCAAATCGCTAATTAACCCACGCCAAATTGAATTGCTGCACAACCTGTATGCCCCCACCGCTAAGGAAGTCGACCATGCCCAACGGGTGGTGGATGCGGCCGAAGCGGCAGAAAAAGAGGGGCGTGGGGTGGTTTCGCTCAATGGCAAGATGGTGGACAGCCCAGTCATCGAACGAGCCCGTCTGGTATTGCAACGTGCGGCACTTTCCGGTGTACGCGAAGAAGTGAACCGCAGCGAGGAAGCATCATGAAACGCCAACAACGCCTATCAACTCTGGATAATCTCGCGGGCATGAAGCTTTATCAGGACGTCTCCAAGGCCAACCAACAGGCGCGGAAACCTCGGGGTATCAAACGTTGTGACTCGCTGGAAGAGGCTATTCGCCGCAGCGGTTTGCAAGATGGTATGACCATCTCGTTCCACCATGCATTCCGTGGTGGTGATTTAACACTCAATCAAGTGATGGAAGTGATAGCTGCCATGGGCTTTCGCAATCTGACACTGGCACCCAGCTCGTTAACCGATTGCCATGCTCCCTTGGTTGAACATATCCGCAATGGGGTGGTAAGCCGTATTTACACCTCTGGCCTGCGTGGGCCGCTAGCTGATGCTATTTCACATGGTTTATTGAAACAGCCGGTGCAGATCCATTCCCACGGTGGCCGTGTTGATCTGATTGAGTCTGGCGAATTACAGATTGATGTTGCCTTCCTGGGGGTACCTAGCTGCGATGAGTTCGGCAATGCCAACGGCTATACCGGCGAGGCCTGCTGTGGCTCGTTGGGTTATGCCAAGGTGGATGCCGCTGTGGCACGTAATGTGGTGCTGTTGACTGAGGCTATCGTGCCTTATCCACATCATCCTGCCAGCCTGGCACAAGATCAGGTGGACTTGATCGTTCAAGTGGCCCAAGTGGGGGATGCTGACAAAATCGGTGCCGATGCCACACGCATGACCTCGAACCCGCGTGAATTACTGATTGCGCGCCGTGCGGCGGAGGTGATTGTCGGCTCAGGTTACTTCACGGATGGTTTCTCTTTGCAGACCGGAACTGGCGGCGCTTCTCTGGCGGTAACCCGTTTCCTGGAAGATAAGATGCGCCTGCGCGGGGTGCGTGCTGGTTTTGCTTTGGGGGGCATCACCTCCACCATGGTCGAGCTGCATGAGAAAGGGCTGATCCATAAATTACTCGATGTGCAAAGTTTTGATCGTGCGGCGGCAACCTCATTGGCGCGTAACCCTAATCATATCGAGATCAGCGCCAACCAATATGCCAACTTCAGCTCTAAAGGGGCTTCGGTTGATCGTCTGGATGTGGTGGTGCTGAGCGCGCTGGAAATTGACACCAGCTTCAACGTCAACGTCTTGACCGGTTCAGATGGCATGATCCGTGGCGCTTCGGGTGGTCACTGCGACACCGCAGCCGCGGCACGGTTGGCGATTATTGTCGCCCCGTTGGTGCGAGGGCGTATTCCAACCTTGGTGGAGCAAGTCACTACCTGTGTAACACCGGGCTCCAGCATTGACATTTTGGTTACCGATCATGGTATTGCGGTTAACCCGGCACGCCCTGAGTTGGCGCAACGTCTACGTGAGGCGGGGTTGGAGGTGGTCACCATCCAATGGTTGCGGGAACGCGCCCTGATATTGACCGGTGAACCGCAGCCGATTGCCTTTACCGATAAGGTGGTGGCGGTGGTGCGCTATCGTGACGGGTCGGTCATCGATGTTGTGTATCAGGTCGCAGAGTAACCCCATGTTGCACATTGCCCCCGAATTGGCCACCAGCCACGCCATTGAGTTGCCGGAACTGCTTTCCAGCCGTGAATGCCGGCAGGCTCGGCAACAGGCGTGGTTGGCGCGCCACCAAAGCACGCTGTTGGTCTTGACGCTGGTGGTGCCCGGGGCAGTGAAAGACAGCCCAATGACGCGGCAGGTTTTCAACCTGGGGTGGCAGGCTTTACAGCACAGGTTTCAGCAACTGGCTTGGCGCAGTCTACAGCAGCAAACATGGGCATTATCAACCGGGTGTGAAGGTTATCTGGCGTTGCAGGCTGATGCCTATGCAGTGAAGAAAGCCACCATTGAGCTGGAACAGCAGCAACCGGTTGGCCGCTTGTGGGATATCGATGTACTGACACCACAAGGGCAAATTTTGTCACGTTCTGATCTAGGGCTGCCAGAACGCCACTGTTTGCTGTGTGATCAGCCAGCCAAAATCTGTGCCCGCCAACGTATCCATAGCACTGAACAACTGCTGAATGAAATGCAAAGGAGGCTCAATGTTGCTCTCGCAATCTGAACGCTCGCCAGCACTGAACCTCTCTTCCACCAGCCAGCACTTTGCCGACAATGCCTTTCAGGCATTACTGGTGGAGGTGAATTTAACCCCGAAACCCGGTTTGGTGGATCGCCGCAATAATGGTGCCCATCGTGATATGAACCTTGGCCATTTCTACCGCAGTTCTCGGGCTATTGCCCGGTGGTTACCTCATTTTATTCGCCAGGGCGAGGCGGATGCAGGTTTGCCAGTGGAACAGCAGTTGGCACGTATTCGCCCACTGGGCCTGGCTTGTGAAGCACAGATGTACCGGGCCACCGGGGGCGTTAATACCCATAAAGGCAGCGTATTTTCTTTGGGGTTGCTGTGCAGCGCGTTTGGCCGTTTGCAACAGCAACAGCGGCAGATTGATAGCGCCAGCCTGTGCCAGTTGGTGGCTCAGATCTGTCGTGGTTTGGTTAACCGCGAGTTGTTACATAACAACACTGGGCAAACGGCGGGCCAGCGCTTGTTCGCCGAGTTTGGCTTGAGTGGGGCGCGCGGTGAAGCTGAATCGGGCTTCCAACAGGTGATCAACGGGGCGTTGCCACAGTATCAACAAAAAATGGCTGAGGGGTGCAGTGAACAGATTGCGCTGCTCGATAGCCTGCTATGGCTGATGGCCTTTAACGATGACACCAACGTCGCTTCTCGGGGCGGCATCGCTGGGTTGCGTTGGTTACAACAGCATGCGCAGCAACTATTGGACCAAGGTGGGGCCGGGGCACCGCAGGGTATTGCTCGCCTGCGCCAGTTTGATGCCGCTTGCATTGCACGCAACCTTAGCCCCGGTGGCAGCGCCGACTTATTGATCGTGACTTGGTTACTGGCACAACTGCCACAGCCACTACAACCACCACCACAGCCATCTAGTGATACCCAATTGGATTGAGAAAAATAACAAAGCTTCAGGAGAGTGTGTATGTCGGAAACCAAAGAGAAAATATGGAAAGCACTGGCCCCGTTAGTGGTGCTTGCGGTGCTTCTACTGATACCCGCGCCGGAGGGGATGCCGCCACAAGCCTGGCGTTATTTCGCCATCTTTGTGGCGATGATTGTCGGTATGATCCTGGAGCCCATCCCAGCAACGGCAATCAGCTTTATTGCGGTGACGGTCAGCGTGCTGAGTTCCAACTGGGTGCTGTTCGGGGCGGAAGAACTGGCTAACCCGGGTTTTAAGGCCGGTAAAGAGGCACTGAAGTGGGGGCTGGCTGGGTTCTCCAGCACCACCGTTTGGCTGGTGTTTGGCGCTTTTATCTTTGCCTTGGGCTATGAAGCCACCGGGTTGGGGCGGCGCATTGCCCTGTTCCTGGTAAAATTTATGGGTAAACGCACCCTGACGTTGGGTTACGCCGTGGTGATTATCGATATCCTGCTGGCACCTTTTACCCCATCGAACACCGCGCGTACCGGGGGAACGGTATTCCCGGTGGTGAAAAACCTGCCACCGTTGTTCGACTCTTTCCCTAATGATCCCTCTTCACGCCGTATTGGCGGCTACCTGATGTGGATGATGGTGGTTGGCACCAGTATCAGTTCCTCAATGTTTATCACCGGTGCGGCACCGAACGTTTTAGGTATTGAGTTCGTGAGCAAAATTGCCGGGGTAAATATCAGTTGGATGCAATGGTTCTTGGCTTTCCTGCCAGTGGGGCTGTTGTTGCTGATCATTGCGCCGTTGATTTCCTACTACTTGTATAAGCCAGAAGTGACTCACAGTAATGAAGTGGCCAGTTGGGCGGACACGGCACTGGGGGAGATGGGCAAACTGACGGGTAAAGAGTATACCCTGATTGGTCTGGTACTTCTTAGCCTGAGTCTGTGGGTATTTGGTGGTCATTTGGTTGACGCCACAGCCGTGTGTTTGCTGGCGGTTTCACTGATGCTGGCACTGAGAGTGGTGAGTTGGCAGGCGATTACCCAATACTCCAGTGCCTGGAATACCTTGGTTAACCTGGCAACGCTGGTGGTGATGGCCAGTGGCCTGACGCGCTCCGGTTTTATTGACTGGTTCGCGGCCACCATGAGTACCCACTTGGACGGTTTCTCACCAAAAATGACGGTGATTATGCTGGTGCTGGTGTTCTATTATGCGCACTACCTGTTTGCCAGCCTTTCTGCCCACACTGCAACCATGCTGCCAGTGATCTTGGCGGTGGGTAAAGGGTTGCCAGGGGTGCCGATGGAGCATCTGTCCATCCTGCTGGTGCTGTCTATCGGTATCATGGGGGTCTTGACGCCTTATGCCACCGGCCCGGGGGTGATCATTTACGGCTGTGGCTATGTGAAATCGAAAGATTATTGGCGGCTAGGGGGCATCCTTGGCGTGGTCTATATCTCGGCATTACTGTTAATTGGCTGGCCAATTCTCAGCCTGTGGTATTGATTGAATCAGCAGCCATCCACCGATGGCTGCTGTTCCCCCTCACCGTGATACCTCTCACATACTTTCCTCTCTAATGCCCCCATGATAGCCAGTGAACATTAACCCTTTAAAAGTAATCATATACTCGTCATCCTTCAAGCTGCTTGGGTGTTAGCTGCACTCTGTCACCCCAGTCACATAGTCAACTATGCTCCTGGGGATTCCATCCCTTGCCGCCTACAAGCAACTCGAATTATTTAGTGTATATTTAGGGAGTCTCGCTAATGAAAAACAACCGTTTATTATTCTGCTTACCACTACTGTTTAGTGCCACCGTTGTTGCTGAAACTCACCATTATCAATTGGAACAGGTGCTGGTGATGAGCCGCCATAATTTACGTGCGCCGCTGGCGAACAATGGCAGCGTATTGGTGCAGTCCACCCCGAAAGCCTGGCCACAGTGGGATACTCCGGGCGGCTTGTTGACCACCAAAGGGGGCGTGCTGGAAGTGTATATGGGGCACTACTTTAATGCCTGGCTCAAGCAGGCAGGAGTATTGCCAGCAGAAGGTTGCCCGGCTAAAGAGAGCGTTTATGTTTATGCCAACAGTTTGCAACGTACCGTGGCGACCGCACAGTTCTTTACCAGCGGGGCCTTTCCAGGCTGTGATATCACCGTTCATCATCAAGATAAAATGGGCGAGATGGACCCCACCTTTAACCCGATTATTACTGATACCAGCGAAGCTTTTAATCAACAGGCGTTAAGTGCCATGAATGCCGCCCTGGCTTCACAAAAGTTGGACGCGTCCTATAAGCAGCTGGCAGAGATTATCGATTATCCGCACTCTACCGCCTGCACGCAGGATAAGCAGTGCGACCTGACGGCTGAACCGAGCAAAATGAGTGCGGTAGCGGGCAAAGAACCGGGGGTGTCCGGGCCATTGAAAGTAGGTAATTCATTGGTGGATGCCTTTATGCTGCAATACTACGAAGGTTTCCCCATCAAGGAGGTAGCTTGGGGCAAAGTCACCACGCCACAGCAGTGGCAGCAGTTAGCCAAATTGAAAGATGGCTATCAGGACTCGCTGTTCACCTCGCCGGTCGTGGCGCAGAACGTTGCTAAACCGCTACTCACCTATATTAACTCGGTGTTGATAGGGGAACGTAAATCCGATTCCCCCAAACTGACGCTGCTGGTGGGGCATGATTCCAATATTGCTTCACTGCTTTCGGCGATGAAATTCAAACCTTACCATTTACCGAATCAATATGAGAAAACCCCCATTGGCGGTAAATTGGTGTTTCAGCGTTGGCACGACGCTAAGGATAATCGTGATTTGTTGAAGATAGAGTATGTCTATCAATCTACCGAGCAACTGCGGGGCGCTACCCCGTTAACGCTGCAAAATCCACCACAGCGCGTCACCTTGGCGCTGGAAGGTTGCCCTATCGATAAACAAGGGTTCTGCGCCTGGAGTGATTTTGAAAAAACCATGAAGACAATGCTCTAGCCGTGGTCTGACGGGGCACAGGGTGCTGTGCCCTTTACCTGCATTTTAAGCAATCTGGTATATTATATTCTCCGCTTGCACTGCTTTGTGACATTGTCACAAAATTAATTCATTGGTAATGATAGGTAGGCAATGACGATCGACCTGTTTGAAGATGCACTTCCTCCCCCATGGCGTGAAGAAATCGCTCCCGGTGCGCTGGTGCTACATGGCTTTGCCCGCAACCACGGTGCCGAATTGCTGGCAGCGGTGAATAGTGTGGTGGATCAGGTACCCTGGCGGCATATGACGACGCCAGGGGGATTTACCATGTCGGTGGCGATGAGCTGGTGTGGTAACGGCTGGAATAGCGACAGCAATGGCTATGGTTATTCGCAACGGGACCCGGGTAGCGGAGAATGCTGGCCTGAAATCCCCGAAATCCTGATGGCACTGGCGGATGAAGCGGCGATGCAAGCGGGTTTTGGCCACTATGTGCCTGATGCCTGTTTATTTAATCGCTACGATCCTGGTAGTAAACTTTCATTGCATCAAGATAAAGATGAACGTGACTTTAGTGCACCGATTGTGTCGATATCGCTGGGGCTACCGGCCATTTTTCAGTTTGGTGGGTTGCAACGCAGTGACAAAACCAGACGTATTCCCCTCGCTCATGGCGATGTGGTGGTGTGGGGCGGGCTTTCACGCCTCTGTTTTCACGGTATTATGCCGGTGAAAGAGGGCTATCACTCGTTGGTGGGTTCACACCGCATCAATATCACTTTGCGCAAAGCGCTGTAATGGGGGAGAGGTTATAGGGGGAGCATGTTGTTTTTATCGCATCAAATATTTTCTCAGATGATGGCTCATTGATGCCATCACAAAAATTAATTTCTGCATCATAACAGGTCGAATGTAAAAAATATTATTTAGGAAAATTCTAACTATTAACTTGCTATATTCTGATTATCAAAATAACTATTGATGCCATCCTTAATGATTTATTATTCACTCGGTGAATTTATTATAAAAAATAGTAATTTCTCTGAATGGTTTAATGCTGGTAAAAATCCGCCAATTTTAATTTTATTTATTCTTTTATTTTTTAATTTATCAATAAAAATCATCATGTTAAGTTGATTCTATGAAGTTAATTAATTTGTTTTGGTGGATTTATAAAGTGGTATCGGTAAGGTTTAGTTGTTCACCTAAATAGAAATCCCTTAAAACACTAAGGGTTGCCGGAGTGAAAATATATCAGTATTATATTGCCGCAATGCGCTAAGCTAACTATCGATGTATCTAGGTAAAAATAATGTGAGTTGCAGGGCTAGTACAGTTTTAATCAGCCGTGTGATGTGTCGGCCCTATTTCAATGTGTCTCTAAGAAGGTTTCTCTTTGCCACGCCTGCTTAGATTTAACTGAATTAATTTTAAGTATGACCATTTTTAAAAGGTATTTTCCATGAGAAGCAGTCAACAGAAATTCTATTTAGGCGTGTTATGGTGCGGTATTTTGCTGTTGGCGGGCTGTCAGGCTACTGCAAAGAAAACCCATCAGCCGGAGACAGTGAACATACAGGCTCCGGTTAAATCCAACAGCGAGGTTGCCACCCCGAAAGTGGTTGAGGAACATAAAGCCAGCCAGATTGGCTTGTGTCAGAGTGAACTTGCCTCACTGAAGCAGATCAACCCGAAGGCTTATGCAGCCAAGCAAGCTCACTTCAATCGTTTGGTTAATAATGCCTCGCTCTATAACAGCGTGCGCGGTGAGGTCAACCCGGCGACCAAAGATACGATTGACGCCTTGTACAAATATAAGACCAATCAATTATGTGCCGATATTGCGCGCGAAGTGATGCAAGGCTTGATACAGAAGGGGGAGGGTTGATGTGAAACGCAGGATATATTGCGGTGTGTTGATGACATTGGCGCTGCCGCTGGGTGGTGTAAGGGCCGAGGGAACCGCGACGACCACCGCGGAGACATTGAACTTACTGGAAGTGCTTACCAATCAAGAGAGCAATTCACCTGAAGTCTTGCTTTTGATACCTTCACCCAGTGCTACGCAATACCCTGCAAGCAGCAAGCTTATCCCAGCAAATTCACCTGATGTATTAATTAAGCCCGCCAATGAAAGTACCCGAGGTGATATCCGAAAAATACAGGCGCTGCAGGATACTATTGGTCAGCTAAAGGGGAAAATCAGTAAGCAAGAAGTAGACCTGGAGGCATTGCGTAAAAAACCATCGCAGCAACAATCATTACTGCAACAACCATCACAGCAACAACCTCAGGCTTCTGAATACGCCAGCTTGAAGCAGGTATTATTGAAATTACCGCAGCAATGGTTGATACAACTCAGTAATAACAGTGACAAACAGCAGTTAATAAAACAGTCACAGCAAAATCAGCAGCAACTTGTGAGTTTACAAGAGCAATTGGCGGTACAGGCCAAACAGAATGAGCAAAAAACAGATAAAATTAAGCAATTACAGCAACAACTGGCGTTAACCGGTCAGGAACATTCGCAACAACGCCAGCAAGATCAACAAGCCAGCACACTCCTACAACAGCAGTTAGCGACCCAACGCCAAGATAACCAACAGCAAGCCGAACAGATTAAGCAGTTACAGCAACAACTGGCGTTAACCGGCCAGGAACATTCGCAACAACGCCAGCAAGATCAACAAGCCAGCACACTACTACAACAGCAGTTAGCGACCCAACGGCAAGATAACCAACAGCAAGCCGAACAGATAAAGCAGTTACAGCAACAACTGGCGTTAACCGGCCAGGAACATTCGCAACAACGCCAGCAAGATCAACAAGCCAGCACGCTGCTGCAACAGCAGTTAGTAGCCCAGCGCCAAGATAACCAACAGCAAGCTGAACAGATAAAGCAGTTACAGCAACAACTGGCGTTAACCGGCCAGGATAATGCCCGGCAATCTCAGCAATTGACACAACTGCAACAAGCTCAGCAGGAACTGACCCTATTACAGCAACAGTTAGCCGCGCAAACTAAGGAGAGTGAGCAGAAATCATTGCAGCTGGTGCAGTTGCAACAGGCACAACAAGCCAGCCAGCAGGAAAATGCGATGTTACAGGGGCAATTGGCTACGCAGAGCAAAGAGAATCAGCAGAAAACCGACTCTCTGAAACAACTCCAGCAAAAGTTGACTGATAGCGAGAAGCAACCAGCCAAGCTGGTGGTTGCTGCAATCAACCCAAAAAGTGAGCAGGAAAAACGCGATTATGCCATCGGCACCGCCTTGGGCAGTGACATTCTAATGTTACTGGATAGCAAAAAATCACAAGGGGTGGAGGTTAATCATCAATTGGCGCTGGCGGGTGTCACTGATGTGATCAATGGCCAGCCAAAATTGCCCCAAGAGCAGATTGTTACGGCTTTACAGGCCAGTGAAGTAGAACTGGATAATCAGTATAAAAAGATCAAACAACAGAATGAGCAGCAAGGCAGCCAATATATCAATAAGTTTAAAAAACAGCCGGGTGTCGTTAAGTCTGAACAAGGCTTTTATTATCGTATCAATTATGCTGGTGACCAGATATTTAGTGAGCAAGATACGGTGGTAGTGGTGGTGAAAGAGAGCCTGACGGATGGCAAAGTGATCAAAGATATGGAACTGACTGGCACCTCAATTTCACAACCTTTAAGCGACTATCCACCCTTGTTTCGTGAGGCAATGGGTAAGCTCAAGAATCATGGCAACATGACCCTGGTGGTGCCCCCTGAGCTGGCTTATGGTGATAACGGTTTTGCACCCGATATACCGCCAGCAGCGACCATGGTCTATAACCTACGGATCCTTGATGTGATAGCCGAATCGGCCAGTCAAACCAGCAATATTAATTTACCTAAGCAATAACAATTTACCTTAGCAATAACAACCTACCTCAATCAGGGGTTGGTCAGTAACCTGAAAGGGTAGGCCGGTATTGTCGGCTAGTTAAATCGCGATGGGGTGATCAGCGGAATGGAGGCTCATCGAAAGTGCGAAGCTTGCGGGAGTGCAGGCGCTCTCCTTCAGCCCTGAGCAGGTCGATGGCACAAATCCCAATCTGCAGATGTTCGGAGATCGCTCCTTCATAAAAACGGTTTGCCTGACCAGGTAACTTGATCTCACCATGCAATGGCTTATCCGATACGCATAACAATGTGCCGTAAGGTACCCGGAAACGGTATCCTTGCGCGGCGATGGTCGCACTTTCCATATCTACCGCCACGGCTCGGCTAAGGTTAAAGCGCCGTGCAGAAGCGGAATAACGTAGCTCCCAGTTACGGTCATCGGTAGTGACCACGGTACCGGTACGCAACCGCTGTTTGACCGCTTCCCCCGGCATACCACTCACTGTTTTGGTAGCATCAAACAGCGCACGTTGTACTTCAGCAATACTGGGGATCGGAATATCTGGCGGTAAAACCGAATCCAGAACATGGTCGTCACGCAGATAAGCATGTGCCAGCACATAATCACCGATTGACTGACTTTCCCGCAGACCACCACAGTGACCAATCATCAGCCAGGCATGTGGACGCAGTACCGCCAGATGGTCACAAATGGTTTTAGCATTTGAAGGGCCGACACCGATATTGACCAGAGTGATCCCTTGGCCATTGTTGGCAATCAGATGATAGGCGGGCATCTGGTGATTTTTCCAGGCCAAATCAGAGGCAGCTTGTTGCTGATTGAGGTTTTCTGCTGTCACATAGTGCCCCCCAGCACAGGACAAGGCATGGTACTGGCTGTCAGGATCGGCGATTTGGCTACAGGACCAACGGACGAATTCATCAACGTACCGGGTATAGTTGGTGAACAAGATAAAATGTTGAAAGTGCTCTACCGGCGTGCCGGTATAGTGGCGCAGGCGTGCGAGTGAAAAATCGGTGCGTAGCGCATCGAAATGGGAAAGGGGGAAATGCTTGGCAAAATGGAACAACCCATCAGCGGTTTCATCCCCGATCTGTGCCAGCTCAGTGGTAGGGAAGTGCTTGGCAAGGCTGGCGCTCATGCTCCTATCCAACAGCAGATTGGAACCATCGATCACATAGGGAAAGGGGATCTCCTGTTGTGAGGGCAGCACTTCAATGGTTGCGGTGTATTCACTTTCCAGCAAAGCAAGTTGCTCGGCTAAATAAGGGCGCAACAACTGCGGGCGAGTAATGGTGGTGGTGTATTTACCTGGTCGATTAAAGCGACCATAAGCCCGAGTTTTACTCGGGGTTGGCGGTTCCCCTTCCCAGTGGATGCGCAGCTCAGGGTAAGAAAACAGCCCATTATCCCGCGCCTGTGCTGTTGGCAAGGTACCATGGGCGATAAAATCCTTGATGGCTTCACGCAAGGCAGATACCGAAGCGTTGTACATCGCTTCGAGTTTGTCGAGGGCTTGCTCTGCCGTTAGCGTGGTTTCTGGCGGTGTGCTCATGGTGTCCCCTGGTTTTTGCAACATCTCAGCATAGTAAAAAGTACAGACAGTGTAGGTTAAGCAACAGATTCATACCATCAACAAGGGGTTTTGCTGGCAAAAGGTGGCTAGATGCTCAATTAGCGCGCGGACCCTGGCGGGAACATATTGTTGCTGGGACCATACAGCATAAATCTCACGTGAGGAGGTCTGCCACTCTGGTAATAGTTGAATAAGCTCCCCTCGTTGCAGTGGGTTATGACACAAACTTTCTGGGCAAAACAAGATCCCTAATCCCGCTAAGGCGGCTTGTAGTGCCAGATAGACACCGTTAACACAAAACTTCCCTTGAGGTTGCCAGCTTACCGATTCGCCGCTTTGGCGGTGCCGCATTGACCAAGTAGATAACGGGGTACTAATCAGCAGGTCGTGCTGCTTTAGCTCCTCTATTGATTCTGGGGTGCCATTTTTAGCCAGGTAACCGGGAGACGCCACCAGCAGGACTGCTTTGCTCTGCCCTAATTTCCGCATATTCAGTAATGAATCTGGTTGAGCGCCGACTCGGATCGCGAGATCTGCACCACTGCCGATTAAATCCTGCGTGTAATTATTCAATTCCAGTTCGAGCCGCACTTCTGGATATTGCGTCATAAATGATATCCAGGCTGGAGCCAAATTATCATTGGCTAAATCCGTTGGTGCCAATACGCGGATCAGCCCGCTAACTTCATGCAGTGTTACATCCAGCTTGGCGGTGGCTTGCTGCAGAGAATGTATCAGTGGTCGGCACAGCTCATAATATTGCCAGCCTTCGCGGGTCGGGGTCATCCGTCGCGCGCTACGATGCAACAGACGGCAACCCAAGTGCTGTTCTAACTTCTGCAAGCGACGGGTGAGCGTCGGGGCTGGCATAGAGGCCTTCTCTGCTGCTGCCCGCAAACTGCCCGCTTCAACTGTACTGACAAACAGTGCTAATTCATCCAACATGATTTCATATATGGAATTTAAGATTTAATTATTCAATCTAGTTTCATTAATCCGCCTTGTCTACAATTTCTCTTCGATTGCGATAAATGTTTTTTACCAGAGGAGAATGACCATGAACCACAATGCTGAAGCAACGGAGTTAATTAAATCCAAACCAGGCAAAGAGGCTGAACTGAAATCTGCCATTCTGGATTTAATCGAGGAAACAGTAAAAGAACCAGGATGTGAGCTTTTTAAGATTTTTCAACATGAGAGTAACCCGCAAGAGTTTACTCTCTGGGAAATTTTTACCGACCAGTCAGCGCTGCAGGAACATCTGGAAAAAAGTTACACCTTAAATTTCTTCGCTCTTGAGCTCACTGAATCCATTTCCGCCATTCATCACCGCCAATTGAGCCGGTAGTTGTTGGCGATAAAGCCAAGAGAGTGTTATGCACTTGTTAGCAATCTAATACACAGGGAAGTAGTGTATTTATCGCCATAGGTATACTCAGATGCAAAGCTATCGTTTCAAAGAATTTGGCAATCTTGAAGACTTAGGCCTTTATCAGGAGGACTTACCTGTGCCGCAGGCTCGGGAGGTGTTAATCCGGGTACGCGCAACTTCGCTGAATTATCGAGACTTGGCGATTATGAACGGCCAATACACCTTGCCGTCTAGCCCTGGACATATCCCATTATCAGATGCGGCGGGTGAAGTGATGCAAATTGGTGAACGTGTCGAACGCTTTAACGTTGGCGATCGGGTGGTGAATACTTTCATGCCTCGCTGGTTTGGCGGCTCTTTTCAGGCCTCGGCACGGGATGAACTTTATGGCAGTAATCGCGATGGTTGGCTTACTGAATATAAGGTGGTTAGCGAGGAGTCACTGTTACCCTTACCCGATTACCTCAGCTTTGAGCACGGGGCAACGCTGCCTTGTGCTGCAGTCACTGCTTGGTCAGCCCTTAACGGAGACCGGCCAATAAAAGCGGGGGAGACGGTATTAACCTTAGGTAGCGGTGGCGTTTCACTGTTTGCTATACAGTTAGCAAAAGCAATGGGTGCCCGGGTTATTGCCACTACCTCAAGTGAAAGTAAAGCCGCACAGTTACAGGCATTGGGCGCAGATGAAATCATTAACTATGTGCAACACCCAGCATGGAGTCAGGAAGTATTACGCTTAACGGCTGGGCAGGGGATTAACCGAGTGATCGAAGTCGGGGGACCCGGTACGCTAAATCAGTCAATCGATTCTATCTGTATTGGGGGGGAACTGGCGTTGGTCGGTTTTGTGGCTCATGATGCGCAGGCAATCAATTTCTTCAGCCTGTTCAAGAGTGGCGCACGCTTTCGGGTGATTAGTGTTGGTTCACGTGAGGATTTTGAACAAATGAATCGAGTACTGGTTCAACACAAAATTATCCCGGTCATTGATAGCGTTTTTCCATTTGCCGAAGCCAAACAAGCCTGGCAACGTTTTGCTTTACGCCAACACGTGGGGAAAATCGTTATCACTCATAGCTAAGTGCATGGGGGAAGGTGTTCCCCGTTGCCTTGAAGGGTAATATTGGTTTCTGGCTATGGCGGACCTACACGGTTAACCGAGAGTGTTCTTTAATCTCTGGTTTAAGGTGACAGAACTTTATTTTTCTACACCGCAAACTTCCTCAAGCCGTTGCTTACCATCAGTGAATAAATCCTCAACGTGGAGGTTAGATAGCGCTTCGCGGAGCTGCTTACAGGTTATGCCTGCGTTATGCAATGCACTGACCACGTGCGAACCCTTCTCCTCGGTATAAAACCCTTGAGCAAGCTGCGACGGCAACCAAGGGGCATGGCGCGCTAATATGTCGGACATCACGATCGTCAATACCTGCGGATCATCCCCAGCGTATTTTCTTGCTCGATAGATCGCTTTTTCCAACACCGGGTTTTTCCCGTCGCTATCTTTATAATCCGCCCACTGAATTACGTTGCGTTCAAGAATGGCTTGGACCACCGGACGTGGAGCATACTCAATCAGGTATTCCAATAGCGATTCAGAGTGATGGGCGGCTGGTTCCTCTTTAAAAATATCTGGAGTGGCGGCGATTTTATCCGCAACAGTTACCATACCCAGTAACGCTTCGGCCTGAATACGGTAAACGGGTTTTTCAGGGGGATGGTACCCCCATAAAAACTGAATAAGTTCCGCATTGCCTTCCGGTAGAATTCTGGCGTAAACCTCATTGCTCAGGAGCTCAGGCATCTTATCGAGGATAATTTTCGCGGTAGTTTTATACTGCTGTTTTTCTTCTTTCGTCGGTATATCAGAAAAGTAGAAATTCTGATCTAACGGATTTTCCTTGCGCAGAATGGCTCGGTTGCTTTGTGCCTGCTCATCACCACCATCCAACAACTCGCTAAACGCACGTAGTGCATTAAGATTGTGATGTTTTACCGTTATCGAGAAGATGGTGCCATCATAGGCATATGTCTGAAATGGGTCCGCGCCTCTGGCCAGCAATCCACGAAACGTGGCTTCAGGCATATCCCAGCTTGCGGCTTTGTGCAACATTTCCTGGCGGAATTTCGTATCTTCGAGTCGGCGATTAAATGCCTCACTACTTTGGTCGATATCACGTAGCTGGCGCATATCTCTGCCAGCCTGCAGGTCTTTATACAAATTTGGATTGAAGGCGTTAAAGAGGAAGATAAATAATACCAACGCTATGATATGGCCAAATAGTAGTCCGCAACCAACTGATTTCAGTGTTCTAAAAATGATTGCGCAAATAGCAACCCCTACCAGCATGGCTATAGAAGCAATGAGAAATGCGCTGACTGCCTCATAGACGTAGTAAAAATCTAGAACCCACCAAACGATCAGCGCGGCTAGAAATTGAGGTAAAATTAGCCATAGCAAAAGGATACGGCTTCCCGAATGACTGAAGGACATTGCCAGTAAAAATAGGGCCACCACTCCCATAATAAAGGGAGTCACCAACAGTATAAACATGATTAAAACATCAAACCCAGTAAAACTGATGGGAACAAGCATTACTAACATTCCTTATAACTTCGTGTTAAAAGACCCTGGTACCCGCAGATATCATAAATCACATTCTGTGTAAATTATCATGGAAAGGCGAACACGATAGCTAGAAGCCTTTTACTTTAGTTAAAAAGTACCTGACGGTTCCTTATTTGCAGACAACTTAGCGCGTCATTGGTGAGCCGATAGTTATGTAAAGGTCGTGCTTTCGATTCATTGAGAACTTTATAGATGTGGCACTGCTGATCGAAGACGGCAATATTGCCACAATAGGCGGAGAGGCACTAGTGAGGAACGCCATAGAACTCAGTGATACGTTGAGACATCTTGCACAAACAATCACTGGTCGGCAGCTTATTAAGAAAAAATGCCTATAGCACAACAATTTTTTCTGTGTTAATCGGCTACTGATTAATGCAGCTACAGCGCAAAGCATTGTTGGGATTCCCTGGGAGTCATACTAAGAAAAATCTTATAAATCATTGAAGTGAGGTATAATGCGCCCTGGTGGGGTTTGAAATATTTGCTTACAATTATCTTGTTTATTAATTTCCTTAATGCTTCTATGGTGGTGGCCATAGGTTTTTATCTGACCATTTTCCAGCCTCAGAAAAACTTATGATACACAGCGCTCTGCCCTTATCCTGTAATATGAATATGTTGGTTGGTGACCCTGTTGTTGTCTGCATCCGGTGATGCAAAAGGAAGTGGTTGTTTGGCAAGGGGGCCATGCCGGTTTATTTTCCGGGGCAGACCGTTCTTCATTCTCTTTGTTGAGCAGGGTTAGCTATGTCAAATTCCTTCCAAAATGAAATACCGAAAGCCAGGATCAACCTGAAATTAAACCTCCACACCGGAGGGGCGCAAAAGAAAACCGAATTACCGTTGAAATTGTTGGTGGCGGGTGACTTTAGTCATGGTCAAGAGACGGCCTCATTGTCTGAGCGCGAAAAGCAAAATATTAACAAAAATAATTTTAATAGCGTCCTACAGGATTTCTCACCTTCTGTCAATATTGCGGTGGAAAATACCTTGGCGGGGGATGGCAGTGAAGAAAATATCCGCCTGACCTTCCAGAACATGAAAGACTTTACCCCGGAACAGGTTGCTCGTCAAATCCCCCAACTCAAAGCCATGCTGGCGATGCGCAGTCTGCTGCGTGACCTCAAATCCAACCTGCTGGATAACCAGGCCTTCCGTAAAGAGCTGGAAAAGATCCTGCGTGACCCTGCCCTGAGCAATGAACTGCGTTCTGAACTGTCTGCCCTGGCGCCTCAACAGCCTTAACTGGCGAGCGGTTTTTAATGGATTAACACGAGAGAAATGCTAATGACTGTAAAACATGAAAATGCGACCGCGGGTGAAAGCGTGGTATTAGAGCGCCCAGCAGCAGGCGGTGTTTATGCCTCCCTGTTTGAAAAAATCAACCTGAGCCCGGTTTCCCACCTCAGTGCGCTGGACAGCTGGCAGGATGCACAGGCGATGTCTGATGCCACGGCCGATGAACGTTTGACCGCCGGGGTGCAGGTGTTCCTCGAGCGTTTGCGCCTGGCCGGCACCAAAGTGGAAAAACTGGATAAAACCCTGATTGACCACCATATCGCCGAACTGGACTTTCAGATCAGCCGCCAACTGGATGCGGTACTGCATCATGAAGAATTTCAGGCGGTAGAATCTTTGTGGCGTGGCGTCAAATCCCTGGTGGACAAGACCGATTTCCGCCAGAACGTGCGCATTGAACTGCTGGACTTGTCGAAGGAAGATTTGCGTCAGGATTTTGAAGATGCACCGGAGATTATCCAGACAGGGCTGTACAAGCACACGTATATCGATGAATACGATACGCCTGGTGGCGAGCCGATTGCTGCACTGATTTCTTCTTATGAATTCGATGCCTCGGCACAAGATGTGGCGCTGTTGCGTAACATCTCCAAAGTGTCAGCTGCGGCCCATATGCCGTTTATCGGTTCAGCCGGGCCCAAATTTTTCTTGAAAGACAATATGGCCGATGTTGCCGCCATCAAAGACATTGGCAACTATTTTGACCGCGCCGAGTACATCAAGTGGAAATCATTCCGCGAGACCGATGACTCCCGCTACATTGGTCTGGTGATGCCGCGTGTGCTGGGCCGCCTGCCGTATGGCCCGGATACCGTGCCGGTACGCAGCTTCAACTACGTGGAAGAGGTCAAAGGCCCGGACCATGACCGTTACCTGTGGACCAATGCCTCGTTTGCCTTTGCCGCCAACATGGTGCGCAGTTTTATCAACAATGGCTGGTGTGTGCAAATCCGTGGCCCGCAGGCCGGTGGTGCG